>CAZFOT010000096.1:0-12344 GCA_964520365.1 uncultured Hydrogenophaga sp.
CTGACAACAAAAAGCCCGCCGAAGCGGGCCCTTTGTTGCCGTGAGCCGGATCACTTGTACCCGGCGCGGTCCAGCATCTGCTGCACCTTGGTCAGGTTCCTGGCCACCACGCCCAGGGGAATGGTCTCGGCCTTGAAGTCGCCGCCGCCGATGGCCTTGAGGGCAGGGTTGTCCGTTTTCACGCCGATGGCGGCGGGGAACTCGTTGTTGCCGTTGGCGAAGTAGTCCTGCGCGGACGGGCTGGCCAGGAACTCCATGAAGGCCACGGCGTTGTCGCGGTTCTTGGCGTGCTTGGCCACGGCCGCGCCGGCGATGTTCACGTGCGTGCCGCTGGTGGCCTGGTTGGGGAACACCACGCGCACCTTGTCCGCCACGGCCTTGTCTTCGGGCTTGCTCGACTTGACCAGGCGCGCCACGTAGTAGCTGTTGCTCACGGCCACGCCGCATTCGCCCGATGCCACGCCCTTGATCTGGTCGGTGTCGCCGCCCTTGGGCGCGCGGGCCATGTTGGCGACCACACCCTTGAGCCAGGCCTCGCCCTTCTCGTCACCCAGGCGTTCGACCACGGTGGCGAACAGCGAGAGGTTGTAGGGGTGCGAGCCCGAGCGCGTGCAGACCAGGCCCTTGAGCTTGGGGTCGGCGAGTTGCTCGTAGGTCGCCACGTCTTCGGCCTTGACGCGCGCCGGGTCGTACACGATCACGCGGGCGCGGGTGGAAAAGCCGGTCCAGGTCACGCCGTCGGCGGCGGCGTCGGCGCGCAGGTTGGCGGGAATGGCCTCGTCGAGCTTGGCCGACTTGATCGGCTGGAACAGGCCCTGGCTGTCGGCCACGGCCAGGCGCGCCGCATCCACCAGCAGGATCACGTCGGCCGGGGAGGCCGCGCCTTCGGCGCGCAGGCGGGCCAGGATGCCGGCATCGTCGGCGTCCACGCGGTTGATCTTGATGCCGGTGGTCTTGGTGAAACTCTCGTACAACGCCTCGTCGGTCTGGTAGTGGCGGGCGGAGTACAGGTTGAGGACCTTCTCCTGGGCCTGAACGGTCAGGCTGAACGATGCGGCTGCGGCGGCGAACACCAGCGGGAGTTTGGCAAGGACGTTCATGTGAAATCTTTCAAATGCCGGGAAACCGGGGGGATCGACGGTGGGCAACAGCCGTTGCCCATGCGCGCGGCATGCTAACACAAACGAGAATGGTTATTGATAATGAACGCCATCTGAGCCGCTGTACGGCTTGCTCGCCTTTGGCGGCGGGCAAGAAAAAAAGCCCTCGCTTCGCAGCGAGGGCTTAAGGGGTCCGATGAAATCGAATTTCGGAAAGGACCCGAGGAGACAACCAGAAAAACAGGTTTCCGATCAACGCTTCTTGGCGGTGGCCTTGGTGGCGTTCACGGCCTGAGCGGTCACGGTGTTGAAGTTGGCTTCGGCCATTTCGGTGGCTTGCTTGACGGCTTTCTGAACCGATTCCAGAGCGTTGTTGCTGGCGGAAATGGCGCTCTTGAAAACGGCCACGGCGGTTTCGGAACCGGCGGGAGCGTTCTTCGAGGCGTTGTCCACGACGGCCAGGAACTTCTTCTGGGCGTCGCTGGCTTGCACTTCGGCGGCCTTGCTGAACTCGGCGCCGGTGCCCGATGCAATGTCGTACAGGTGGCGGCTGTAGGCCACGGTCTTCTCGGCCAGGGGCTGGAACAGGCTGGCTTGCAGCGTCAGCAGTTCCTGGGCGTCCTTGACGCTCAGCAGCGCCTGTGCGCCGTTGGCGGACTCGGACAGGGCGGCCTTGGTGGCCTGCACGTTGAGTTCGACCAGTTTCTCCACGCCTTCAAAGGCTTTCTGGGTCAGGCCGAAAATGGTTTCGATGTTGGCTTTCTGGGCGGCAACGATTTGTTCAGCGGTCAGCATGTTCATACTCCTGAGTGTTGATTGAGGGGTCAGTTGAAGGCCGCTTCGTGAACACCGCGCTGTCTTGACGCTGTTGTTCTCGTTCTCTTTGCTGCACTGCAACATGAACCGAATTATAGGGATTTCCCGCAGGAGCACAAGCGGTTTTTGTTGCGTTGCAGCATTTTAGGGGCGCGGTTCTAAACCGGCCTTCACAATAGCGGGTGACCCGCCCCATCCAGCCACCCGGATTGCCTGTGCTTGCCTTCTACGCCGATCACTTCGTGCTGCCGCTGCCCAGCGGGCACCGTTTCCCGATGGCGAAGTACGCGCGCCTGCGCGAGCGCCTGGCGGCCGAACTGCCCGAAGTCGTCATGAAAGAGGCGCTGGCGGCGAGCGATGGTGAACTGGCGCTGGTTCACGCGCCGGCCTACATCGAGGCGGTCGCCACGGGGTCATTGAGCCCCGCCTCCCAGCGCGAGATCGGGTTTCCCTGGAGCCCGGCCATGGCGGAGCGGGCGCGCCGCTCGGTCGGCGCCACCTTGCAGGCGTGCCGCGCCGCGCTGGCGGGGTCGGGCCTTGCCGCGAACCTGGCCGGCGGGACCCACCACGCCCATGCCGACAAAGGCAGCGGCTTCTGCGTTTTCAATGATGTGGCGGTCGCCGCGAGGCTGATGCAGACCGAGCACGCGCACGCCCACCGGGCGAAAGGGCCGCTGCGCGTGGCGGTCATCGATCTGGACGTGCACCAGGGCAATGGCACGGCCAGCATCTTTGCCCGGGATCCGTCGGTGTTCACCTTGTCCTTGCACGGCGAGAAGAATTTTCCCTTTCGCAAGGAACCCGGCGACCTCGACGTGAACCTGCCCGACGGCTGTGGCGACGCAGCGTACCTCGAGGCGCTGGCGCACGCGCTGGACGAACTCGAACGCCGCTTCGAGCCGGGCCTGGTCATCTATCTGGCCGGCGCCGACCCGCACGAGGGCGACCGCCTGGGCCGGCTCAAGCTCACGTTCGACGGCCTGGAAGCGCGCGATCGCCAGGTGATGGCGTGGGCCTGGCAGCGCCGGATTCCGCTGGCGTTGACCATGGCCGGTGGCTACGGCGTCGATCTGGAGAGCACGGTGCAGGTCCAGGTGCAGACCTACCGCACGGCGCTGGAGTACCACCACCGCTGGGAAGCCGTGCCGCACGCTGCGGTTTCCGCGCCGGCGACAGGGCAGGCCGCGGGCCGCTGGCACAATCCCCGGCGATGAGCAGCAACAGCCCACCCTTTCGCGCACAGCCACAGCCCCGTTCCGCCTACCGCGCGTTCCGCGACATCGGCACCCGCTGGGCCGACAACGACGTCTACGGCCACGTCAACAACGTGGTGTACTACAGTTGGTTCGACACGGCGGTCAACGCCCACCTGATCGAGCAGGGCGCGCTGGACATTCACGCAGGCCCGGTGATCGGCCTGGTGATCGAGACGCAGTGCAACTACTTCGCGCCCCTGGCCTTTCCCCAGACCGTGCAGGCCGGGTTGCGCGTGGCGCACCTGGGCACGTCCAGCGTGCGGTACGAAGTGGGCCTGTTTGCCGCCGGCGCCGAACTGGCGGCCGCTTGCGGACACTTCGTGCACGTCTACGTGGACCGCGGATCGCGCCGGCCCGTAACGCTGCCGCCTTCCCTGAAAACTGTCCTGGAGACGCTTCGATGACCCGCAATCCCGTGCCGCCCGCCTCCGTGATCGACGCCGCCAGCGTCGATGCCGCGATCACCTCCCGCATGTCGGCGCGGGCCTTCCTGCCCCAGCCGGTTCCGCGCTCCACGCTGGAACACCTGCTCGCCGTCGCGAGCCGCGCGCCTTCGGGGACCAACACCCAGCCCTGGCGGGTCTATGTGCTGCAGGGATCGGCGCGCGACACGCTGGTGGAGAAAGTCTGCGCCGCGCACGACGCCTTGCGCGCCGATCCCTCGCTGGCCGAACAGTACCGCGAGGAATACGACTACTACCCGGAAAAGTGGGTCAGCCCCTATATCGATCGCCGGCGCGAGAACGGCTGGAGCCTCTACGGCCTGCTGGGCATCACCAAGGGCGACAAGGACAGGATGCACGCCCAGCACCAGCGCAACTTCCGTTTCTTCGACGCGCCCGTGGGCCTGATGTTCACGCTCGACCGCGTCATGGGGCGCGGCTCGCTGGTGGACTACGGCATGTTCCTGCAGAACATCATGGTGGCCGCACGCGGCCATGGCCTGCACACCTGTCCGCAGGCGGCCTGGAACGGCTTTGCCCGGATCGTCCTGCCGCACATCGGTGCCGGCGACCAGGAGATGCTCGTCTGCGGCATGGCACTGGGTTATGCCGATCCAGCCGATCCGGTCAACGGGTTCCATACGCCGCGCGAGCCGGTCGAATCGTTCACGACCTGGCTGGAATAATCGCCGGTTCCCTTCTTCATTCCAAAGGACACGACATCATGATCACCACCCCCAGCGGACTGCAATACGAAGACACCGTGGTCGGCAACGGCGAAGAGGCGCAGGCCGGGCGGCCCGTGCAGGTGCACTACACCGGCTGGCTGTACACCGACGGGGTGCAGGGCGCCAAGTTCGACTCCAGCAAAGACCGCGGGCAGCCGTTCGAGTTTCCCCTGGGCGCCGGTCACGTCATCAAGGGCTGGGACGAAGGCGTCCAGGGCATGAAGGTGGGCGGCACGCGCCGGCTGCTGATTCCGGCGGAACTGGGTTACGGCGCGCGCGGCGCCGGCGGGGTGATCCCACCCAACGCCACCCTGCTGTTCGAAGTGGATCTGTTGGCGGTCTGAGCCCGGCGAAACGGAGATCCCAATGAACAAGAAGTGCTTGCAAGCGCTGGCCCTGGCTGGTGCGCTGCTGCCGGGTCTGGCCCGTTCGGCCGATCTGGACGGAAGCCAGTTGTCGGTGCTGTGGAGCATCCCCTTTGCCGGCGTGCTGCTGTCGATCGCGTTGCTGCCTTTGGTTGCACCGTTCTTCTGGCATCACCACTTCGGCAAGATTTCGGCGGCCTGGGCGCTGGCCTTTCTGGTGCCTTTCGCCATCACCTTCGGACCCGGCCTGACCTGGGAGGCCACGGTGCATGCCGCGCTGGCCGAATACATCCCGTTCATCATCCTGCTCACGGCGCTGTTCACCGTGGCGGGCGGCATCTTCGTGCGCGGCAACCTGCACGGCAGCCCGGGCCTGAACACCGGCCTGATCGCCATCGGCGCTTTCCTGGCCAGCTTCATGGGGACCACCGGTGCCTCGATGCTGTTGATCCGTCCCCTGATCCGGGCCAACGACAACCGCAAGCACCAGGTGCACGTGGTGGTTTTCTTCATCTTCATCGTCTCCAACGCCGGCGGCGCGCTCACGCCGCTGGGCGATCCGCCGCTGTTCCTGGGCTTCCTCAAGGGCGTGGACTTTTTCTGGACGGTGACGCATCTCTGGAGTCATGCGCTGTTCATCATCGGCTCGCTGCTGGCGATGTTCTACGTCATCGACTGGTGGTACTACCACCGGCGCGAGGAAATCCGCCCGGTCGATCCGACACCGGATACCGCCCGGCTGGGTTTCGATGGCAGCGTCAACTTCATCCTGCTTCTGGTGGTGGTGGGCCTGGTGTTGCTCAGCGGCCTGTGGAAGTCGCCGGTGGTGTTCAACATCGCCGGCACCGACGTGGGCCTGCCCGGCATCGTGCGCGATGTGGGGCTGATCGTGGTCACGCTGGTGTCGCTGAAGATCACGCCGGCCAGCGCGCACGAGAGCAATCAGTTCGGCTGGGCGCCGATGCAGGAGGTAGCCAAGCTGTTTGCCGCCATTTTCCTGACCATCATCCCGGTCATCGCCATGCTCAAGGCGGGTGTGGACGGCCCGTTCGGCGCGGTGGTCAGTGCCGTGACCAACGCGGACGGCACGCCGAACCCGGCCATGTATTTCTGGGCCACCGGGGTGCTGAGTTCCTTCCTCGACAACGCGCCGACCTACCTGGTGTTCTTCAACACCGCCGGTGGCGATCCGCAGGTGCTGATGACCACCATGGCCACCACGCTGGTCGCGGTATCGGCCGGCGCCGTGTTCATGGGCGCCAATACCTACATCGGCAACGCGCCCAACCTCATGGTCAAGGCGATCGCGGAAGACCGCGGCATCAAGATGCCCAGTTTCTTCGGGTACATGGCCTGGTCGATCGGGATACTGCTGCCGCTGTTCGCGGTGATGACCTGGTTCTGGTTCACATGACATACAAGGAAAGCCCATGACCACCAAGCCCTCGATCCTGGTGACCCGCAAGGTTTTTCCGGATGTCGTGGAGCATCTGGCCCGGCACTTTGACGTCGATCACAACGACAGCGACGACGTGCTCACGCCCGCGCAGCTCATCGAGCGCCTGCAGGGCAAGGCGGGTGCGCTCACCACCGGCAGCGAGCGCATCGACGGCGCCGTCGCCGCGGCCTGCCCGGACCTGCGCATCGTGGCCAACATCGCGGTGGGGTTCAACAACTTCGACGTGCCCGCCCTGAGTGCGGCCGGCGTGCTGGCCACCAACACGCCGGACGTGCTCACCGAGACCACGGCCGACTTCGGCTTCGCGCTCCTCATGGCCACGGCGCGCCGCCTCACCGAGAGCGAGCATTTCCTGCGCGCCGGGCGCTGGAACCGGTGGGCGCTGGACATGTTCGCCGGTGCCGAGGTGCACGGCAGCACGCTCGGTATCCTGGGCATGGGCCGCATCGGCCAGGCGATCGCGCGCCGCGGCTCGCACGGCTTCGGCATGAAGGTGATCTACCACAACCGCTCGCGCCTGGACGCCGCCAGGGAAACCGAGTGTCGGGCGAGCTATGTCGACAAGGCCACGCTGCTGCGCGAGTCCGACCACCTGATCCTGGTCCTGCCCTACAGCGCCGAGAGCCACCACGCCATCGGCGCGGCCGAGATCGCGCAGATGAAGCCCACGGCCACGCTGGTCAACATCGCGCGCGGCGGCATCGTGGACGACGCGGCGCTGGCGCAGGCCTTGCGCGACCGCACGATCGCGGCCGCCGGCCTGGACGTGTTCGAGGGCGAGCCCAAGGTGCACCCCGACCTGCTGGCGCTGTCCAACGTGGTGCTCACGCCGCACATCGCCAGCGCCACCATTGCCACGCGCAAAGCCATGGCGCGGCTGGCCGCCGACAACGTGATCGGATTCCTGTCCGAGGGCAAGCCCCTCACGCCGCTGAACCCGGAGGTGTTGCCGGCATGACCCTGGACGGGCTGACCTGGCTGCCGCTCGCCCTGGCGGTCCTGAACCTGCTGCTGCTCGTCTGGCTGCTCGTGCGCCGCCCGCCGGTGCATCCGGACGAGCGGCTGCGCGCGCAGCAGCAGCTCGACCAGATGCAGCAGGTCGGCCGGCAGGTGGAGCGCATGGAAGGCGAGCTTCGGCGCGAACTGGGCGACAGCGCGCGCAGCGCGCGCCAGGAAATGCAGCAGACGCTGGCCACGTTCCAGGAAACCCTGTCCCGCCAGGAGGCCGAGGCCACCCGGACCCAGAACGCGCAGCTGGACGGCTTTGCGCAGCAACTCCTGCAACTGCGGGGCACGCTGGGCGACACTCTGACGGCCCAACTGCAGGCGTTGGGTCTGGCCATGAACCAGCAGGCGGGCGAAGCCACCCGCACGCAGAACGCCCAGATCGACGCCTTTGCCCAGCAACTGGTCCAGTTGCGCGGCACGCTGGGCGACACGCTCACACGCCAGTTGCAGGACATGAGCGAAGGCAATGCGCGCCGCCTGGCCGAAATCCGAACCACGCTCGATGGCCAGCTCGCACAGTTGCAGCAGAGCAATGCCGCCAAGCTCGACGAGATGCGCGCCACGGTGGACGAAAAACTGCAGAGCACGCTGCAGGCGCGCCTGGGCGAGAGCTTCAAGCAGGTGGCCGACCGGCTGGAGCAGGTGCACAAGGGCCTGGGCGAGATGCAGACGCTGGCGCAGGGCGTGGGCGACCTGAAGCACCTGCTGAGCAACGTGAAGACGCGCGGCATGTTCGGCGAGGCCCAGCTCGGCGCGCTGCTGGAGCAGGTGTTCGCGCCCGACCAGTACGCCACGCAGGTGGCTACGCGGCCGGGCAGTCGCAACGTGGTGGACTTCGCCATCAAGTTGCCGGGCCGCGGCGACGATGGCGCGCCCTGCTGGCTGCCGATCGACGCCAAGTTTCCGAACGAAGACTACGAGCGCCTGCTCGACGCGCAGCAGCGCGCCGACGCGGAAGGCGCCGAACTGGCCGCGCGCGGGCTGGAGCAGCGCATCCGGCTGGAGGCGAAGTCCATGGCCGAGAAGTACCTCGAACCGCCGCACACCACCGACTTCGCCATCCTGTTCCTGCCCACCGAGGGCCTGTATGCCGAGGTGCTGCGCCGGCCGGGCCTGATGGAGGTGCTGCAGCGAGAACACCGCGTGACGCTGGCCGGGCCGACCACGCTCATGGCCATGCTCAATTCGCTGCAGATGGGCTTTCGCACGCTGGCGCTGGAGAAGCGCTCCAGCGAAGTCTGGCAGGTGCTGGGAGCGGTCAAGACCGAGTTCGGCAAGTTCGGCGACGTGCTGGCGCGCGTGAAGAGCCAGACCCAGACCGTGCTCAACACCATCGACAGCGCCGAGACGCGCAGCCGCGCCATGGGCCGCGCGCTCAGGGCGGTCGAGGCGCTGCCGCAGGACCAGGCCAGCACGCTGCTGCCGCTGGACCCCGCCGACAACGGAGACGCTTGAACCCCTCCCTTCGGTCCGACCTCGCGCGACTGATCGCGGCGCAGATCAGCCTGCACGCCTGCATGACCGGTTTTCGCCTGGCCGCGCCGCTGATGGCGCTGCGCGAGGGTTACAGCCCGGTGGCAGTGGGTGTGTTGCTCGCGCTGTTTGCCCTCGCCCCTGTCTTCACGGCCTTGCCGGCGGGGCGCTACGCCGACCGGCGTGGGCTCAGGAAACCGGTGGCGATCTCGGTCGGCATCGCATCGGCCGGCGCCGCGCTCGCGGTGGCTTTTCCCGTGTTCGGGGTGTTGTGCCTGACCGCGCTGACCTGCGGCGCGGCCACCGGCCTGGCCATGATCGCGTTGCAGCGCCACGTGGGGCGGCTCGCCAACGGCCCCACCGAGCTCAAGCAGGTGTTCAGCTGGATGTCCATCGGGCCTTCGATCTCCAACTTCCTCGGCCCCTTCGCCGCAGGGGTGATGATCGACGCCTTCGGGTTCCGCGCGGCGTTCCTGCTGCTCGCGCTGCTGCCCTCGATGGCCTGGTTCTGGGTGCGCCGCACGGTGGAGCACGCGCCGGTGGCGCCCGAACTGCGGCAGTCCAGCGGCTCGTCGTGGAACCTGCTGCGCGACAAGGGGTTCCGCAGGCTGATGGTGATCAACTGGATGCTCTCCTCGTGCTGGGACGTGCACACCTTCCTGGTGCCGGTGCTCGGCCACGAGCGCGGCCTGAGCGCCACCGCGATCGGCGCCATCCTGGGCGCGTTCGCGCTCGCGGCCACCGCGATCCGCCTGCTCATGCCCTGGCTGGCCACGCGCCTGCGCGAGTCGGCGGTGATCGGCTCGGCCATGGTGGCCACGGCGCTGCTGTTCGCGCTTTACCCGCTGGTGCAGGCCGCGTGGGCGATGGCGGTGCTCTCGGTGCTGCTGGGCCTTGCGCTCGGTTCGGTGCAGCCGATGATCATGAGCACGCTGCACCAGATGACGCCGCACCACCGCCATGGCGAGGCGCTGGGTCTGCGCGCCATGGCCATCAATGGATCGAGCGTGGTGATGCCGCTGCTGTTCGGTTCGGCCGGGACGCTGATCGGGGTGGGCGCGGTGTTCTGGCTGGTCGGCGCCGCCGTGGGCCTGGGCTCGCCGCTGGCCTGGACCCTGCGCACGCCGTCGGCTGGGGCTTCGCAGCGCGAGCCGGGGTGACGGTGCTCAGGCGACCGTGGTGCGCGGCAAGGCCGGCTTCTTGTGCGTTGTTGCCCGATGCGGGGCGCGTGCGGCGGGCGGGGCGAACCCCAGGCCGAGCAGGAAGGCGTCCATCGTGTGGAGGCCACTCTTGACGAGGTCGAAGGCATCCGGGTCCAGCAACCAGTTCTGGATCAAGCCGTCCATGATCACGTGAAGGCCCAGCGCGGCGGTGGCCAGGGGGATGGTGAGCTGGATACCTTCGCGCTGCACCGCCTGCTGCAGGACTTCTTCGGTCATGGCCATGCACTCGTTGCGCACCTGCAGGTGGCGGTCGCGCACGGCCTGCATCTCGGTCACGTACTCCACCTTGTGCGTGGCGACCTCGAACACCCTGCGGGTTTGTTCGTCGGTGGCGGTCTGCGTCAGCGCGCTTGTCATGGCGTCGCGCAGCGAGAGCAGGGGATCGGCGGTGGTTTCGGCGGTGCGCGCGGTGCAGGCCAGCGTGCCTTCCAGCGGCATGGTCACGCGCTCCATCATGGCGTTGAACAGGTCGGCCTTGTCCTTGAAGTGCCAGTAGATCGCGCCGCGCGTGGTGCCGGCTTCGGTGGCGATGTCGTTGAGCGAGGTGCGCGAGACGCCACGTGCCTGAAACAGATGTTCGGCAGCATCCAGCAGGCTGTTGCGTGTCGCCAGCGCATCGGCTTTGGTGCGTCGGACCATGGTGTTTGTCTCCAGAATTGAAAACCCGTGGGGATAGAGGACTATACATACATTCTTGTATGTATGTATACTTCGCTGTTTTGCGACAGCACAATCAGCCAGGGTATTCCCTTGCCCGTGTACCGCCACCTTCTTCATACCCCAAGGACTCCCATGCCCGCCTTGAGCCCTGTCAAGCCTGCGCCCGTTTTGCGTAACCGGTTCGCTCCATCGTCTTCGGCCCCTTTGCTGCGCGGCCTGTCCGTGTTGGCGCTGGCCGTGGTGCTGAGCGCCTGCGGCAAGTCCGCGCCATCCCAGGGGGGCGCGCCAGGCGGCGGCATGCCCGCGCCCGAGGTGGGCGTGGTGGTCGTCGCGCCGAGCGATGTGGGGCTGGTGACCGAACTCCCCGGGCGGCTGGAGGCGTCGCGCGTGGCGCAGGTGCGTGCCCGCGCGGCCGGCATCCTGCAGCAACGGCTGTTTCGCGAAGGCAGCGACGTCAAGGCCGGCCAGCCCTTGTTCCGCATCGATGCCGCACCCTATGCGGCGGCGTTGCAAAGCGCCCAGGCGTCGCTGGCTCGGGCCGAGGCCAACAAGGCGCAGGCCAGCGCCCTGGCCGCGCGCTACAAGCCCCTGGTCGCGGAGAACGCCATCAGCCAGCAGGAATTTTCCAATGCCGAAGCCGCGCAGAAGTCGGCCGAGGCCGACGTGGCGGTGGCGCAGGCGGCCGTGCAGACTGCCCGGATCAATCTGGGCTATGCCAACGTCACCGCGCCGATCAGCGGGCGCATCGGCCGCGCGCTGGTGACCGAAGGCGCGCTGGTGGGGCAGGGCGAGGCCACGCCGCTGGCGGTGATCCAGCAGGTGGATCCGATGTTCGTGAACTTCACCCAGTCGGCCGCCGAAGTCATGGCGCTGCAGCGCGCCATGCAGGCAGGCCAGATCAAGGCTGCGGGCGCCGACGCCGCCAGCGTGCGCCTGGTGCTGGAGGATGGCAGCGAATACGAGAGCGAAGGCCGCTTGCTGTTCTCCGACCTCACGGTGGATGCCACCACGGGCCAGATCACGCTGCGCGCCGAGGTGCCCAACCCGAGCGGCGCCTTGCTGCCGGGTTTGTATGTGCGCGTGCGCCTGGAGCAGGCCACGGCCGGCGACGCGGTGACCCTGCCCCAGCAGGCCGTGACCCGCACCGCGCAGGGTGACTCGGTGCTGGTGGTCGATGCCGAGGGCAAGGTGAGCCCGCGCTCGGTCAAGGTGGGCGGGCAGCAAGGTGGCCAGTGGGTGGTCCGCGACGGCCTGAAGGCCGGCGAGCAGGTCATGGTCGATGGCTTCCAGAAGCTGCAGATGATGCCGCCGGGCACCCCGGTCAAGGCCGTGCCGTGGAAGCCCCAGGGCGAGGCAGCGGCGCCCGCCGCTCCCGCGCCGGCCGGCGCGACCAGCTAAGGAGCGCTCGCCATGGCGAAATTCTTCATTGACCGGCCTATCTTCGCGTGGGTGATCGCGCTCTTCATCATGGTGATGGGCGGCGTGTCGATCACCCAGTTGCCGATTGCCCAATACCCGCCGGTGGCCCCCCCGGCCATCATCATCAACGCCACTTACCCCGGCGCTTCGGCCGCCACGCTCGAAGACAGCGTGCTGTCGGTGATCGAGCAGGAGATGAACGGCTCGCCCGGCCTGATCTACATGGAGTCGGTGGCGCAGGCCAACGGCACCGGCAGCATCACGCTGAGTTTCGAGACCGGCACCAACGCCGACCTGGCGCAGGTGGACGTGCAGAACCGGCTGTCGCGCGCGACGCCACGCCTGCCCGCGGCGGTGACGCAGCAGGGCGTGCGCGTGGACAAGTCGCGCAGCA
>CAZFOT010000097.1:0-12111 GCA_964520365.1 uncultured Hydrogenophaga sp.
GGTCGGCTTCGATGTTGACGCACAGGTAGTGGGCCTTGGACAGCTTGTTGATCTGATAGGCCAGTTGACGGCGCCCCCAGTCTTCAACGCGGTGGATCTTGCCGCCGCCGGCGGTGATCATGCCCTTGTAGCGTTCCAGCATGGCCGGAACCTGTTCGCTTTGATCCGGATGGATCAGCAAAACGATTTCATAGTGACGCATGGACTCTCCTTGTGGATACAGCCGCCCCCGGCGTCTACTCGGGGTGCGGCAAGGTAGAAAGCCTTCCATTATAGCGCAGCCGTTTCCCGTGGGCATGCAGCACCCAGGCACCCCCCCCCCCAAAAAAATCAACCCCCACGCTCCGCCGCTGCCTCCCCGAGGGGGTGCTTTTTGTCTTGGGGCGGCCCGGCGACAAAAAAAACACCCCGGCAGCCTGGGCTGCCGGGGTGTCAGGGATGGTGCTTGCGCACCCGAGCGGGATCAGGCGTTCTTCAGGCTGGGATAGCGCAAGCCCTCGACCATGGTCTGGATTTCCTTCTTCGGCGCGGGCGTCAGCAGGCTCACGACGATGATCGCGATGAAGCCCACCGGCACGCCGAACACGCCGGCCGAGATCGGCTGGATGCCCCACCACAGCTCGATCGGCGAGGTCACGCCGAAGAGGCCGCGCAGCCAGACCTGGGTGGTCGCCATGTAGTAGAAGGTGACGCCCAGGCCCAACACCATGCCGGTCACCGCCCCCCACTTGTTGGCGCGGCCCCAGAAGATGCCGAGCACCAGAGCCGGGAAGAAGGCCGCCGCCGCGAAGGAGAAGGCCGCCGACACCAGGAACAGGATGTCCGCCGGTTTCTGCGCCGCCACGTAGGCCGCGCACAACGCCACCACCAGCAACAGGACCTTCGAAACCGTCACCCGCCGCGCGGTCGAGGCGTTCGGATCCAGCATCTTGTAGTAGAGGTCGTGCGACAGGGCGTTGGCCACGGTCAGCAGCAGACCATCGGCAGTGGACAGCGCCGCCGCCAGGCCGCCTGCGGCAACCAGACCCGAGATCACGTAGGGCAGGCCCGCGATCTCCGGTGTCGCCAGCACCACGATGTCGCCGCCTATTCGCATCTCGCCCAACTGGAGGATGCCGTCACCGTTGATGTCCACGATGGACAGCAACGACGCATCCACCGATGCCCAGGCCGTCACCCACTGCGGTAGATCCGAAAACTGGGTTCCGACCAGGTTGTTGAACACCTCGAACTTCACCAGCACCGCCAGGGCCGGCGCCGAGAAGTAGAGCAGGAAGATGAAGAACAGCGACCAGGTCACCGAGTTGCGCGCCTCTCGCACCGAAGGCGTGGTGTAGTAGCGCACCAGGATGTGCGGCAGCGCGGCCGTGCCCACCATCAGGCAGAAGATCAGCGCCAGGAAGTTTCGCCGCGAGGTGTCGTAGGCGGTCTTCTCCGCTGGCGTACCGTCCGGCTTGCCGCTGAACTGCTGGGCGTGGCGCGGCATGCCGCCCAGTGGCACGGCGCGCGCATTGTTCGAGTTCCGCTCGGCGGTCCAGGCGGCGCGCGCCGCGGCCTCGGTGGTTGGCACGGCGGCCAGTTCCTTCTGGGCAGCGGCCACATCGGCGGCCGGCGCGTTGGAATCCCGCAGGTCGGCCAGCTTCTTCTCGGCTGCGGCCTTGGCTTGCGCCATCGCGGCCGGAATGTTCTCCAGCTTCTGCCCGGCAGTCTCGGCGCGCTGCTTGTAGGCTGCGATCACTTCCAGTTCCTTCGGATCGGCCAGCAGTTGCACTTCTCGCTCGGTCACCTTCTCGAGCTGGTAGCCATAGACGAATTGCGGCAACGGGAAGTTGACCTGCTTGACGCCCAGCCATGCCACCGGGATCAGGTAGGCGATGATCAGAATGACGTACTGCGCCACCTGCGTCCACGTCACGGCACGCATGCCGCCGAGGAAGGAGCAGACCAGAATGCCACCCAGGCCCAGGAAAATCCCGACCTCGAAGGCCACACCCGACAGGCGCGAGGTGATGAGACCCACGCCGTAGATCTGCGCCACCACGTAAGTGAAGGAGCAGAGGATGGCGGCGCAGATGCCGATGAAGCGCGGCAGATTGCCTTCGTAGCGCGCGCCCAGGAAGTCGGGAATGGTGAACTGGCCGAACTTGCGCAGGAACGGCGCGAGGAACAGCGCCACCAGGCAGTAGCCCCCGGTCCAGCCCATCACGAAGGCGAGCCCCCCGTAGCCTGTCAGGTACAGCGTGCCGGCCATGCCGATGAAGGACGCCGCGCTCATCCAGTCGGCGCCGACCGCCATGCCGTTGTAGATGGCTGGCACCCGCCGCCCGGCGACGTAGAACTCCGCCGCGTCCATCGTCCGGCTCATGATGCCGATGCCCGCGTACAGGCCGATGGTGGCGAGCAGGAAGATCATGCCGATCCAGGAACGCGGCAGGCCGAACTGCTCGAGGATGGCCAGCACGATGACGAAGGTGGCAAAGCCGCCGGTGTACCAGATGTACACCTTGTTGAGCTGCTTGCGGAAGGCCGCGTTGGCGGCCGCGCCGGTGGTGGGACCCGCTGTGTCGAATATGCCGGCCATGTCAGTCCTCCTCCGAAACGCCGTGCTCGTCATCGAGCCGGTTCATGTAGCGTGCGTAGAACCAGATGATGGCCACGTAGACCACCAACGCCCCTTGCGCACCCACCCAGAAACTGAACGGCCAGCCGAAGAAACTGAATCCCAGCGGGCGCGCAGCGAAACCGACGACGTAGGTCACAACGAACCATATGGCCATTAGGACGGCCGTCGTCTTCAGTTTCTTCCGCCAATAATGGCGATGGCTTTCGGTCAAATCCATGATTGCCTACCTCCAGAAGGAATGCCCTTGCGGGCGTAACGCGACCACCACGTGTCTCCTCGTGGCCTGCAAGCCGAGCCGCGGCTTATCGTTCTCAGACGCAAAGCACCCGTTCAGTTGATTCACGCGGACGGCGACGCGCGCAATCCGGTTTCGTGTTCCAACTGGGCGGCCACTTTCGGCTCGAAGCCCTGGAGATGGCGAATGATCTTCGCCGCCTCTTCGGGCTCGTGCCGGTCAACATGAACCCGGGCCAGTTGGTACCAGCCGTAAGGGCTCATGGGTTGCAGTTTGGTGTTCGTCTTGAGCGCTTCGACCGCCTCGTCGAAGCGCTGCTCGCGGATCAGCACCAGGCCCAGGCCGTACCAGGCCCGGTCCTGCTTGGGATTGAGCTCGACCGCGCGACGGAAGGCATGCTCGGCATCGGGCAGTTGGCCCAGTTCCTCGCGCAGGAAGCCCAGATTGAACCATCCGGCGGCGTTGTCGGGCTGCCGGGCCAGCAAGGCTTCCAGGGAATCCACCGCGCCTGGCTTGTCACCGGCCTGCGCCCGCAGATGGGCTTGCGTGGCCATCAGGTACGGATCGGACGGGAACTGGGCGCGCAGCGCGGCCACGAGCTCCAGCGCGGCATGCGTGCGGCCGAACACCAGCAGCACCACGAGCCGGGAGCGGCCATACGCGTAATCGAGTCGGCGGCTTATCGACACAGATCCACCCCCACTTTGACGCAGTAGTTGATCTTGGCCACGGTGGCCATGAACCAGACGAACAGCAGAACGAAAAACGCCACCAAGGGGCGGTGGCGTTCGAGCACGAATCCAGGCGTGATGTACCGGGCCGCGGCCACGAAGGGCCGCCCCATCATCTGCAGCACCTGGTAGAACAGGTTCTGCTCCCTGCGCTGGCCGGCCAGCAGGCCCACCAACCATTGGCCGAACAAGGCCAGCAGCGCGATCTCGGCGACGAGTTTGATGATGGAAATCAGGGTCAACATAACAATGGTTTTTCGGGTGGGGTCAGGATTCTAGTGCTGGCTTACCTCTCGCTTACAACAGCGCCCCGATCACCTGCGCGGGTCCGAAAAAGGCTAGGGAGTTTCCCTGATGTCTCCGGTGTTCTCCACCTGGAATGCACCACAGCCCGGTTACGCTCCACTCATGCAAACGACCACCGCGCCCGGAGACCCGGCCCTGCCGCTGATGGCCAGGCCTGCGGGCGACTTGCTGCTCCAGCGCGAGCCCATCGCGCTGCCGCCCACGGCCACGATACGGCAGGCGGCCGAGCTGATGCGGGATCGGCGAGCCTCCGCGGTGCTGTTGGTGGAGCAAGGCCATTTGTTCGGCCTGGTGACCGACCAGGACATTCGCAACCGCGCCGTGGCCGCCGGACTGGACGCGCAGCGCCCCATCGCCGACATCGCCACGCTGGCGCCATTCTCGGTGGACCTGCGCAGCCCGGCATTCGATGCCCTGCTGCTGATGGCGCGGCACAACATCCACCATGTGCCCGTGCTCGAAGGCCAGCGCATTGCCGGCATGATCACCGCCGCCGACCTGACCGAACAGCACAGCACGTCCGCGGTCTACCTCGTGGGCAACATCCACAGGCAGGGCACGGTGGAGGGACTGCAGCAGGCAAGCGCCCGCGTCGGGCGCTTGCAGCAGAGTCTGGCGGCGGCCGATGCATCCGCCTACAACACCGGCCACGTCATCACCGCCATCACCGACGCGATCACCACCCGGCTGCTGCAACTCGGCGAGGCGCAGTTCGGCCCGGCGCCGGTGGACTACGCGTGGGTGGCGGCCGGTTCGCAGGCGCGCAGCGAGCAGACTGCCCGCTCAGACCAGGACAACTGCATGGTGCTGGACGACGCGTTCGACGAGGCACGGCATGGCGCCTATTTCAAGGCTCTGTCGCGCTTCGTGTGCGACGGGCTGAATGCCTGCGGTTATGTGTACTGCCCGGGTGAAATGATGGCGATGACCGACGCCTGGCGCCAGACGCGCGGCCGCTGGGCCAGCGACTTCGCGCACTGGACCGGTCAACCCGAACCGAAGGCGCTCATGCTCACCTGCGTGTTCTTCGACGTGCGCACCGTCCACGGCAACGACGGACTGCTCGAGCGCCTGCGCCACGAGGTGCTCCAGCGCACCCGGGGCAACGGCATCTTCCTCGCCCACATGGTGGGCAACGCCCTGACCCACAGGCCGCCGCTGGGCCTGTTCGGGGGCCTGTCCACGATCCGCGACGGCGAGCACAAGGGCACGTTTGACCTCAAGCACACCGGCATCGTCCCCATCGTGGATCTGGCGCGGGTGTATGCGCTGGCGAGCGGGAATCCCGCCGTCAATACCCATGACCGGCTGCTGGACGCGGCAAGGAGCGGCGAAATCAGCGAGCAAGGCGCGCGCGACTTGCGCGATGCGCTGGAGTTCCTCGCCTACACGCGCATCCAGCATCAGGCGCGCCAGATCGCGCAGGGCCTGACGCCAGACAACTTCCTGAACCCGAGCGAGATCTCCAACTTCGAGCGCACCCAGCTCAAGGACGCGTTCACCGTGGTGAAGATGCTGCAAAGCATGCTCGACCAGCGCTTCAGGATTTGACCCACCCCCGCCGCGCTGCGCGCGACCCCCTCAAGGGGGCGATGCGAGTGGCCCGGCAAAGCCGGTTCCACCGCATCCTCGATTGAGGTCATGCCGCGCCGGAGGGGGAGTTGGTTCCAGGGCACCGCGGAACCGGCTTTGCCGGGCCGCCAGTGCCGCCCCCTGGGGGGTGACGCGCGCCAGCGCGGCGCGGGGGGGGTCAATACCTCAAGCGCGCATGGTAGGTTTTCTGCGCCGCCTCGCGCGCCTGGCCCAGGGTGTGGATGCCCTGCCCGGCCAGCAGCGGCACCAGCTTGAGGAAAATCCCGGCGGTGGCCATGGCGTCGCCCATGGCGGTGTGGCGGCCGACGATCGGCACGCCGAGGCGCTCGGCGATGGCTTCGAGCGCGTGCGAATCCTGGCCGGGATGGACCACGGCCGAGAGCAGCAGGGTGTCGAGCACCGGTTGGTCGAACACCAGGCCGGTCTGCCGCTCCTTGAGTTGCAGGAAGCGCATGTCGAACGCCGCGTTGTGCGCCACCAGCACCGTGTCCTGCGCGAACGCATGAAACGCCGGCAGCACCAGGTCGATCGTGGGCTGGCCCGCCACCATCTCGGGCGTGATGCCGTGGATCGGGATGGTCGCTGCCGGAATGGCGCGCCGGGGGTCCACCAACTGCTCGAAGCACTCCTGGTGCAGCAGCTTGCCGTTGACGATGCGGGCGGCACCGATCTGGATGATCTCGTCGCCGTGGGAGGGGTCCAGGCCCGTGGTCTCCGTGTCGAACACGGTATAGGCCAGGTCGGCCAGCAGCCGGTCGTCGAGCGAGCGCGTTTGCTCGGTGGTCTTGAAGAGGTCGAAGTCGTAGTACTCGGGGCGGCTTTGGCCACGGGCGAACGCGACCGCGTCCATACGGTCCTGCGGATCGGCCAGCGGCAGCAGCAGGCGAAAGAAGGCCTGGTGGCGCGTGCGCTCGCGCTCGAACCAGAACGCCCCCCCGTGGCGCTCCACCACGTCGCGCACCGTCAGGCCCGTGGTGTCGCCGCCCACTCTCATCGGGTCCATCTCCCAGCTCATCACCGTCTCGTTGCTCATGGCCTGGCCCGGCCAGATCAGGTCGAGCTGCGCGCGCGCGGCACTGCCCGGGGCCGGCGTGAGCCGCAGCTCGACGAAACGCACCTCGAATTCATCCACCAAGCGGGCCGAGAGATAAACCAGCGCCTGCAGCAGCGAAAAACTCTCCACCCGGAGCCACAGCGAGGTATCCAGCTCCAGGATCGAGGCCGGCAGGCCGGTCACGGTTTCGATGCGCCGCAGCGCCGCGCTCAACAAATCGGCGCCGAGCATGTCCTCCAGCGGCCAGCGGGTCTTGAGGTTGCGGGCCGCGTCGGCTTCGAGGGAGGCGATGCGCTGGCCCAGCGCGCGCGTTTCCTCCCGGATCACGCGCTGGAAACGCTCGCGCGCCACGGCCTGCAGATCCGGGTGATCCAGCACGTCCAGCGCGGCCTGCACATTGGCCAAGGCCGAGCGGCTGCCTTCGGTGAGCGCGTGCAGCACGTGGTCGCGGGCCGATGCCTCCTCGTAGTCGCGCGTGATGTTCTCCAGCATCAGCACGAAGCCGGCGAGCTCGGCGCGGTCGGCCACCAGGTCGGCCGTATCCGGCAACTCCATGGCCTGCACCGAGCGCACTGGCGCCATCTGCACGCGCAGCAATTGTCCGGCCGCGGTGGTGGTGACGAACTGCGCCGAGGGCTGGGCCAGGCCGCGCAGCATGCGCTGCTGGATGTTTTCCAGCGCGTGGGCGACCAGCTTGCGGTCGAACACGGCATAGATGGACCGTCCCAGGCCGATCAGTTCGGCCCCACCGGCCACGGCGGGCGCCTGCGACAGCGCAAGGAACTGCTGGCGCGCGCGCTGGTTGTAGAGCAGGATGCGGCCATCCAGGTTGCACACCACCACGCTTTGCGTGAGTTCGGACATCAGCGCCGCCAGCCGGCTCTTCTCCTGCTCCACGTCCCGGTTGGCCGCCCGCACGCGCGCGTCCATGTCCTGGCGCAGGCGATTGCGCTGGACCACGAGCTGATTGATCAGCACCGCCAGCGCACGGTTCTCGGCGCTGCCGCGCGCGGGCAGCTCGCGCTGCGCGTCGGTGCTCGCCAGCACCCGGGCTTCCTCGGCCATCTGCGCGGCCGGCTCCACGAAATGCCGCAGCAACGTGCGCGCCGCAAAACCACCGGCCACCAGGAACACCACCCCCATCAGCAGCAGCAGCGCACTGCTCGGACCCAGCACCGCAGCCAGCGCCGCCGCGACCTGCGCGCGCCGCGCCTCGTCCAGCGTGGACCACACCAGGGCCGCGGTGAGGCCCAGCCACACCAGCACGAACAGCCCGAGCACCACCACGCCCACCAGCAAGCGGCGATCCACCCCCTTTGGGCTCACTGGAGCACCCTTCGGCCTGCGGCCTGTCCCGCCAAGCGGGAGCCAGCTTGCTTGGGGCGGCCCGGCGCGGCGCTCATGCGCCGGACTCCAGCATCTCGCGCACCTTCTGCACCAGTTCCTTGGTGGAGAACGGTTTGGTCATGTAGGCATTGGCACCCAGTGCCAGGCCCTTGGCCACATCGGTGTCGCGGCCCTTGGCGGTGAGCATCACGATCAGGGTGTCGCGCAGCGCCTCGTCGGCACGCACCTCGTGGCACACGTCGAAACCGGTCTTCACCGGCATCATCACGTCCAGCAGCACCAGTGCGGGCCGTTCGCGCGCGATGGCGTCGATGGCCTCCTGGCCGTCGCGCGCGAGCACCACGTCGAAGCCCTCCCGCTTCATCAGGAACTCCAGCGAGATCAGGATGTTGGGTTCGTCGTCGACGATCAGGATCTTGTGGCTCATGGCTGTGCTCCTTGTTTTGCGCGATCGGCACCGGCGGGCGCATGGGGCAGGAAGAAGCCGAAGCAGGCCCCCTGCCCCGGCACCGAATGCAGCCACATGCGACCGCCATGATGCGCCACGATCTGTCGGCTGATCGGCAAGCCCAGGCCAGTGCCGCCGGGTCGGTAGTGCTCATCGCCATCGACCTGGCGAAACTTCTCGAACACCATGGCCTGCTGGTCCACCGGAATGCCAGGACCATTGTCCTCGACCTCCACCTCCAGGCCGTCCACCGTCGCCTTCAGGCGCATCCTGATCTGGCCGCTGTCGCGCGGCGCGTACTTCGCCGCGTTCGACAGCAGGTTCAGCACCACCTGGGTGAGCCGGTCGGCATCCGCCTGGATGGGCCGCACCCGCGCCGGCAGCTCCAGCGTCAGGGCCACGCCCCGCTCGCGGCAGGTCTCGCCCATGGTGCGGGCGGCCTGTTCCAGCAGCTCGCGCAGGTCCAGCAGGGTGATGTGCCATTCGGCGTGCCCGGCCTCGATCTTGGCCATGTCCAGCACCTGGCTCACCAGGCGGCTCAGGCGCTCGGTCTCGGCCACGATGATGTCCAGGAACTGCTGCCGCTGGGCGGCATCCATGTGCTCGTCGTCGCGCATCATCTCCGACAAGGCCCGGATCGAGGTCAGGGGCGTGCGCAGTTCGTGCGTCACCGACGACATGAAATCGTCCTTGAGCCGGTCCAGGCTCTTGAGCTGCTCGTTGGCCTGGCGCAAGTCGGCCGTGGCCCGCTCCAGCGACCGCGACTTGTCTTCCAGCGCGTGCGAATAGGCCCGCAACTGCGACGCCTCGTCCAGGATGCGCATCACGTCGCCCAGGTCGAGCGCGTCCTCCTCGACCACCGAGGCCACCATCACACGGGCCGAGGCGCTGCCGATGGCGCCCGCGAGCTGGGTCTCCACGAAGTGCACCAGCCGGGCATCGGGCGGAATCTGCTCGATGCGCTCCACCCCCACGCTGCGGGCGTAGCCACCGAACAGGCGCTGCGCGTTC
Organism: uncultured Hydrogenophaga sp.; assembly: GCA_964520365.1. Lineage (GTDB taxonomy): Bacteria > Pseudomonadota > Gammaproteobacteria > Burkholderiales > Burkholderiaceae_C > Hydrogenophaga. The sequence continues at coordinate 9,349 of CAZFOT010000097.1, forward strand.
TCCACGCCGAGAAAGCGGCCGACCAGCGGCAGCAGGGCCGACACCTGCGCCTTGCCGCGCCAGAACACCGGGCGCGAACCGGCCGTGCGGTTGAACACGTCCACGAACAGCAGGGCCTGGCTGGTTTCCCTGGCCGAGGGCGGGCGCCACAGCGACACACCCACGTAGCCCACCAGGTTGGCCAGCAGGCTCCAGAACAGCGAGTGCGTGATGTTGTCCAGCCCCGTGAGGCCCAGGAAGGCCTCGGGCATGAGCCAGCGCTGGCCCCACGGGCCGTGCTCCAGGAACCCGCCCGGCAGCCAGCCCGACTTGGCCAGCGAAGGCAGCATGAGCGTGTAGGCCCAGAAGCCGAAACCCAGCAGCAGGCCGGTGAGCGCCCCGCCCTGCGTGCCGCCCTTCCAGTACATGCCGCCCAGCATGGCCGGTGCGAACTGGGCCACGGCCGCGAAGCTGATGAGGCCGATGCTCACAAGCGCATAGGCCTCGCCCGCGAGGTGGAAGTACAGGTAGCCCAGCAGCAGGATGCCCAGGATGGCCAGGCGGCGGATGGTCAGCAGCAGGGTCGTGAGGTCGCCGCTGGCGCGCGCGCCGAAGCGGTGCATGCGCAGCAGCAGCGGCATGACGAGATCGTTGCAGACCATGGTGGAGACCGCGATCGCCTCCACGATCACCATGCCGGTGGCGGCCGAGAGCCCGCCTACGAAGGCGAACAGCGCCAGCGCGTGGTAGCCCTGCGAGAGCGGCAGCGACAGCACGAAGGTCTCCGGGTCCATCTGTCCCGGGCCGAAGTGCAGCAACCCGCCCACGGCAATGGGCAGCACGAACAGGTTGATGAGCAGCAGGTAGAGCGGAAACGCCCACACCGCGCGCCGCAGGTGCTGTTCGTCCACGTTCTCCACCACCATCATCTGGAACTGCCGGGGCAGGAAGATCACCGACAGCATGGCCAGCAGCGTATGGCCCAGCCACTGCGCATAGGCGAACGGCTGGCCCTGGCCGAACTGCAGCAGCCGGCGCAGCGCTTCCACCGCATAGGCCTGGTCGAACAGCTCGATCGGGCCGCCGAACAGGCCGAAGCTCACGAACAGGCCCACCGCCAGGAACGCCACCAGCTTGACCACCGACTCGAATGCGATCGCCGCCACCATGCCCTCGTGGCGCTCGGTGCTGTCGAGGTGGCGCGCGCCGAAGACGATGGTGAAACCCGCCAGCGCGATCGCCACGTAGAGCGTGCTGTCGTTCCACCACTGCGCGCTCTGCACCGCGGGCTGGCCCAGCGGCGAGGTCAGCACCGCGTAGCCGCTGGCGATCGCCTTGAGCTGCAATGCGATGTAGGGCACGATGCCCACCACGGTGATCAGCGTCACCAGGCCGGCCAGCAGCGGGCTCTTGCCGTAGCGGCTGGCGATGAAGTCGGCGATCGAGGTGATGCGCCAGGTCTTGGCGATGCGGATCATCTTGCGCACCACCATCCAGGCCAGGATCATGGCCAGCATCGGACCCAGGTAGATGGGCAGGAACCAGACACCCGAGGTGGCGGCTCGGCCCACGCTGCCGAAATACGTCCATGCCGTGCAATAGACCGCCAGCGACAGCGCGTACACCCAGGGACTGGCAATGACCGAGCGGCCCTGCTCGGCCCGCAGATCGGCCCAGTAGGCCACCGCGAACAGCAGCAGCAGGTAGGCAAACGAGACGCCGACGACCAGCGGAGCGGAGAGCATGTTCGGTCCAGGGCTTCAATCGGCCTGGGTGGCGTCCGTGTCGCGTTCGACCACCCAGGCCAGGGCGGCGATCAGCAGGGCCCAGCCCACGAACAGCGCCAGCGGAAACAGCGGCAGGCCCAACACCCGGACATCGCGGTCCCAGAGGGCCAGCAACGGAAAATTGAGCAGCGTCAATCCCGCGAAGAACAGGGCCACCAGACGTTGGGCGGCGAGACCTTGGAACATGCCAGTCTCCTCATGCGGTACTTGCGGCGCGCGGCCGCGAACTTCTTCGCAGCCGATTGTGCCCCAGGCGCCGACGCCCGGGCCATGTGGTGGCGCACGAAAAAAAAGCGGCGAGGCAAAAGCCCCGCCGCTTCCTCCGCGCAGACCAGGCGGCCTATTCCCGGGAAGACGAGAGCAGTTGCCAGGTGCCGACCACCGAATCCGGGTTGAGCGAGATCGAGCTGATGCCTTCATCGCGCAGCCACTGGGCGAAGTCCGGGTGGTCGCTGGGGCCCTGGCCGCAGATACCCACGTACTTGCCTTCGGCCTTGCAGGCGCCGATGGCCATCTTCAGCAAGGCCTTGACGGCCGGGTCGCGCTCGTCGAAGTCGTGCGCGAGCAGCTCCAGGCCCGAGTCGCGGTCCAGACCCAGCGTGAGCTGGGTCAGGTCGTTGGAGCCGATGGAGAAGCCGTCGAAGTGCTGCAGGAACTCGCGCGCCAGCACGGCGTTGCTGGGAATCTCGCACATCATGATGACCTTGAGATCGTTCTCGCCGCGCTTCAAGCCCTTCTGAGCCAGCAGCGCGGTCACGCGCTCGGCCTGGGCCAGCGTGCGCACGAAAGGCACCATCACCTGCACGTTGCTCAGGCCCATGTCCTCGCGCACGCGCTTGAGCGCCTCGCACTCCATGGCGAAGGCCTCGCGAAAATCCTCGCTGATGTAGCGCGCCGCGCCGCGGAAGCCCAGCATGGGGTTTTCCTCTTCGGGCTCGTAGCGCGAGCCGCCGACCAGCTTGCGGTACTCGTTGCTCTTGAAGTCGGACAAGCGAAC
>CAZFOT010000098.1:0-12108 GCA_964520365.1 uncultured Hydrogenophaga sp.
CCGCGTTGTCGATCACCTCCTGCAGGATGTGCAGGGGGTTGTCGGTGCGGGTGTACATCCCCGGGCGCTGCTTGACCGGCTCCAGGCCCTTGAGGACACGGATGGAGCCTTCGGAATAGTCTGAGGGGGGTTTGCTTGCCATGGGGGCGGATTGTAAGCTTGCACGCCCCGAACAACTGTATGAAACCACATACCAGAACCAGCAAAATCCGCTCTGATGCGCAAGACGCATCAATCCCGGCTGCAAATGTCACCGGACCCGGCAACCGGCGCGACAAGCGCAACAGGCGGCAATTCGCTACAGTTCCCGGATGTCTTCAACGCCCATTCTCTCGCCTGCTCTGTCCACCCCCCGTCTGAGCATGTGGCAGGTGCTGGTCTGCGGCGCGGCCATCGTGACCCTGTCCATGGGTATCCGGCATGGCTTCGGCCTGTGGCTGCAGCCCATCACCACGGCCCAGGGCTGGAGCCGCGAGACGTTTTCCTTCGCCCTGGCGATCCAGAACCTGTCGTGGGGCCTGTTCGGCATCTTCGCCGGCATGGCGGCCGACCGCTTCGGCGCGTTCCGGGTGCTGCTGGCGGGCGCGGTGCTGTATGTGGGCGGCCTGGCCGGCATGGCGCTGTCGACCTCCTCGATCACCTTCGCCCTGACCACGGGCGTTCTCATCGGCGCGGCCCAGGCCGGCACCACCTATGCGGTCATCTACGGCGTGATCGGACGCCAGATTCCGGCCGAGAAGCGCTCCTGGGCCATGGGCGTGGCCGCGGCAGCGGGCTCTTTCGGCCAGTTCCTCATGGTCCCGGTCGAAGGCTGGCTGATCAGCAGCTTCGGCTGGCAGGAAGCGCTGCTGATCCTGGCCGCGGCGGTGCTGCTCATCGTGCCGCTGGCCCTGGGCCTGCGCGAACCCGGTTTCGCCTCGGGCACCGCCCCGGTGCGCGAGCAGAGCATCATGAGCGCCTTGCGCGAAGCTTTCCGCTACCGCAGTTTCCAGCTGCTGATGGCCGGCTACTTCGTCTGCGGCTTCCAGGTCGTCTTCATCGGCGTGCACATGCCCAGCTACCTCAAGGACAACGGCCTGTCGCCGCAGGTGGCCAGCTATGCGCTGGCGCTGATCGGCCTGTTCAACGTGTTCGGCACCTACGCCGCGGGCGCGCTCGGCCAGCACTGGCCGAAGCGCCACATCCTGGCGTTCATCTACCTCGCGCGCGCGGTGGCCATCGCCGTCTTCCTGGTCGTGCCGCTCTCGCCGACCAGCGTCTACGTGTTTTCCGGCGTCATGGGCCTGCTCTGGCTGTCCACCATCCCGCCCACGAACGCGGTGGTGGCGCAGATCTTCGGCGTCGCCCACCTGTCGATGCTGGGCGGCTTCGTCTTCTTCAGCCACCAGATCGGCAGCTTCCTGGGTGTCTGGCTGGGTGGTGTGCTGTACGACCGCACCGGCAGCTACGACATCGTCTGGTACATCGCGATCGCCCTGGGCGTGTTCGCCGCGCTGATCAACCTGCCGGTCCGCGAGTCGCCCATCGCCCGCGCCCCGCAGCGCGTGGGAGTGGCGGCATGAAACCCCTGGCCGCGCGGGCGCTGGTCTGGACCGCGGTCGCCGCGGCCCTGCTGGTCACGCTCGCGCTGTACCGGCAGCCGGGCTTCCTGGTGAATCTGGCCGACCAGATCTGGAGCTGCTTCTGATGCATGGCACCGAGGCGCCCTCGCCGTGGGTGCGGCGCTGGTCGCACCTGGTGCCGGCGGGCGGCACGGTGCTGGACGTTGCCTGCGGCCACGGCCGGCACCTGCGCTGGTTCGCGCGGCGCGGCCACGCGGTCACCGGCGTGGACCGCTCGCCCGAAGCCATCGAGGCGGCAGCCCCGCTCGGGCGCGCGGTCCTGGCCGACATCGAAAACGGGCCCTGGCCCTTCTTAGAGGGCGAACGCTTCGATGCGGTCGTGGTGACCAACTACCTGTGGCGGCCCCTGCTGCCCGTGATCGTGGCCAGCGTGGCCGAGGGCGGCGTGCTGATCTACGAGACCTTCGCACGCGGCCATCAAAGCGTGGGCAAGCCTTCGCGGCCCGATTTCCTGCTGGAACCCGGTGAACTCCTGAGCGCCTGCGCGGACCTCAGGGTGATCGCCTACGAGGACGGCTTTCTCGACCACCCGGAGCGCTTCGTGCAGCGCGTCGCGGCGGTGCGAAAACGCCCCGCCCCGCCCACCTCGCCCCCACGGTATCCGCTGGACGCCACTGGGTAGAATGCGTGATTCGCGCGCTCCGCCCGTCTCTGCCGAGGCGGCGGAATCAACGCCCCAAACGGACCTTTAGCCATGACACCCATTACTGGCAGCATCGTTGCCCTGGTCACCCCCATGCTGGAAGACGGCAGCGTGGACTACCCCACCTTGCGTGAGCTGATCGACTGGCACATCGCCGAGGGCACCGACTGCATCGGCGTGGTCGGCACCACGGGCGAGTCGCCCACGGTCACGGTGGAAGAACACTGCGAGATCATCCGGGTCTCGGTCGAGCAGGCCCGAAAGCGCGTGCCCATCATGGCGGGCTGTGGCGCCAACTCCACCGCCGAAGCGATCGAACTCGCCAGCTTCGCGCGCAGCGTCGGCGCCGACTGCCAGCTGCAGGTCGTGCCCTACTACAACAAGCCCACCCAGGAAGGCCAGTACCAGCACTTCAAGGCCATCGCCGAGGCCACGGGCGACCTGCCCATCGTGCTCTACAACGTGCCTGGCCGCAGCGTGGCCGACATGTCGGTGGACACCACGCTTCGCCTGGCGCAGGTCGACGGCATCGTCGGCATCAAGGACGCCACCGGCAACATCGAACGCGCCCAGTGGCTCATTCGCGAGGCGCCCGAGGGGTTTTCCATCTACTCCGGCGACGACCCGACCGCCGTGGCGCTGATGCTGTGCGGCGGCCAGGGCAACGTGAGCGTGACGGCCAACATCGCCCCGCGCCTGATGCACGAACTCTGCGCGGCGGCCGTCGCGGGCGACACCCGGCGCGCCATGGACATCCAGTTCCGCCTGATGCCGGTGCACAAGCACCTGTTCGTGCAAGCCAACCCGATCCCCCTGAAATGGGCGATGGCGCGCATGGGTTTGTGCGGCCCCGCGATGCGCCTGCCCCTCACGCCCATGGCCGCCGAATACGAATCCGTGGTGGAAAGCGCCCTGCAGGACAGCGGCCTCATCGCCTGAACCTTCCGCGTCCCGTCCGACTCCCAACTGCCATTCTCCGAACAACCGAGTCCATTCATGCTCCCAATGAACGCATCAGCGCCTCTTCGCTCCACCCTGGTGGTGCTCGCCGTGGCCACGCTCCTCACCGGATGCTCGGTGCTGCAGGAAGACAAGATCGACTACAAGAGCGCCCGCCGCGGCCCCACCCTGGAGGTGCCGCCCGACCTGACCCAGCTCAACCGCGACAACCGCTTCAGCGTGCCTGGCGCCACCGTCACTGCCAGTGGATTCGAGGCGGGCCAGCCCAACCAGCCGGGCAGCGGCACGGCGGCCACCAGCGTGGGCGACGTGCGCATCGAAAGGGCGGGCACCCAGCGCTGGCTGGTGGTGGACCGGTCCGCCGAGGCGCTCTGGGAACCGGTGCGCGCCTTCTGGCAGGAAAACGGCTTCGTGCTGGAGCTCGACCAGGAAGCCCTGGGCATCATGGAAACCGACTGGGCGGAAAACCGCGCCAAACTGCCGCAGGACTTCATCCGCCGCACGCTGGGGCGGGTTCTTGACTCGGTCTACTCCACCGCCGAGCGCGACCGGTTCCGCACCCGGCTGGAGCGCAACGCCGCCGGCGGCACCGAGATCTACATCAGCCACCGCGGCATGATCGAGGTCTACACCAACACGCAAAAGGACCAGACGGTCTGGCAGCCGCGCCCGCCCGACGTGGAACTCGAAACCGAATTCCTGCGCCGCCTCATGGTGCGCCTGGGCGTGAGCGAAGCGCAATCGCAGGCCATCACCGCCTCCGCCCCGGACGTGGCCGCCGCCCGCGTGACCACGGTGAACAACCATTCGGTGGTGCAGTTCGAGGACGGCTTCGACCGCGGCTGGCGCAGGGTCGGGCTGGCGCTGGACCGCACCGGCTTCACGGTCGAGGACCGCAACCGCAGCGAGGGCACGTACTTCGTGCGCTACGTCGAACCGCGCTCAGACACCAGCAAGCCCGGCTTGTTCAGCCGGATGTTCGGTGGCTCCAGAGCGGAGGCCACGCCGGTGCGCTACCGCGTCTCGGTGGTCAGCAACGACAACCTCACCACCGTCTCCGTGCTCTCCGCCCAAGGTCAGCCCGACAACTCGGAGAGCGCCAGGCGCATCCTCCAACTGCTGGCGGACGATCTCAAGTAGACAAGAGCGAGAACAAAAGCAAAAGCCGCCCGAGGGCGGCTTTTGCACGGCGCGGCGGCTTCGGCGCCTCGCCTCATTCAACCCAGGTTCATTGAGACTGGGTTTTTTGTTGCACGGCCTGCGTGGCGGCCTTGACCGCATCGGCGGCCTTGTCCGCGGCTTCCTGGGCAGCGTCTGCCGCAGCAGCGCCGGCCTCCTTGGCCGCTTCGGCAGCAGCGGCGCCGGCTTCGGCAGCGCTTTCCGCGGCGGCCGTCGTGGCCTGCACGGCAGAATCCACACCTTGCCTGGCAGCCTCGGTGGCGGCCTGTGCGCCAGCCTTGACCTCTTCAGCCGCAGCGGCGGCGGCGTTGTTGACCGATTCGACCGCGGCCGGCACGGCGGCGGCGGGTTCCTCCGGCTTGCTGCACGCGGACACGGCCGCGACGGCCAGCAACGAGGCGAGCAGAACAGATGTTTTCATACGGGATCTCCCTTGATCTGGGTTGGAGCATGGCAGGGGCAGGTTCCGATCGAACACCGGACCGTGCTGCCCTTGAGGGGTTGAACCGGTGTGGGCAGGCCCCACCGGCGGAGGATCATAAACGCGGGCCATCGCCGCTTCGCGCCACTCCATCAACGTTTTCGACTCTTAGAGCCTGTTCACGATCTACAAGGGGCCGCGCAGGCCCGGGTTTCACAGGCCCAGCGTGCTCGCGGGGAAGGAAGGCGTTCCCTTCTGCCACCAGGCGTCCAGGCGCTCGCCCAATGCCACGCGCCGGGCTGGATCGGCCGTGGCCACCGACACGCCGTGCTGGAGGTCCAGCCGCTCCATGGTCCATTCCGGAGACCAGATGGCGCTCGGCAGGTCGCCCGCCGAGCTTCTGCCCGTCGCCCGGGCCTCCACCAGGTGCGACCACATCACCCGCCACTGGACGAAGCGCGGATGCATCACGCGCAGGGAGGAATAGTCCTGCGCAAGCAGGTGAAGGACGCGCCCATTGACCGACCACCGCTGCAGCGCATCGATCACCGCGCGCTCACCCAGCGGCCAGTCGGCGAAATCCGGATCGCACCATACCATCCTCGGCCAGCCCCTGGCTGCGGCGGCGTCCACGGCGCGCCGCACCAGGTCGGCGAAGGCCTTGCGCCCCAGCTCGCGCCCCTCGGGCAGTTCGGCGGCGGGGTCAGGGTCGGCGCGGTGGGTCATGGAACGGACCTCGATTCAGGAAACGGGCGGCTGCGGGATCAGGCCGGATCGGCCAACCGCAGCCAGCCGGCCTCGTACCAGTCCTCCAGCAGCGCCAGCGCGTCGCCGCTGGCGCTGGACACCTCGCGCGGCGTGAGCCGCCGATGGTCGGCCAGGCGGCGCATGAGCCGCGCATCCGCGCCGCCGGCCAGAAAGCTCTCTCCGTTGATGAACACATGGCGTTTGTCGTACATCATGCGGGTTCGCCGGTCCAGGCGCAAGGCCCCCGGGGTCCAGGCGCGATCGGGCTCGTCGAACCACACGCGCGGCTTGGGTTCGGTCATGACTTCGCCGAGCGAACAGGCCAGGGCCTGGCGGCGCGCCAGCAGGCGCCGCAGCGCGTCGGCCGCGAAAGCCTCCAGTGCGGCAGGCATGGCAGCGGGCGTCGCGGTGGCCGGTTGACCCGGGTCGCGGTAGAGCGCCGCGTCCTCGAATTCGTCGGCCATGCGTTGCAGGAGTTCGCCCGCGAGGCCGCCACGCTCGGGCGCGCGGAATCCGATCGAGCACGTCATGCAGTCTCCACCCACGGCCACGCCGTCGTGCGCCCAGCGCGGCGGCAGGTAGAGCATGTCGCCGGGGTCGAGCACATGCTCTTCTTCCGGCTCGAAATGGCTCAGTATCTTCAGCGGCACGCCGGGTTCGAGCGAGAAGTCGCGCTGCCGTCCGATGCGCCAGCGGCGCTGTCCGCTGAGCTGGAGCAGGAAGACGTCGTAACTGTCGAAGTGCGGTCCCACGCCCGCGCCGTCGCTGGCCCAGGAAATCATCAGGTCGTCGAGGCGCGCGTCGGGCACGAAACGGAACCGCTGCAGCAGTTCGTGGGCCGCATCCAGGTGCGTGTCCACCCCTTGCACCAGCAGGGTCCAGCCCGCTCGCTTGAGCGGCGGCAGGCTGCCCGCCGGGAACGGCCCGTGCCGCAGCGTCCATCCCGATCGCTTGTGTTCGATCAGGCGCGATTCCACCGCGTCGTCGGCGGCCATGGCAAAGAGCGCCTGGCGGTTCGGCAGCGGCACAGGCATGGGCAGCGCGGCCCGAATGAGAAGCGGCTTCTTCTGCCAGTGGCGACGCATGAATCCGGCCGGCGAGAGGCTACCCAGCAAGGCGCAGGGCCGATCGGGCGAGGGGACGGTGGAACTGGCGGATCGAGTGGGTGTCATGGGACAATTGTCCGATGAAAATCTCCGAACAATGCGTGGTTGCGCTGACCTGGAAGCTCAAGGACACGCTGGGCGAAGAACTGGACACGCTCGATGAGCCGGTCGAGTTCCTGGTGGGTGGCACCGACCTGCTCGACAAGATCGAAGAGGCGCTGCAGGGACACGCCGCCGGCGACGCGGTCGATCTCCACCTGGAGCCGAGAGACGCATTCGGCGACTACGACGACCGCCTGCTTTTCCTGGAGCCCCGGCACCTGTTCCCCGACCAGATCGAGGAAGGCATGGGATTCGAGGGCCTTCCCGAAGGCTGCAATCCCGCAGCGCCGAGGGACCGGCTGTACTTCGTGAGCGACATCTACCCTGAGCACGTGGTGCTCGACGGCAACCACCCGCTGGCCGGCATCGCCTTGCGCATCCGGCTGAAGGTGCACGCCGTGCGCGAGGCCACGCTGGGCGAAATCGGCCAGGGCACGCTGGGCACCGGCTTTTTCCGCATGCAGGTCGATGCCGGCGACGGCACCGGCCGCGAAGACCCCTTACAGGGTTCGCCGACGCTGCACTGAGAGAACAAAAACTGCAACGAGCGAGGCAACACAAAATCCAGGGGCATCAAGGGTCCGGCTCCGCCGGCCCGAGGTGCCGTCCCCCCTCGAAGCGCCTGCAGGCGCGCTACGGAGGGGGGAAGCCGCGTCAGCGGCGCAGGGGGGTGTGCTTCACTTCACGCCTGTCGAGCCGTAGCCACCGGCGCCGCGCTCGCTGGCGTGGGCAAAGTCCTCAACCAAATTGAAGCTCGCCTGGACCACGGGCACGATGACCATCTGCGCGATGCGCTCCATGGGTTCGATGGTGAACGGCACGTCGCTGCGGTTCCAGGCGCTCACCATCAGCTGCCCCTGGTAGTCGCTGTCGATCAGGCCGACCAGATTGCCCAGCACGATGCCGTGCTTGTGGCCCAGGCCCGAGCGCGGCAGGATCATCGCTGCGAAACCAGGGTCCGCCAGATGGATGGCCAGACCCGTGGGCACCAGTTGCCACGCGTTGGGCGCCAGGGTCAGCGGCGCGTCCAGGCAGGCGCGCAGGTCGAGCCCCGCGCTGCCCGGCGTGGCATAGGCAGGCAACTGGTCCGCCATGCGCGGGTCCAGCACCCTCACGTCAATCCGCATGCGGCACCTCCTTGTGCACACCGCTCATGCAGCCGCAGCCCTCACCCCGACCCTCTCCCGCCAGCAGGAGAGGGAGCGCAGACAAGACGTGCCTTCGTCCAGGGGCAGCAAGGGTCCGGCTCCGCCGGCCCGAGGTGCCGTCCCCCCTCCAAGTGCCGAAGGCGCGCAAGGGAGGGGGGAAGCCGCGAAGCGGCGCAGGGGGGTGTCTCACTTCAAGCTGTCCTGCAGGGCATTGGCGGGGTCTTCCTCTTCGGCCGGAGCCTCCTCATCGGGTGATGGCAGCGCCTGGCCGTCACCGAAGCCGCCGGGGTCCCGCTCCGCTTCGAGGCCCGGCATGTTGCGCAACAGATCGGACATGGCATCTTCGTCGATCACCACCGCCTTGCCCAGGCTGCCCGTGACCAGGCCGGGGTTGAACATCAGCACCCCCACCATGACGAGCTGCAGGAACACGAAGGGAATCGCGCCCTTGTAAATCTGCGCGATGGTCACGCCGGCGATGCGCCGCTGGGTCACCTTGTCCGTGTAGTCGGTGCGCGAGGCCACGCTGTACAGGTAGAACAGCGCGAAGCCGAACGGCGGCGTCAGGAACGAGGTCTGCAGGTTTATCGCGATGATGATGCCGAACCAGATCAGGTTGATGTCCATCTTCTCGGCCACCGGCGCGAGCAGCGGGATGATGATGAAGGCAATCTCGAAGAAGTCGATGAAGAAGCCCAGGACGAACACCACCAGGTTGACGATCAGCAGGAAGCCCAGCTGGCCGCCCGGCAGCTTGTCGAACAGGTGCTCGATCCAGAGGTGGCCGTCGGCGGCGTTGAAGGTGAAGCTGAACACCGTCGCGCCGATCAGGATGAACAGCACGAAGATGGACAACCGGGTCGTGCTCTCCAGCGCCTGGTTGAGCAGGCTCAGCGTGAGGCGCTTGCGCGCGATGGCCATGACGAAAGCGCCCACCGCCCCCATTGCGCCGCCTTCGGTCGGCGTGGCGATGCCCAGGAAGATCGTACCCAGCACCAGGAAGATCAGGATCAGCGGCGGAATCAGCACGAAGGTGACCTGCTCGGCCAGGCGCGAGAGCCAGCCCAGGCGCAGCAGGCGATTGAGCAGGGCCAGCGCCAGGGCCAGCGTGGATGCGACCGTGGCCGACATGATGAACACCTCGTCGCCGGGCGCGGGCGTCTCGCGCCCGATCCAGGCGTTGATGATGGGTTCGTGGAACTGCGACCAGACGTAGCCGGCCACGCCGCAGATCAACAGCAGGATGAGCAGGGACTTGTGGCCGCTGTCGCCATTGGCTTCGGTGTAGATGCGGGCTTCCGCCGGCAGGGCAGGCACCCAGGCGGGCCGGAACAGGGCCACGGCCGCAATGAAGATCAAATACAGGCTCACCAGCATCAGGCCCGGCACCAGCGCGCCGGCGTACATGTCGCCCACCGAGCGGCCGAGCTGGTCGGCCAGCACGATCAGCACCAGCGAAGGCGGCAGCGCCTGCGCCAGCGTGCCCGAGGCCGTGATGGTGCCCAGCGCGATGGAGCGGTTGTAGCCATAGCGCAGCATGATGGGCAGCGAGATCAGGCCCATGGAGATGACGGCCGCGGCCACCACGCCGGTGCTGGCCGCGAGCAGCGCGCCGACCAGCACCACGGCCACGGCGAGGCCGCCGCGCACCGGGCCGAACACCTGGCCCACCGTGGACAACAGGTCCTCGGCCATGCGGCTGCGCTCCAGGATGATGCCCATGAGCGTGAAGAAAGGAATGGCCAGCAGCGTGTCGTTGGTCATGATGCCGAACACGCGCAACGGCAGGGCCTGGAACAGGTTGGACGGGAACAGGCCCATCTCCATGCCGATCAGGCCGAAGAACAGGCCGGTGGCGGCCAGGGAGAACGTCACCGGGAACCCGCTGAGCAGGAACACCAGCAGGCCCGCGAACATCGCGGGGACAAAATAGGTGGTCAGGAATTCAACCATGATCAGTTTGCTCCCTTGGCTTGTTGTTCTGCCTTGGCTTGTTCTTCCGCTTCCCGCAGCAGTTCCTGGGCCAGCAGTTCTTCCTCGCTCGGCCCGGCCGGCGCGAGCACGTCCGGCCCGTCGTTCAGGAGGAAATTAAGGCGCTTGACCAGCTCGGACAATCCCTGGAGGAACAGCAGGAAAAAACCCAGCGGAATCAGGCCATAGACCGGCCACCGGATCAGGCCACCGGAGTTGGACGACATCTCGCCGGAGATCCAGGCGTAGACGAAGGTGGGCCAGCCGAGGCTGACCATCATGTAGCACAGCGGCAGCATGAACACGACGATGCCCACCACGTCGATCCAGTTGCGCGTGCGAGCGGAGAGCTTGGCCGAGATGAAGTCCACGCGCACGTGCACGTTGCGCAGGAAGGCGTAGCCGCCACCCAGCAGGAACACCGCGGCGAACAGGTACCACTGGATTTCGAGAAAGGCGTTCGAGCTCACGCCCAGAGCCTTGCGAACGATGGCGTTGCCCGCGCTGATGAGCGTGGCGGCCAGGATCAGCCACATGAGGGACTTGCCGATCAAGGCGTTGACCGCGTCGATGAGACGGGAGATTTTGAGCAGAAACGACATGGGAATCCCCATCAAGATTGGGAGGAACGGACGCAGCCCGGGAGTCTAGCGACATCGGGACGCCGGACCTGAACGGCCGCTGACGTGCGGGCGGTCGCACAGGCCCGGCCCGGGTGCCATCCGAGCAAAAAACCCCGCCAGGGCGGGGCTTTTTGACGGATGCTCTGGTCGATTACAGCTTGGCCGACTGCATGTAGCGGTCGAACTGGGCTTCGGTGAAGCGGAACCAGAGGTTCTGGTCCTTGCGGAAAGCGGAATAGTCGTCGTAGATCTTCTTCCACTTCGGGTTCTTGGCGCTGATGTCGGCGTAGAGCTCCATGGAGTTCTTGAAGGCGTCGTCCATCACCGCCTTGGGGAAGGCCAGCACCTTGGTGCCGGCGGCCGCCAGCTCCTTGAGCGCACCCGGGTTGAGCGCGTCGTAGCGGGCCTGCATGGTGGTGTGGGCAATGGCGGCGGCGCATTCCACGACGGCCTTGTTCTCGGCCGACAAGGCGTTGTAAGCCGCGTTGTTGATGTACAGCGAGAGCTGCGGGCCGCCTTCCCACCAGCCGGGGTAGTAGTAGTACGGCGCGACCTTGTTGAAGCCGAGCTTCTGGTCGTCGTACGGGCCCACCCATTCGGTGGCGTCGATGGTGCCCTTTTCCAGCGCCTGGTAGATTTCGCCGCCGGGAATGTTCTGCGGCACGCCGCCCATCTGGGTCAGCACCTTGCCGGCGAAACCGCCGATGCGCATCTTCAGGCCGCGGATATCGGCCGAGCCCTTGATTTCCTTGCGGTACCAGCCGCCCATCTGGGCGCCGGTGTTGCCCATGGGGAAGTTGACGATGTTGTAGTCGGCGTAGAACTCGCGGAACAGCTTCAGGCCGTTGCCTTCGTACATCCAGGCCGTCATCTGGCGGCTGTTGAGGCCGAAGGGAATCGCGCAGTCCAGGGCGAAGGTGTCGTCCTTGCCGAAGAAGTAGTAGGGCGCGGTGTGGGCGCATTCCACCGTGGCCTGCTGGACGGCATCGACCACGCCGAAGGCGGGCACCAATTCGCCGGCAGGGTGCACCGTGATGGTGAACTTGCCACCCGTCATCTCGGTCACTTTTTTCGCGAACACGTCGGCGGCGCCGAAGATGGTGTCCAGTGCCCTGGGGAAGCTGGAGGCCAGGCGCCAGCGAATGGTCTCGCCGGTCTGGGCGGGCGCCGCCGGTGCAGCGGTTGCGGGCGCTGCGGCTGCGGGTGCTGCGGCTTCCTCTTTCTTGCCGCACGCGGCGAGCAGTCCTGCCAGGCCGACAGCGCCGGAAGAGGCGATCAGTGAGCGACGATCCATGGTGTTAACTCCGTAGTCATTGGTTTTTAGGTCCAGTCCATGCCGTTTGCACGGGCCGGCGACTCCTTGCAGTCCGGGACATTGTAGGAAGACGCCACCCCCCTCCGTTGGGGGTTTTCCCTCGTTGAAAGGGGTTTCAGGCCTCGGCGTTCAGCCTTTTGCAAGCTTTGAAACCGCTCTTGAAATGCCTTCACGGAAGACATTGAAAATGTGGCCCCCACGCTCCACCGCTGCGCGGGTCGCTGCCCCCCGAGGGGGCTGGCCTTGCTTGGGGCGGCCCGGCGCTGCGGCC
>CAZFOT010000099.1:0-12092 GCA_964520365.1 uncultured Hydrogenophaga sp.
GGACGTGTTCAACGTGCTGCTGCGCGTGCTCGACGACGGCCGCCTGACCGACGGCCAGGGCCGCACCGTCGATTTCAAGAACACCGTGATCGTGATGACGAGCAACATCGGCTCGCACCTCATCCAGGCCATGGTGGGCGAGCCCTACGAAGATGTGAAGGACGCGGTCTGGGGCGAACTCAAGAACCACTTCCGGCCCGAGTTCCTCAACCGCATCGACGAGACCGTGGTGTTCCACGCGCTGGACGCACAGCACATCGAGTCGATCGCCGGCATCCAGCTCAAGGCGCTGCAGGCGCGGTTGCAGAAGATGGAGCTGCGCCTGGAGGTAGCGCCCGCGGCCTTGGCCGAGCTGGCCAAGGTGGGCTTCGATCCGGTGTTCGGTGCCCGTCCGCTCAAGCGCGCGATCCAGCAGCGCATCGAGAACCCGCTCTCCAAGCTGTTGCTGGAAGGGCACTATCCACCGAAATCGGTGATTCCGGTGGGCGTGGATCCGGTGCGCAATCCGGGCGTGTTCGAGTTCGGCGATGCCTTGAGCGCGGCGGCCTGAGGCCGCCGCGGGTTTGGGGCCTGGGCTCTACCCCGCGCGGCCAAGCGGTTCTATCATGCGTTGCATGACCCAGATCCCCCCCGATTTCCCGCTGCGCTCACTGTTCGATGCCCAACACGCCGCCAGCAGGGTCCACGTGGATGTGCCCCTGGCGCTGCGCCGCGACCGCGTGGGCCGTTTGCGCGACCTGATCGAAACCCATGCCGATGTGCTGGCCGAGGCGGTCAATGCGGATTTCGGCGTGCGCTCGCAGGCACTGACCGAGGCCGCCGACCTGTTCGTGCTGCGCGCGGGCATGGCGCAACTGCGCAAGGAACTGCCACGCTGGATGAAGCGCCAGCGGGTGTCCACCCCGCTGTACCTGCAGCCCGCCAGGGGCTACCTGCAACCGCAGCCGCTCGGCGCGGTCGGCGTGATCGGTCCCTGGAACTATCCCCTGCAGCTCAACCTGGGCCCTGCTGCCACGGCTCTGGCGGCGGGCAACCGCGTCATGCTCAAGCCCAGCGAGCTCACGCCGCAGACATCGGCCCTCATGGCGTCGCTGGTGCACCAGGCCTTTGCCGCCGACGAGTTCTGCGTGGTGCTGGGCGGTGCGGACGTGGCGCAGGCTTTTTCGCAGTTGCCGTTCGATCACCTGTTCTTCACCGGCTCCACCCACGTGGGCCGGCAGGTGGCCGCCGCCGCCGCGGTCAACCTGACGCCAACCACGCTGGAGCTGGGGGGCAAGTCGCCCTGCGTCATCGACGCGTCGTGCGATCTGGAAGACGCCGCGATCAAGATCGCGCACGGCAAGCTGCTCAACGCCGGGCAGACCTGCATCGCGCCCGACTACGTGCTGCTGCCCCGGGGCATGGAGACCGCGTTCGAGCAGGCCTACGCGGCGGCGGCGGCCAAGCTGTTTTCCCGTTTTGAAGGCAACCCCGATTACGCTTCCATCGTCAGCGACCGCCACCATGCCCGTTTGCTGGCCATGGTGGACGAAGCCCGCGCGCAGGGCGCCCGCGTGCCGGGGTGGGAAGCTCTGCCGCAGGCTGGTGGCGCCTCGGCCGGGCGGCAGATGGCGCCGGTGCTGGTGTTCGACGTGCCGCCGAATGCCCGGCTGATGAACGAGGAGATCTTCGGCCCCGTGCTGCCGGTGCTGCCGTACGACACGCTCGACGATGCGATTGCCGCGATCAATGCCCGCCCGCGTCCCCTGGCGCTGTACTGGTTCGGACGCGATGGCACGGCCCGCGACCAGGTGCTCATGCGCACCGTCAGCGGCGGCGTTACCGTCAACGACACCTTGATGCACGTGGCGCACGAGGGCCTGCCGTTCGGCGGTGTCGGCGACAGTGGCTGGGGGGCGTACCACGGCAAGGCCGGTTTCCTCCGGTTCACGCAGATGAAACCCGTGCTGGTGCAGTCGCGGCTGGCGATGGGCCATCTGTTCTACCCGCCCTATGGTGAGCGGTTCAAGCGGGTGATGGGGCTGCTCAGGCGCTGGGGGTGAGGGAACTCCCCCCTGCGCCGCTGACGCGGCTTCCCCCCTCCCTGGCGCGCCCTTGGGGCGCTTGGAGGGGGGACGGCACCATCGGGCCGGCGGAGCCGGACCTTCGGTGCCTCTGGACTTTGCGTTGCTTCGTTCGTTGCGGGTCGCGCTCCTGCGCGGTGGGGCAACTGGTCAAGGCCCTGTCATATCTGACAGGTACCCTGGCACTGAAGCGGTACAGAATCCGTACAGTGCTTCAGGGAGAAAACGACATGCAAACCATCCGACGCTTTATCAAGACGCCTCGCGCATGGGAGGCGCTGGCCCGTCCCGGACTGGTGGGCCGGGAAGCCCACACCCTGCTGCTGATGGCCAACGGCAGGCGCAGCCGGCTCGAACTCTCGGCGCTGCTGGGCGAAGACATCGACGGCTTGGCGAGCGCGCTGCAAGCCCAGGGTTATCTCAAGGAAACGGTGCTGAAGATACCCGGTGAATTCGACGACGATGCTTGAGATGGACACCCCCCCCGCAGTGCTTGGAGAGGGGACGGCAACTCGGGCCGGCGGAGCCGGACCCTTGCTGCCCCTGGACGAAGGCACGTCTTGCCTGCGCCTGCGCTCCCTACAGCAGGTGCTTCTTGCGGTAGATGGTGTTGCGCGAGACGCCCAGCGCCTTGGCCGCGGCCGACACGTTGCCGTTGTGCTGGCGCAGGGCCTGCGCCATGGCGGTCAGCGCCACGTCCTGCAGGCGCTGGCTCTCGGGCGTCTCGAGCGGCGGCTCCGCCTCCATGGCATGGGCCATGGACCCAGGTGCCGACAGCGCCAGCGGCTCGGCCGTTTGCAGGGCCAGATCGAGTTCTTCCAGGAAATCGTCCGGCAGGTGCAGGCGGTCGATCTGGCCTTCGCAGCCCACCATGACCACGGCGGTGCGCAGCAGGTTGTGGAGCTGGCGCAGGTTGCCGGGCCAGTGGTAGCGCTTGAATACCGCCATCACGTCCGACGAGATGCCGATGTGCTGGCCGTTCTCGCACAGGGTCTTGAGGATCTTGCGCACCACGAATTCGAAGTCGGTGCGCTCGCGCAGCGCCGGCAGCTTCACCACCAGGCCGTTGAGGCGGTAGTACAGGTCTTCGCGGAACTCGCCGTCGGCGATCATGGCCTTGGGGTTCTTGTGCGTGGCGCTGATGATGGCCACGTCCACCGGAATCTCCTTGCCGGCGCCCAGCGGGCTGACCTTGCGCTCCTGCAGCACGCGCAGCAGCCGGGCCTGCAGGTGCTTGGGCATGTCGCCGATCTCGTCGAGGAACAGGGTGCCGCCATCGGCCTGGAGGATCTTGCCCGCCGCGCCCCGCTTGCGCGCGCCCGTGAACGCGCCTTCCTCATAACCGAAGAGCTCGGCCTCGATCAGCGTGTCCGGAATGGAGGCGCAGTTGACCGAGACGAACGGGCCGCCGCTGCGCTGCGAGTCGCCGTGGATGGCCTGGGCGAGCAGGTCCTTGCCGGTACCGGTCTCGCCCAGGATCATGACCGGTATGTCCCGGCCCGAGACCCTGCGCAGCTTGTGGATGACCGAGGACACCTGGGGGTCGCCGGTGTCCAGGTACTGCAGGGAAGAGAAGCTGGCTTTGCGCGCGAGCGGCCGCGGCGCCGTGGCGTTGCCGGCGTTCTCCGGCGAAGCGGGCGCGGCCGGCGGTGAGGGCGGATTGGTGCTCGCCATCGGTGTGGAGATGGCCCAGGGGGTGGGAGACTGGATCTTGGCCTGGCACCAGACCGTGACGCCGTTGTGCATGCACAGTTGCCGGGCCGCGGGCATGGCGCCGCGAAACAGGTCGACCAGGGCCGAGACCGGCAGGCCGAACAGGGATGAGAACGTGTGCGCCTTGAGCGCGCTGAAGGGCAGGCCCAGCTGGAACTGGGCGCTTCGGTTGGCGGAGATGAAGCGGCCCTCGGGCGAGAACACCGCGATGCCCTCGACCAGCGTGCCCAGGAACTCCGAGCGCGCATGGAAATGCAGCCGGATCGCTTTCGGGAAGATGTCGGCGAACATGTGGTTCTCGATCATCTGCGCCGACATGCGCACCAGCGCCAGCGTGTGCTGGTGGAAGCTGCGGTGGTCTCCCGTGACGTCCAGCGCGCCGATGACCTGGCCGTAGGGGTCGTAGATCGGCGAGCACGAGCAGGTGAGGAACTGGTTGGCCTGCAGGTAGTGCTGCTCGCCATGGACGGTCAGGGCCACTTCCTCGGTCAGCGCCGTGCCGACGGCGTTCGTGCCCTTGCTGCGCTCCGACCAGTCGGCGCCCGGTGTCAGCGCCACGCGCTGCGCCTTCTCCAGGAAATCGGTGTCGCCCAGCGAATGCAGCACGAAGCCCGAGGACGACGTCAGCAGGACCATGCTGTGCGTGTTGACGATCTGGCTGTAGAGCGTTTCCATCACGGGCGCTGCGTGCTGGAACAGGAAGCGGCTTTCCTCGAGCGCGTTGCTGAGCTTGCTGTGCCCGGGGCTGGAGAAGTCGGGCTCGTCGCCGCTGCACAGACCATGGGCGCGCGAGCGCTCGTGCGACTGGCTGATCAGGCTGGCCACGGCATCGCTGCCCTGAACGGCATTCGATGGCCGGTCGGTGCCGTGGGTCTGCATCCCACCGTTCATGCTGTCTCCTGCCTCTTGCGGCCCCGTGCCCCAGGGATCGAGCTCCCATGGCCGCGAGGGGTCGGATGGGGGGCCTCGGAAGGGCGGGTTGCCGTTGTCTCGGTTCATGCGATTTTCCTTGTTCCTGTGCCATGGATCAACACAGGCTTTCCCTTGAAACGTCCCACCGTGTCACGGCGGGACAGACCTGGCATAGCAAATAGCCCGCCACCACCGGCTCCACGCCGCCCGCGGCCTTGCGCGGCGGCCGGAGATGTCCAGCTTGGGACAAGGGTGATGCAATTTGCAACAGAGGTGTTGCGTCCGGGGTCGGTGCGTGCCGGCCGGACTGCCGTGGCCCGCACATGGCCTGCATCTTGCTGAACCGGGTCTGAAACAGCGGCCTGACGGCCTTCACATCACGGAGACATCGACATGAAAATTCCCACGATATTCCTGGCGCCGCGCTTTGGAAGGCGGGCGCTCGCGGTGGCCCTCGGCGTTGGCGTGGCCGCCGCCGTCCATGGGCACGGCGACATGGTCCCGCAGGCGGTGGACACCAGTTCGCTGCCGCAGCTCGGTGAGAAATGGTTGCCCAACAACCCCTACACGCCCGAGGCGCCGGCCCACAAGGAGGCCCTTCGCATCGGCAGTTCCGCCTACAACCAGAACTGCGCGCGCTGCCACGGCCTGGAGGCCATCTCCGGCGGCATTTCCCCCGACCTGCGCCTGTTCGACCAGGATTGCTCCGGCATGGCCGACGCGGGCAAGAAGCAGGCTTGCTACAAGGAAATGGAAGAGTACTTCGTCGCCACGGTGCGGCGCGGCCGGATGCGCGACGGGCGGGTGTACATGCCGCCGTTCGAGGGCACGCTGACACAGGAGGCGATCTGGGCGATCAAGTCCTACATCGACACGCGGCGCGAGCCCTGAACACGCCGCCGCCGTGGCGCGGCACCACCCCCGTCAGGCGTTGTCGATGCGCTTGCGTCCCAGCTTGCGGTAGACCGTCGCGCGGCTGATGCCCAGGGCGCGGGCCGCTTCCTTCACGTTGCCCTGGGCATCGCTCACGGCCTTGCGGATCAGCGCGGTCTCCACGTCCTTGAGCGGCACGCCGTGATGGGCCGCGTGAGCCGCGCCGTGGTCGCCACCCCGGTTCAGACTGGCGACCATGCCCAGGCGAAGGCCTGACCACAGGGGCAATTCCACCGGGCCGCGCTGCGCAAGGGCGGCGTCGAACAGGGTCTCTACGGGCACGGCGAACAGGTCGCGGCAGTGGTCAGGCGCTATGCCGGGCACCACCCCCAGCATGTCGGCGGCCGGGCGGTTGAGCGCGGTGATGCCGCCGTCCTCATCGACGCAGACCAGGCCGTCGCTGTCGTCGCCGAGCACGCGGCCAGGCCAGTTCATGCGCAGCAGCAGGCGGTGGGGCCGGCTCAGCGCGAGGGCGTTCTCGATGCTGCGCGCCGACTGCGTGACCAGGTGCTTGAGTGCGGGTTGTTCCGACACGTTCACGCCGGTGAGGTCGAGCATGCCCACGCACTGGCCGTCCGGCCCCCAGATGGGCGCGCCGGCGCAACTGTAGACGCTGGTGTCGTCGAAGAAGTGCTCGCCCCGATGCAGCCACACCGGCTGCAGTTCCTCCAGCGTGGTGCCGATGGCGGTGGTGCCCACGGCGCGCTCGGAGAGATCGACTCCGATGCGGGCGATGCTGGCCACGCAGGGCTCGTGCCGGTCGATCGGGCCGTTGACGTCGATCACCAGGCCGCGCGCGTCGGTGAGGATGGCGAAGTAGCGGGTGTGCGCCATGGCGCGCGAGAGCGATCGGATCACCGGCGCGGCCGCGCGCAGCAGCGGCTGGCTGGCCTCGATGGCGTGGCGCGCCGCCGTGGCGGAGACGGCGTCGAAGGTGACGTGCTGGTGCGGATCGAACCCGAGGTCCAGGCAGCGCCGCCAGGACCGCTCGACCCACGGCGCGAGCAAGGGCGCCGCGAGCGAGGCCCGGGCTTCCAGCACCATTCTCCGGGCCTGCGCGATCGAGGCGAGCCGGTGCTGTTGGGGGATCGATGGCTGGGAATGCGTGGTCACGATCGGCGCGAATGTGGCTGGGTGGAAACCTGGCTGCAGGGTCGCAGGGACGCCTGCCATTAGAGCAGCCTTTCGCTTCCCGCGCATCCTCGCCGGGGGGCGGGTTAACCCGGCCGCGTCAGCGGCGCAGGGGGTGCTTCGCCTCAAGGCGCCACGAAACAGGTGGGCGCCGACGGATCCGCCGCGGCGAGCGTGTTCTTGGCGGCGGCCACGGCCATGTCGCGCGGCAGCGGCACGCCGTTCTTCACCGCCAGCACCTCGGCCATCACGCTGACCGCGATCTCGGCCGGCGTTTTGCTGCCGATGTAGATGCCGATCGGGCCGCGCAGGTGGGCCAGGCTTTCCTCGGTCTGCTCGAAGTGTTCGATCAGGCGCGCGTGGCGCGCTTCGTTGTTGCGCCGCGAGCCGATGGCGCCGACGTAGAACGCGTCGGTGCCCAGCGCTTCGAGCAAGGCGAGGTCGTCCAGCTTGGGGTCGTGGGTGAGGGCGATGATGGCGGTACGCCGGTCGGTGTTGAAGTCCTTGACGACGTCGTCGGGCATGTCGGTCACCAGCCTGGCCCCGGGCACCTGCCAGGCGCTGCGGTACTCCTCGCGCGGGTCGCACACCGTGACCGCGAAGCCGCTGAACAGCGCCATGGTGGCCAGGTACTCGGTGAGCTGGCCGGCGCCGATGAGCAGCATGCGGAACTCGGGACCGAAGCTGTTGCGCAGCCAGGCGCCTTCGTCGCGCAGGGCAATGGGTTCGGCCAGCGGGCGCAGCTCCACCCGGCCCGTGGCGACCTCGGTGCAGCGCTCCACCAGCTGGCCGCCGTCGAGTTGCCGCACCAGCGCGTCCAGGCTGGCCGCGTCCGGGTTGAACTCCAGCAGCAACTCCAGCGTGCCGCCGCAGGGCAGGCCGAAGCGGTGCGCCTCGTCGGCCGAAACGCCGTATTTCACGCGCTGTGGCGCGCGGTCGGCCAGGTCGTTGCGGAAGCGGTGGATCAGGTCGTCTTCGATGCAGCCGCCCGAGACCGAACCCACCACCGCGCCGCCTTCGCACAGAGCCATGATGGAGCCCACCGGGCGCGGCGAACTGCCCCAGGTGCGCGTGACGGTGGCCAGCAGCGCGCGCTGGCCCTGCTGGCGCCAGCCCCGCAGGCTGCGCAGCACGGTGACGTCGAGGTTCTCCATGATGTCAGTTCCAGGCGATGGCGAAGAAGACGAGCAGCGCGACGAGGAAGCTGGCGCCGAAGGCCAGCGCGCCCCAGGCCCACACCGGCCAGGGGCCGGCCGCTGCCACCGCGGGCGCCGCCAACGCCGCCTGCGGATGGCGTTTGAGCAGTTCGGCCTCGAAGCGGCGGAAGAAGTCGTCGGCCATGGACTTGGCCGCGCCGTCGATGAGGCGCTGGCCGAGCTGGGCGATCTTGCCGCCCACGGTGGACTTCACCGTGTAGTGCAGTTCGCAGGTGTTGTCTCCCTCGGGTCTGAGTTCCACCTGCGACTCGCCCTTGCCGAAGCCGGCCACGCCGCCTTGCGCCTCGAACGTGAGTCGGTAGCGCTCGGGGGCCACGATGTCGCTGAGCTGCACGCGGCCGGTGAACCTGGCCGAGACCGGGCCCACCTTGATGCCCGCGCCCACGGCGTAGGCGTCGTCGCCCAGCGGCTCGAACTTGTTGCAGCCCGGCACGCAGGCCTGGAGGACTTCGGGGTCGTTGAGCGCGTCCCAGGCCTGTTGCCGGGTGACGGGCAGGGAGCGGTTGCCTTGCATGTCCATGAAAAATTCTCCTGCTGGGTTCAGCGATTCTTGAACAACGCGGCCAGTGCCTGTGCCAGTTGTTGCAGGTGTTCGAGGTTGTGCACGGCCAGCATGCCATGTGCATGCCGGTGCAGCACGCTGGCGCCGCGCGCCAGCGGCGCGTAGCCGTCGAAGCGCAGCAGCGGATTGAGCCACAGCAACTGGCGGCAATGCCGCCTGAGCCAGAGCAGCTCGGCCTCCAGCGCTTCGGGCTCGCCGGTGTCCAGGCCGTCGGTGATGAGCAGCACCACGGTGCGCCGGCCCACCAGGCAGCGCGCGTGGCGCTCGCGCAGCGTGGCCAGCGAGCTGCCCAGGCGCGTGCCGCCGGCGAAGTCGGCGATGCTGGCATTGGCCAGCGCGAGCATGGCGTCGGTGTCGCTCTGGCGAAAGGCCGGCCGCAGGTCGGTGAGCGCGGTGCCGAAGGCGAACGCGGCGCGCGGGCTGCCGCGCGTGGCCTGGTGCAGAAAGGCCAGCAGCAGGCGCGCGTAGCGTTCCATGGAGCCCGAGACGTCCACCAGGGCCAGCAGGGGCAGGGGCTGCGGGCGCCGCTGCAGGCGCGGCACGGTGAGCAGTTCGCCGTCGTGGCGGCGCGCCTGCTGCAGCGCGCGCGCCCAGTGCGGGCGCTGGCCGCGCACACCGGCGCGTTCGCGGCGCGAGCGCACCTGGGGCAGTGGCAGCGGGATGTCGCGCGCCAGCCGCTCGACCAGCCGGAATTCGCTGGCCGAGAGGCTGGCGAAGTCGGCATGGCGCAGACGGTGCAGGTCGTTGGCGGTCATGGCGGCGTCCAACCGCAGCTCGCTCTCGCTTTCCCGCCGCTGGCGCGCCGCCTGCGCCTGGGCGGTGTGGAGCGCTTCCTGCACGCGCGCCTTGCGTGGCACGGGCTGGGCCGCCGCGGCCTTGGGCAGCATCTGGGCCAGCAGTTGCTGGGCCAGTTCGGGGTTGCGGAAGAGGGCCGAGAACAGCTGATCGAAGACTTCGAGGTCCTGCACGCGGCAGACCATCACGGCCGCGAGGGCGGCGTGCAGGTCGTCCCGGCGCTCCACGCCCACCAGTTGCGCGGCGGTGATGGCGCTGGCGATGCGCGCGCTGTCCATCGGCACGCCGGCGCGGCGCAGCGCGCGGCCGAAGGCCGTGATCTGGTCCGGAAACTTGCCCGAGCGCGCGTCGCCGAGGTTCATGGCCCGATCGCTCCTCTCAGGCGGGGTCCGGCTGGAGCAGGTTCTCCAGCATCGGCAGCAGGGCCGCCACGTCCTCGCGCTGCTTGAACAGGATGCCCGCGGTGTCCTGGATCACCTCGGGGTCGAGCGTGAGCGTGTCCAGCGCCACCAGCGCCTTGGCCCATTCCACGCTCTCGGCGATGCCGGGGCTGCGCTGGAAGGCGTTGGCGAACGGCTGGCTGCGCAGGCGGGCCACGAAGCGCGAGACCTGCTCGGTGAGCGCCTCGCTGGCCTGTGGCACCTGGCTGCGCACGATGGCGAGCTCGCGTTCGCGCTCGGGATAGTCGAGCCACTGGTACAGGCAGCGGCGCTTGACCGCGTCGTTGAGGTCTCGGGTGCGGTTGCTGGTGAGGATGGTCAGCGGCGCGGCCTGGGCGCGGATGGTGCCCAGCTCCGGAATGCTCACCTGGTATTCGCCGAGGTACTCCAGCAGGAAGGCCTCGAAGGGTTCGTCGGCGCGGTCCACCTCGTCGATCAGCAGCACGGCGCCGGGCGGCGGTGCCTGCAGCGCCTGCAGCAGCGGTCGGCGGATGAGGTAGCGCGCCTGGTAGACCTCGCGCTCGATCTCGTCGGGTGTCGAGGTATTCTGCGCGGCGCGCATGTGCAGCAGTTGCGCGGTGTGGTTCCACTCGTACAGCGCCTCGCGCTGCTCCATGCCGTCGTAGCACTGCAGGCGCAGCAGCGGGCGGCCCAGCACCTGGGCCAGCGCCTTGGCGAGCTCGGTCTTGCCCACGCCGGGCTCGCCCTCGAGCAGCAACGGGCGCTGCAGATTCAGGGCCAGGAACACGGCGGTGGCCAGCGGGCGCGGGGCATGGTAGCCCACGCCCCGCAATGTCTGCACCAGATCGTCGATGGATGCAGCGGCGCTCAACACCTTCACCCGTTGGCCATGGCGACCGCGCGCTGCGTCTGCACCGTGATCAGGTGCGCGCGGTAGGCGGCGCTGGCGTGCAGGTCGCCGTTGAGCTCGCCGGCGTCGATCGCCACGCCGCTGACGGCATCGGGCGTGAAGCTCTTGCTCAGCGCCGCTTCCAGGCCCGCGTGCCGCGCCACGCCGTTGCCGGTTCCGGTGATGGCCACGCGCGCGCCCGCATCGGTGAGGGCCACGAACACGCCCACCAGCGCGAAGCGCGAGGCCGGCTGGCGGAACTTGGCATAGGCCGCTTTCTTCGGAATGGGGAAGCGGATCGCGGTGATCAGCTCGCCGGGCTCCAGCGCGGTGGTGTACAGGCCCTGGAAGAAGTCGTCGGCGGCGATCTCGCGCTGGTCGGTGACGATCGTGGCGCCCAGGCCCAGCACCGCGCTGGGGTAGCAGGCGGCAGGGTCGTTGTTGGCGACCGAGCCGCCCAGCGTGCCCATGGCGCGCACCTGGCGGTCGCCGATGCCGCCGGCCAGTGCGGCCAGGCCGGGGATGGAGGCTTTCACGTCGGCGTGGGTGGCCACGTCCTGGTGGCGCGTCATGGCGCCGATCACGAGGCTGGCGCCCTCGCGCCGGATGCCGGCGAGCTCGGCCACGCTGCCCAGGTCCACCAGCGCGCCGGGTTGCGCCAGGCGCTGCTTGAGCGATGCGATCAGCGTCTGCCCGCCCGCGAGCGCTTGCGCTCCGCCCGCGGTGAGGTTCCTGGCGTCGGCCAGGGTCTTGGGTTGTTCAAGGGTGAAGGCGTACATGGTGCTGTCTCCTTACTGCTTCGCGCTCTGGATGGCTTGCCACACCCGGTTCGGACTGACCGGCATGTCGATGTCCTTCACGCCCAGGGGCGCGAGCGCGTCGAGCACGGCGTTGACGACCGCCGGCGGCGAGCCGATGGCGCCGGCCTCGCCGCAGCCCTTGGTGCCCAGCGGGTTGGTGGTGCAGGGCGTGCACACGTGGCCGATGGTGAAGCTGGGCATGTCGTCGGCGCGCGGCATGGCGTAGTCCATGAACGAGCCGGTGACGAGCTGGCCGGTCTCGCGGTCGTACACGCAATGCTCCAGCAGCGCCTGGCCGATGCCCTGCACCAGGCCGCCGTGCACCTGGCCTTCGACGATCATCGGGTTGATGATGGTGCCGAAGTCGTCCACCGCGGTGAAGCGGTCCACGCGCACCACGCCGGTGGCCGGATCCACCTCGACCTCGCAGATGTAGGTGCCCGCGGGGAAGGTGAAGTTGGTCGGGTCGTAGAACGCGGTTTCGTTCAGGCCGGGCTCCAGCTTGTCCAGCGGGTAGTTGTGCGGCACGTAGGCGGTGAGCGCGACCTGGCCGAAGGGCACTTTCTTGTCGGTGCCCTTGACGGTGAATTCGCCGCCGGCGAACTCCACGTCGGCGTCGCTCGCTTCCATCAGGTGGGCCGCGATCTTCTTGGCCTTGTTCTCGATCTTGTCGAGC
>CAZFOT010000100.1:0-11350 GCA_964520365.1 uncultured Hydrogenophaga sp.
TGAAGAAGCTGCCGGGGATCTTGCCGGCGGCGTAGGTCTTCTCGGTGTAGTCCACGGTCAGGGGGAAGAAGTCCTGGCCGGCCTTGGCCTCGGTCTTGGCGACCACGGTGGCGAGCACCACGGTGTCGTCGATGTTGACCAGCACGGCACCGGTGGCCTGGCGGGCGATCTCGCCGGTTTCCATGGTGACCGTGTGCGGGCCCCACTGGAAGGTCTTGGTGACTTTGTTGAACATGCTCATGGTTATCTCCTGGAAGGGTTTGCGCCGTCGGATGGACGGCGCGGCGTGCAGAACACCTGCACAGAACCCGGAAGCCCCGGCCCAGAACACGATGCCATTCCAGAAGGGCTGGCCGGGTGCCGATCGGCACGCAACCCCTTTGGAATGACACAGCTTCGCCCTGTCGCCGCTGCTCCGGAATCAGAAAAGCCGCCGGACAAGCAAAAAACGCCCGAGCCAGCGAACCAACCCAGGCGTCTTGCGTGTCACGGCCAAGCCCAATTACTTGCGCAGGCCCAGTTTCTGGATCAGGGCAAGGTAGCGGTCGGCGTCCTTGGACTTGAGGTAGTCGAGCAGCTTGCGGCGGCGGCTCACCATGCGCAGCAGGCCACGGCGGCCGTGGTGGTCCTTGGCATGGGTCTTGAAGTGGGGGGTGAGTTCGTTGATGCGCGCGGTCAGGATGGCGACCTGCACTTCGGGACTGCCGGTGTCGTTGGCGGCACGGGCGTTGGCCGCGATGACTTCGGCCTTGACGGATTGTTCGATCATTGCAATTTCCTTGCTTGTTACATGCGCCCCGCCGCAGCCAGCCGTGCGCCGGATGATGCCGGTGCCAGCCGCCGCAACGGGCGTGATTGCCATCCCACTGGACAGCAACCTGGAATTATAGCGCAGCAAGGATTTGCCAGCGCCGCCGTGTTCAGCAACGCCCCGCAGCCCGCAGCAGTGCGTTGCACTCCCCGCCCCGGCCATTCCCGGTGGTGGCAGCAGGCTTGCCGGCACCCGGTCTGCCGGCCATGGCGGTGCAGATGGCGTCTGAATGCGGCGTCTGGCCGAAGCTCATGGCCCGCTGAAACCCGGTGGCCGAGTACATGTAGCAGCGGTAGGCCGCGCCATCCTTGGTATTCACTGTGTAGTTGATGCGCCCGCCCGTTTCCTCGCTGCGGTCCGAGATGGTGAACTGGTCGGATGCCCGCCCGATGGCCTGCGCGGTGCGCTGCTCCAGGCCTCCCGGGTCGATGGTGGCGGCACAGCCTCCGAGCAATGAAGCGAAAAGGGCCAAGGGTGCAAGGCGTTGAATGGTCATGAATGACTCCGAAGGGTTCAGGGGATGAAACAGTTGGATTCGGGCACGGTGGCGAGGCTTGCGGATACCGCGGCCAGGGTGGGCTGACGGGTCGGGATTTCGTCGCCGAGCAGGCAGAGCAGACTGCCAGGGCGAAGGGTCCAGATGGCGCCAAAACCTTGGCCGGTCACGGTGCGGAATTCGCCCCAGTGGGCGGCCAGGCGGGCGTTGGCTTCGGAGCGCGCGAATCGCACCGTGCCCAGCCTGGAGGGGCCAGCCAGCAGGCCAGTGCCAGCGCATTCGTTGCCGCCATAGGTGATCACCCCCTCGGAGTAGTCGAGTTCCATGGTGCCCACGCGGCGCGCCCGCAGCACCTTGCGGAACGATTGCGCACCGGCCTTCACGCAGCCCTTCTGGACCCAGTCGCCCTCCAGTGCCTGGAGGGCGGGCGGCGGCGCAGGGCCGTTGGTTCCGTCGTCGGGCGGGTGGTTGTCGCTGCCACCCCCGCAGGCGCCCAGTCCCAGCGCTGCGGCGGAGATCAGTGCGAGGGTGCGCGCGCGAACGCTGCGGGGAAGTCGAGGGAGTGAAAGGTCGAACATGCAAGGTGCCTTGTGAGCGGGTTTTTTGAAGCGGGTTGGCGAGATGTAAAGATGGGAAGAAAGCCTGAGAAATGCGCAGATGACAGGGATGCACGGGCGTGGCGGTACCCGGCCCGGATGGACCACCCTTGTGTGAAGACAGCAGATGGGTGGTCAGGGTGGTGGTCAATGACCCACCCTGCCCGCTCAGGGCGTCAGCGCGGGGGAGCCCAGCGTTCCATGGGCTTGCGGGCGACGATGAAGGGCCGGAAGTCCTTGCCTTTCGAGCCGTGCCATTCCACGCTCACGATATCCAGCCCTAGCCAGGCCAGGTCTTCCTGCAGTTGCCCGGCGTTGAAGCACAGCACATGCGGAGCCTTGCCCAGGGCACGCATCAGGGGCAGGGCCACCTTGGGAATGAGCGGATTCATTTCGTTGAGACACGGAGTCTTGGAGATGAACAGGCCGCCGGGCTTCAGGGCATCCAGGATCGAACGCAGGGCGCCGGGAAGGTCGTCCACCAGATGCAGCACGTTGAAGGCCAGCACGGCGTCGAAGCCGTGCAATGCCGCCCAAGGTGCATCCGCATCGGCGACCCGGAATTCCAGTTGCCGCACCGGCAGCGCGGCCAGCTTCTCGCGGGCGATCGTCACCATTTCCGCAGATATGTCGGTGGCCAACATGCGGCGTGTGCCGGGCGCCAGGCGCAGGGCGGTGGTGCCCGTGCCGCAACCGATCTCCAGCACCTCGTGCTCGGGTGACAGCAAGGCCTGGACACGCTGCAGGGTCTTTTCGTAGCCAGCCCTGTCCGAGATCGGGTCGCGGGCGTACTTGCGCGCGACCTTGTTCCAGAATCGCGCCTTGTTGGCAGCAGCGGCAGCCTCGACGATGTGCGCTCTTTCGGACAGGGTTTTTGAGTGCATGAGGATGGGGTCGGTTGATGAATGGATGCGAGCAGATGGCGACGACAGCCCCGGATGCTATCCATGCACGATGCACCAGGGAATTGCGTTAAATTGCAGACCATTTATGCATTTACGTATGGATCGAATGGACTGGAACCAGTTAAGGGCCTTTCTGGAGACGGCGCAAACAGGCTCGCTATCGGCTGCGGCGCGCAAGCTCGGCCTGACCCAGCCCACGCTGAGCCGGCAGGTGGCGGCGATCGAGCGCGAGCTGGGTGTGACCCTGTTCGAACGGGTGGGCAAGGCCATGGCGCTCACCACCACCGGACTGGACTTGCTGGAACACGCCCGGACCATGGGCGCCGCCGCCGAGGCGCTGGGCCTGGCTGCCAGCGGGCGCTCACAGGCCGTGGGAGGCGTGGTGTCGGTGTCGGCCACCGACGCGGTCGCTGCCTGGTTGCTGCCGCCGCTGGTTCGGCGCCTGCGCGAGCGGGAGCCCGGCATCGCGATCGAAGTGATCGCATCCAACGCGCTGAGCGACCTGCTGCGGCGCGAAGCCGACATCGCGATCCGGCACGTCCAGCCCGAGCAGCCCGAGCTGATCGCGCGGCTGGTGCGCGAAACCACCGCCGGTTTCTACGCGGCCGAAGACTGGGTACGCACCCACGGACATCCCCGCACCGCCGCCGAAGCCGCCACCCTGCCCTTCGTCGGCTTCGGCCGCACCGACCAGTACCTGGGCCTCCTGCAGCAGCACGGCCTGCCCCTGACCGAAGCCAGTTTCAGCAGTTACGCCGAGCATTCGGTGACCCACTGGGCGCTGGTGCAGCAAGGCCTGGGCATCGGCGTCATGATGGATGACATTGCCCGCCAGACACCGGGCGTGGTGCGCGTGCTCGACGAAGTTCCGGCCGTGGTTTTCCCCATCTGGCTGGTCACGCACCGGGAGTTGCGCACCGCGAAGCGCATACGGGTGGTGTTCGACGCACTGGCCCGAGGCCTGGCCCCTATTGCGGCTTCGCCAACCACGCTCTGAGACGGTCCACCCCTTGTGCAAGGCGCTGTGTATCGCGGCTGGCAAAGCACCAGCGCAACCAGCCAGTGGCTTCTGGACCAAAGGCGCAGCCCGGCGCCAGACCCAGGCCGGCTTCGCGCACCAGGCGCTTGGCCGCGTCCAGGCAGTCGGAATGGCCGTCCAGGCTGAAGAACGCGTACATGCCACCCCTGGGCTCGGCCAGCCTGAGGCCGGGGACCGAGCGCAGCAGCGGCACCAGGGTGTCGCGGCAGGCCTTGAGGTGAGCCACCAGGGCGGGCGTGACCTCGTCGCCGCGCTCCAGGGCCGCCAGCGCGGCTCGCTGGACGAACACCGGCGCGCAGGAAGTGTTGAATTCGATGAGCTTGGCCATCTGCGGGGTGCATGCCGCCGGCAGCACCAGCCAACCCAGACGCCAGCCGGTCATGAGAAAGCTCTTGGAGAAGCTGTGCACGACGATGAGGCGGTCGCCCGGTTCGGCCACGTCGAGAAAGCTGCTGGCAGCTCCGTTGGCGGTGTCGGCGCCGTAGTAGAGCCGTTCGTACACCTCGTCGGCCAGCAGCCAGGTGCCGGTGCGGCGGCAATGGGCCAGCAAGATGGCCTGTTCGCTGCGGCTGAGCGTCCAGCCGGTGGGGTTGTTGGGCGCGTTCAGCACCAGCATGCGGGTGGCGGGCGTCACGGCCTGTAGCAGGCGCTCCATGTCCAGTTGCCAGGCGCCGGCATCCGGCCCTTCGGTCACCACCTTCAGCCGCACGGTCTTGAGCCGTGCGCCCATCAGCAGGGGCTGGGCCACCAGGTTGGGCCAGACCGGCGTGACGGCCACCACCTCGTTGCCCGCGTCCAGCAGCATCTGGGAAGCCAGCATGAGGCCGTTGACGCCACCGGAAGTGACGGCGATGCGATCGAACCAACGGTCGGCACCGGGGCCGGGATGCAGCCCTTCGGTGTAGCGGGCGATGGCCTGGCGCAACTCGACCAGGCCAAGGTTGTGTGCATAGAAGGTTTCACCCGCCTGCAGGGAAGTGATCGCCGCTTCGCGGATGAACGCAGGCGTGACCTGATCACTTTCGCCGAACCAGAACTTGAGCACGCCTTCGCGGCCCAGCCCTTCGTTGGCGACTTCGCGGATGCGCGATTCGGCCAGTTGGGTCACCACATCACGCATCAAGACGCTCCTGCCCGCTGCGGGCCTTTCAAACCAGGTTCAAGGACGCTGCATGCTACAGCGGTGCGGGTGCTCGGCCTGCTGGGGCGTGAGCTGGCGGATCACGCGAAAGCCATAGCCCGAGCCCTCCACGTCGAACGTCGTTCCGGGCGCGCCCTGGCGGTCCATGACCGCGACCGCCAGCGGCTGCTGGAACTGGTGGTCGGCCGCGCGCATGCGCGCGGTCTGGCCGGCGAGCGTGACCTCGGCTTTTTCCAGTTCGGCCGCGATGGCGGCCGCGTGGATCGGTCCGCCGCTGGCACCGGCGCGCTCGATGGCTTGCGCCAGCGATTCGACCATGAGCTGCATGCGCATGTGCACGTAGTCGTCGGCCGGGTTCGGGAACCGCTGGCGGAAGGCCTTGTAGAACGCCTCGGATTCCTTGGTGGGCACGTTGGGGAACCAGTCGGCCACCGCGATCACCTTGCCGATGCCGGCGTCGCCCATGGCCGCGGGCGCGCCCAGGGCGTTGCCGTAGAAAGTGTAGAACGTGCCGTCGAAGCCGACTTCGCGCGCGGCCTTCACCAGCAAGGTCAGGTCGTTGCCCCAGTTGCCGGTGAGCACGGCCTGGGCGCCGCTGGCCTTGATCTTGGCGGCATAGGGCAGGAAGTCCTTGACGCGCGCCATGGGGTGGAGTTCGTCGCCCACGATCTTCACGTCGGGCCGCCGGGCGGCGAGCTGGGCGCGTGCCTCGCGCAGCACAGCCTGGCCGAAGCTGTAGTCCTGCCCGATGAGGTAGATGCTCTGGAGGTTGCTGTCTTCGCCGAGCACGCTCATGAGCGCGCTCATGCGCATGTCGGCATGGGCATCGAAGCGGAAATGCCAGTAGCTGCATTTCTCGTTGGTCAGGATCGGGTCCACCGCCGAGTAGTTGAGGAACAGCACCTGCTTGTCGGTTTCGCGCTGGTTGTGCTTGCCGATGGCGTCGATCAGGCCGGCCGCCGCGGCCGAGCTGTTGCCCTGGGTGACGATGGTGATGTTGCGGTCGACGGCCGAGCGCAGCGCGGACAGCGCCTCTTCGGTCTGGCCCTTGCTGTCGAAGCGCTCGATCGCCAGCGGCCGGCTGCCACCGGGCAGCTTCACGCCGCCACGGGCATTGACGCGCTCGGTGGCCCACACCAGATTGCGGTGCACGGCTTCGCCGGTGTTGGCCATCGGGCCGGACAGGCCTTCGATCATGCCGATACGGATCGGGGCGGCGGCCGGAGGCGCCGGCGCGGGCGCCTGGGCCAGCGACGCGGTGGCGCCAAGGGCGCCAAGCAACAGGGCTGCGAGCGCGTGGCAGCGCGGGAAGGATGGTGTCTGCTTCGTCATGCGGTGTGTTCCTGGGTTCATGGGCTGGACGCGGGCGGCGCCTCGTGCAAGCGCAGCGAGAGTCTCCCATGCGACAGTCGCCTTAGTGTAATTCATAATTACATCAGAACCCCAACCCCGCCCGCACCGGACATGCCGGCAGCGGGCATCCCGGGTTTCACCAGGTCGCCGAACGGCTGCGCAGCTTCCATTCGGCGCCGCGCAACTGGTAGATGCCGACGGCGCCGAAGCTTTGCTCGCCTTTGGCGTCCCACCGCATCGAGCCGGTGACGGGCGCGTAGCCTTCCATGCCGCGCAAGGCCGACAGCACCTCCTTGCGACCGCCTGAACGGGCCGCGCGGATCGCGCTGGCCAGCACGTAGGTGCTGTCGTAGCTGTAGTGCGCGCCATAGGCCACGGGCTGCTTGAAGCGCTCTGCGTACTTGGCGACGAACTTGGAGCCGGCGGCGAATTCGCTGGCGTTGAGGACCGGCGACGTGGCCGAGATCTGGTTGATCAGGCCGGCGGCCTTGGTCATGGCGGTGGTCTTGATCGTGTCGCCACCCACGAGGTGCACCCTGGCATGGCCCACTTTGACCAGGGCCTCCAGCAAGGCGATGGCCTGGAAGTCGTTGAGCATGGACACCACCACGTCGGTCTTGTCGGCCTTGAGCTGGGCGGCAAGCTCGTCGAACGCCACGGTGGCGCCGTCGAACGACTGGCGCACGGTCACTTCCTTGCCGAGTTCCTTGAGCCGCGTGGCGGCGCCATCGGCCAGCCCCTTGCCGTAGGTCGTGCCTTCGTCGATCACCGCGTAGCGGCTGGCGCCGGCGATCGACGCCGCGTGCGCCCCCATCGCCCGGGCCTGCAGGTTGTCGTTGGCCACCATGCGCAGCGTGGTGTCGAACCCCATGTCGGTGTAGCGGGGATTGGTGGAAATCGCGATCTGGGCCACGTTGGCCGCGGCGTAGACGGGCGCGGCCTCGATGCTGACGCCCGAGTTGAGGTTGGCGATCACGGCGATCACGCCCGCGTCCACCAGTTGCTGGGCCACCGCCTTGCCGGTGGCGGGGTCGGCCTTGTCATCCAGCGCCACCACCTCGAGCGTCACGCTTTTGCCGTCCACGCTGAAGCCTTGCCGGTTGAGTTCCTCCACCGCCAGCGTGACGCCGTTGAGCATGTCCTGCCCCAGCTCGGCCAGCGCGCCGCTCAGCGGCTGCGCCACGCCGATCTTGATGGTGTCGGGAATGCCGGGGCTGCAACCCGCCAGCAGCCCGCTCGCGGAGAGCGCGCAGCCCAGCAGGCCGAGGGAAAAGTGGCGTCGGTCGGTGGCGGTTTTCATCGGGGAGCATCCTCAGGTCGGTAGGAGGAAAAACCGACCTCCGAACAGAGAACAAGCCGTTCAGAGGCCATGGGGCCTGCGGAGGATACCGGCGGGTAACGTGTGGCAGCTGTGCGGTTTTTCCTCGTTGTTCCTCGCAATTTCCCGCATTAGCCCGATTCATCGTGCAGTAGCGCGGCGCACGGCATGAAGCGGCGCGGGTTGCCTCACTTCAATTCGGCCAGGCTCCAGCGCGGGCGGACGTCGAAGGCGTAGGCAGGGCCGCCGTGCGACGCCAGACCGCTCAGGCCGGCCTGCCAGCGCATGCCCGCGGCCAGCGCGATCATGGCGCCGTTGTCGGTGCACAAGTGCAGTTCGGGGTAGTGCACGCGCACCTGGCGGCGCCGGCACGCGGCATCGAGCTGCTCGCGCAGCCGCGCATTGGCCCCGACGCCGCCGGCGACCACCAGCCGCCCCAGCCCGGTGGCATCGACGGCCGCGAGCGACTTCTTCACCAGCACCTCGACGATGGCGGCCTGCACGCTGGCGGCCACGTCGGCGCGCTGCTGGTGCGTCAAGGGGTCGGCCAGGTGCGCGGTGGCAGGGCCATCCGGGTGGGCGTGGGCCAGCCGCTTGACCTGGGTCAGCACGGCGGTCTTCAGGCCGGCAAAGGAGAAATCGAGATCGCCGCTGTGCAGCAGGGGCCTTGGAAACCGGAACACCGTGTCCCCGCCTTCCAGCGCCAGCCGGGCCAGGGCCGGGCCGCCCGGGTAGCCCAGGCCGAGCAGCTTGGCCGACTTGTCGAACGCCTCGCCGGCGGCGTCGTCGATGGTTTCGCCCAGCAGCTCGTAGCGCCCCACGCCGTCTACCCGCATGAGCTGGGTGTGGCCGCCCGACACCAGCAAGGCGACAAAGGGAAATTCGGGCGGGTCGGCGCTGAGGAAAGGCGACAGCAGGTGCCCTTCGAGGTGGTGCACGCCCAGCACCGGCTTGTTCAGCGCGAAGCCGATCGCGCAGGCCACGCCGGAGCCCACCAGCAACGCCCCGGCCAGGCCCGGCCCCCGGGTATGGGCCACGGCGTCCACGTCCGCCAGCGCCAGGCCGGCCTGTGCCAGCACGTCGTCGGTCAGCGGCAGCACGCGGCGGATGTGGTCGCGGCTGGCCAGTTCCGGCACCACGCCGCCGTAGGCGCGGTGCATCTCGATCTGGCTGTGCAGCGCATGGCCCAGCAGCCGGGGCGTGCCGCTGCCGCTGGCGTCCACCAGGGCCACGCCGGTTTCGTCGCAGGAAGATTCGATGCCCAGGATGCGCATGGCGGGGAGTTTAAGTGGTGCCCTTCCCGTGCCTCTTCGCGGCTTGTCCTTTGTCCTTTGTCTGTTGGCCTCGCCTTCTTCGGCGTGTCGCGCCAGCCGGGCCTGGCCACCCGGCTGGCGCTGGCCGAGCGCTGACGGCCGCAGCGGCATGCTTATTGCTGGTCTCGCTCCCAGCATGACCTCCACCGCCCTGGCCCGGAAATCGGGTCTCAGTTTCCTCATCGCCGCCAAGCGCTGCGAGATCGACGCGCTGCGCCAGCTCGCGCTCACCTGCGCGCTGGTGGACGTGACCGGCCGGCTGGTGCACGGCCTGCAGCGCGAGCGCGGCCTGTCCAACCTGTTCCTTGCCCCGCAGGGCGCGCGCTTCGCCGGACCGCGCCAGGAGCAGATCGCCGCCTGCCGGGCCACCGAGGCCGAGCTGCGCCGCTGCTTCGACCGCCTCGACACCCAGGCCGCGCACCTGGGCCACGGCGCGCGCCTGTTCAGCCGCATCGCCTACGTGCTGCACGGGCTCGACGCCCTGTCCGCGCTGCGCGAGCGCATCGACACCCGGGCCTGGACGGCGCGCGAGGCCACCAAGGCCTTCGCGCGCCTGATCGCCGGCCTGTTGGCGGTGGTGTTCGAGGCCGCCGACAGCGCCAGCGATCCGGCCATCTCGCGCCAGCTGGTCGCGCTGTTCAACTTCATGCAAGGCAAGGAATTCGCCGGCCAGGAGCGCGCCGTCGGCGCGGCCCTGTTCGCCAGCGGGTGCGCCGACAGCGCCGAACAGCAGCGCCTGCTGCTCCTGATCGAGTCGCAGGAACGCTGCCTGCAGGTGTTCAAGGAGTTCGCCTGCGACGAACTCGCCGCGCTCTGGGCGACCACCGACCGCGACACCGCCGCCGCCCGCGCCGAGCTCGAACGCATGCGCCGAGTGCTCTGCACCGCCGCCGACGGCAGCCCGCTCGACGCCAGCCAGAGCCTGCCCTGGTTCGACGGCTGCAGCCTGCGCATGGACCGCATGAAGACGGTGGAAGACCGGCTCACCGACAGCCTGCAGCGCCTGTGCGAGCGCAAGACCGAGGCCGCGCTGGCCGAGCTGCTGGCCTTCGAGGGCATCGACCTCGCCGCCACCCAGCCGGCCGATCCGCTTTCGTTCTTCCACGACCCGGTGCCCGAGCACGTGGCCGGCCCCGGCCCGGGGCCTGGACCGGCGCAGGGCTACGGCCAGCAGCTCGACCGCTCGATCCTGGATCTGGTGCAGGAGCAAGCCCGGCGCCTGCAGACCATGGGCGACGAGCTCGATACCGTGCGCGCCAGCCTGAACGAGCG
Organism: uncultured Hydrogenophaga sp.; assembly: GCA_964520365.1. Taxonomy (GTDB): domain Bacteria; phylum Pseudomonadota; class Gammaproteobacteria; order Burkholderiales; family Burkholderiaceae_C; genus Hydrogenophaga. Next base: position 10,245 of record CAZFOT010000100.1, read on the forward strand.
CAAGGTGATCGAGCGCGCCAAGGGCCTGCTGATGGCGCACCGGCACCTCAGCGAGGCCGAGGCCCACAAGACCATGCGCCAGATGGCCATGAGCCAGAACCGGCGCCTGATCGAGGTGGCCGAGGCGGTGCTGGCCATGGCCGAGGTGCTGCCGCAGGGCCGGCACTGACCAGATGGCCGCGCCCTTGCTGCGGTGCACAAAGTCCGTGCCTGGACACCCGTACGCACCAATTTGACGCCGAGAACACCGCTTGCGGCGGCCCGATCGACCCGATCCAGGCACCGGGCCAACGGAAATTTCTCAGCGATTTTTTCCCGGTAAATCAACCACCTTGGCACGCGGTTCGGAGAAAAACCCAGGGTCTGGCACGGTCTCTGCTTTGAACCAGGCAAACGGGTCCGGGCCAATGGCGGCACAGACCCCGAAGTCTCCCCAGACACAGGACAACGGCGTCCATTTCCGGCTTGCAGCGCAGGCCAGGAGATGGGCGCCGTTTTGTTTTGGCCCACGATTTTTCTTCAGCAAGGAGTTGCACATGACCGCAGAAACCACCGTCAAGAGCGCCGCCCAGCCAGCCACCGACGCACCGGCCTCGCCGGCGGCCTCGCGCAGGGACTTCCTGATCAAGGGCGGCGCCGTGGGCACGGCCGCCCTCTTCTCCACCCTGGGCCACCATGGCGTGTGGGCCGCGGGTTCGGACGCGCCCGAGAAGAAGGAGGTCAGGATCGGCTTCATCCCGCTGACCGACTGCGCCAGCGTGGTGATGGCGGCCGAACTCGGCATCGACAAGAAGTACGGCGTGAAGATCGTGCCGACCAAGGAGGCCAGCTGGGCCGGCGTGCGCGACAAGCTGGTCAATGGCGAGCTGGACTTCGCCCATGTGCTCTACGGCCTGATCTACGGCCTGCAACTGGGCACCGCCGGGCCGAAGAAGGACATGGCGATCCTGATGAACCTGCAGCAGAACGGGCAGGCCATCACGCTGTCGAAAAAGCTGGCCGACAAGGGCGCGGTGGACGGCCCCTCGCTCGCCAGGCTGATGGCGGCCGAGAAGCGCGAATACACCTTCGCCCAGACCTTCCCCACCGGCACGCACGCCATGTGG
>CAZFOT010000100.1:11360-11960 GCA_964520365.1 uncultured Hydrogenophaga sp.
GCTGTACTACTGGCTGGCCTCGGCAGGCATCAACCCGCTGAAGGACAGCAAGATCATCACCGTGCCGCCGCCGCAGATGGTGGCCAACATGCGCGTGGGCAACATGGACGGCTTCTGCGTCGGCGAGCCCTGGAACCACCGCGCCATCATGGACGGCATCGGCATCACGGCCAACACCACGCAGGACATCTGGAAAGACCACCCCGAGAAGGTGCTGGGCACCACGGCCGAGTTCGTGCAGAAGAACCCCCATACCGCGCGGGCGGTGACGGCCGCGATCCTGGAGGCGGGCAAGTGGATCGACGCGGGCCTGCAGAACAAGCTGAAGATGGCCGAGACGATCGCCCAGCGTTCGTACGTGAACACCAGCGTGGACGCGATCAACCAGCGCATCCTGGGGCGCTACCAGAACGGCCTGGGCAAGACCTGGGACGACCCCGACCACATGAAGTTCTACAACGATGGCGCGGCGAACTTCCCCTACCTGAGCGACGGCATGTGGTTCCTCACCCAGCACAAGCGCTGGGGCCTGCTCAAGTCGCACCCCGACTACCTGGCCGTGGCCAAGGCCGTCAACCGCATCGACATCTTCAAGCAGGC
>CAZFOT010000101.1:0-11897 GCA_964520365.1 uncultured Hydrogenophaga sp.
GCGTGACCATCGACGCCCGGGGCTCAGCGCTGGCGCCGGGCCTGATCGACAGCCACGTGCACCCGGTGTTCGGCGACTGGACGCCGCGCCAGAACCAGATCGGCTGGATCGACTCCACGATGAACGGCGGCGTGACCACCATGGTGTCGGCCGGCGAGGTGCACCTGCCCGGCCGCCCCAAGGACATCGTGGGCCTGAAGGCGCTGGCGATCACGGCCCAGCGCGCGTTCGACAACTTCCGCCCCGGCGGCGTGAAGGTGCTGGCGGGCGCGCCCGTGATCGAGAAGGGCATGGTGGAACAGGACTTCAAGGACCTGGCCGACGCGGGCGTCACGCTGCTGGGCGAGGTGGGCCTGGGCTCGGTCAAGGCCGGCTACGAGGCGCAGCAGATGGTGGCCTGGGCGCGCAAGCACGGCATACAGAGCACCATCCACACCGGCGGCCCTTCCATTCCCGGTTCCGGCCTGATCGACAAGGACGTGGTGCTCGAAGCCGACGCCGACGTCATCGGCCACATCAACGGCGGCCACACGGCGCTGCCCGAGGCGCACGTGTGCGAGCTCTGCGAGAAGTCGTCGCGCGCGATCGAGATCGTGCACAACGGCAACGAGAAGGTGGCCATCGCCGCGGCCCAGGCGGCGCTGCAGCTCAAGTGCCCGCACCGGGTGATCCTGGGCACCGACGGCCCGGCCGGCTCCGGCGTGCAGCCGCTGGGCATGCTGCGCATGGTGGCGCTGCTCTCCAGCCTGGGCAACATCCCGGCCGAGCTGGTGTTCTGTTTCGCCACCGGCAACACGGCCCGCATCCGGGGCCTGAACTGCGGCCTGATCGAAACGGGCCGGGCCGCCGACTTCGTCTTCATGGACAAGGCCCAGCACTCGGCCGGCCGCGGCCTGCTCGAGAGCGTGGCGCTGGGCGACATTCCCGGCGTGGGCATGGTGATGATCGACGGCATCGTGCGCTGCGGCCGCAGCCGCAACACGCCGCCGGCCACCGAGATACCGGTCGTTCTGTAGCACGCCCCTTCGGTCTCCATGCCCTTGCCATGGAAGCCGGTGTCGCCATGAGGGGGCTCGCCATGTTCATGCCTGTGTGGATTGCCGACAGCGCATGCGCCGCGATTCCGCAAACAGCCGGATTCGCAATTCATCGAGAAGGGCCAGCAGTTCTTTCGTGACGGCGATCCGTTCGAACGCATCGACCGGGACATCGACCCCGTCGGCGTTCTCCATGCAGGCGCGGCCCTGCAACACCAGCGCCATCCGGTAGGCCCGCTCCAGCAGTGCGGCGATTTCCTCCAGTCGGGCCATCGGCTCGCCGTCCATGGGTCAATGGCCCCGCAGCAGGTTGGCGCCGCCAAGCCCCACGAAGACCACGAACAATGAGCGCTGGAATGCCGCAGCGCTGATGCGGCTGCGCAGCCGTGCACCCAGCCGCAATCCCAGGAAAGACGCAGCCAGTGCCAGCGCGGACTGCCCTGTCAGCAGTTGACCGTCGGATGCCTGCACCCGCACCGCCAATGCAAGGGTCGCCACCGTGAACGACAGTCCCAGCGCCTGCACCAGGGCGTCCCTTTCCAGCCGCAGCGCTTGCAGGAAAGGCACCAGCGGAAACACGAAGACAGCGGTCAGGGCCGTGATGAGGCCGGTCGCGGCGCCTGCGATCGCGCTGCCCCATGCCGCCTGGCGGGACAGGTCGGGCAGCGTCGGGCGCCACAGTCCGAACAGGCCGTACACCACGAGCAGCCCGCCCAGCAGTTCGTGCGCGTCAATGGGCACCGGCGACTCCTCGAGTTCGGGAAACGTCGCCGTGACGGCGGCCAAGGCCAGCCAGGCAGGCCAGAGCAGGGCCGTGAGCCGCCGCCAGTGCGCGCCCCGGCATTGCGCGATGTTGGTCGCGAGCGAAGGCGCCACCAGCAGGGCGGCCGCGTGCACCGGCGCCATCCAGAGCCCCAGCAGGCTCACGGCCACGGTGGGCAGCCCCATTCCGGTGATGCCTTTCACGCCGCCTGCCAGCACGAACACGAGACCGACGCCGAGAAGGTGCATTTCATCCATGGCGGGATCATCGCGGCGGGACCGGCGCGGCGTCCATCACGAAGAAGCTCGCATATCCTTCGGGTTTGACGAAGGAATGCTCATGCCCGCCACACGCCGTGCGCTCGACTACCGGGTCGATCCTTTCGACCTGCGGCTCTTTGCCGCCGTGGCGGAACACGGCACGATCACCGCCGCGGCGCAAGCCATGAGCCTGTCGCTGGCGGCGGCCAGCGCCCGGCTCAAGCTGCTGGAGCACAGGGTCGGCGCGAAGCTTCTCGTGCGCTCCAAGGCCGGTGCGGCCGTCACCGATGCCGGGCGTGCCTTGAGCCGCCAGGCGAACCGCGTGTTGGCCGAGCTGGATTCGCTGCATGTCGAGATGGCCGCCTTCGGCCGCGGGTTGCGGGGAATGGTCCGTTTGCTGTGCAACACCGCGGCCATGTCCGAGGCGCTGCCGCCCCGGCTCGGGCGTTTTCTGGTCGAGCATCCGGACATCGATCTCGAATTGCAGGAATTGCCCAGCGATGCCGTGCTCGGTGCCCTTCGGCGCGGCGTGGCTGACGTGGGCATCGTGGCCGACTATGTGGACACGGCCGGGTTGATCGCCCATCCCTGGATCGACGACGAACTGGTGGCGGTGCTGCCTGCAAGGGGGAAACGCCGGCACTCGAACCCGCTCCGGTTCGCGCAGCTGCTGGACCAGCCCTTCGTGGGACTGTCTTCCGAGAGCGGTCTCAGCCGGTTCCTGTTGCAGCAGGCCGCCCGAAGCGGGCATGTGCCGCACCATCGGGTGCGCTTGAGCAGCTTCGACGCGGTGGCGCGCATCGTCGAAGCCGGCGTCGGCGTGGCCGTGATGCCGCTCGGCGCGGCGAGTCGCTGGCGTGACGCCAACGTACGCATCGCGCCCTTGAAGGATGCCTGGGCGAAGCGGCGGCTGCTCGTCTGCAGCACGGCGCAGGCAGAGGACCTGCCGGGTGCGCGATCCCTGATCGATGCACTGCTTTGCGCGTGGCGGTAGTCGCGGGGTGTACAGGGCCGGCACGCGGAGTGTGGACAGACGCCTTCGCGCGGGATACCATCCCCGGTTGTGAAGCCAGCCTCGTCCACCATCTACTGCATGAACCCGCCATCCTTCCGCGGTTCGGCCCTGGCGCGCGGCTACTTCTTTTCGGTCACACCGCCATGACCTGCCGCGGAGGCATTCCGCGCACCCCTCACTCCTGGACTGAGACCTGGGCACGCCGACCCTGAGTCGGTGCCGCCGGGTTCTGCCGGCGGTATTCACCATCACCACCTCATGGCTTGCCGACCTGCGTGAAGGATCGGGCCGACGGACCGGCCCTCCTTCGCTCACGGGGGTCCGCATTGCCGGTGCCGTGCCGGTCCACCCCGTCTTCATCTGCCCGTTGCTCCGGCAACCGCAACCCCATTCCATCGACATGAATACGCCCACCGACATGCTCCACCGAGCCGGCGACAGCCCTGGCCAGAGCCATCCCCTTTTCCTGCGCAACGTCTACTGGCTGCTTGCGATGTCCCAGTTGCCTGCCGTGCTGGGCGCCTGGATCGGCGTGAACTTGCGCATCACCGAAGGCATCACCGGGGCCACGGGCCTGGTGGTTTTCATGCTGGGCGCCTTCGGCTTTTCGTTTGCACTGGAGAAAGCCAGGGACTCCGCGAAGGCATTGCCGGTGCTGCTGGCGTTCACCTTCTTCATGGGGCTGATGCTTTCGCTCACGCTGGTCAAGCTGCTCGGTTTCCACGGAACCGGCCACCTGCTCGTGACCATCTTTGGCGGGTTGGCGGCCACTTTCTTCTGTTCGGGATTGTTGGCGGCCGCGCTCGGACGGGCTCCGGGCCGCGCGCTCAATGCCTTGCTCGTGGGTGCCGTCCTGTTGCTGGTCGTGGGCGCTACCGGCGCATTCGCCCGGTCCGGCGCGCTCGTGACTTCGCTCGCCGTGTCTGCCATTGCCCTCGCTTCAGCCGCCTTCCTGTGCGAGGTCCGGCGTGTGCTCCAGGCTGGAAAGACCAGTCCGCAGGCCGCCACGCTGGATACCTACCTGAGTCTGTTCTCCATGTTCCAGAGCGTGGCGACGCTGCTGGGCCGGTTCGGCGACCCGCGCAAGTGATGGGGCCGAGCGCTTCAGCGCCGGCCTGGCGAGGCCGGTCGAACCAGGGTCATCCGTTGCGGAACAGGAAGCTGTAAGCGTTGAGCGCCGGCACGCCGCCCAGGTGGGCGTACAGCACGCGCGAGCCTTCCGGAAATTCGCCCCGGCGCACCTTGTCGATCATGCCGTGCATGGACTTGCCCTCGTACACCGGGTCGGTCAGCATGCCTTCCTGGCGGGCGCAGAGCCGGATGGCTTCCAACGTGCCTTCGCTGGGCAGGCCGTATTCGGGGCCGCCATAGCGCGTGTCCAGCACCACGTCGTCGGCGCTGATGTCCTGGCCCAGCTCCACCAGTCGGGCGGTGTTCTGCGCAATGCGCAGGATCTGCGCGTGTGTCTGCTCGGGCTTGGCCGATGCGTCGATGCCGATCACGCGGCGGGCGCGGCCGTCGGCGGCAAAGCCCACCACCATACCGGCCTGCGTGCTGCCGGTGACCGAGCACACCACGATGTAGTCGAACCGGAAGCCCAGCTCGGCCTCCTGTTGGCGCACCTCTTCGGCAAAGCCCACGAAGCCCAGGCCGCCGTAGGGGTGCTCGGAGCAGCCCGCCGGAATGGGGAAGGGCTTGCCGCCGGCCCGGCGCACGTCTTCCATGGCCTGCTCCCAGCTCGGGCGGATGCCGATGTCGAAACCCGCCGCGTCCAGGCGCACGTCGGCACCCATGATGCGCGACATCTCGATGTTGCCCACGCGGTCGTACACGGCGTCGGAATAGTTCACCCAGTTCTCCTGCACCAGCACGCACTTCATGCCCAGGTGCGCCGCCACGGCGGCCACCTGCCGGGTCTGGTTGGACTGGATGCCGCCGATGGAGACCAGCGTGTCATAGCCGCCCGCGATCGCCTCGGGGATGAGGTATTCGAGCTTGCGGGTCTTGTTGCCGCCGAACGCCAGGCCGCTGTTGCAGTCCTCGCGCTTGGCATACAGCTGCACCTTGCCGCCCAGGTGGGCCGACAGCCGCTCGAGCGGCTGGATGGGCGAGGGGCCAAAGGTCAGGCTGTGCCTGGGAAACTTCTGGAGATTCAGGTGCCGGGTATTCGGTGTGGTGGACATGGTGGCAATGAGCGGTTGAAGCCCGGGTGCGTACAGCGTCATGGCGGCGAAACACGCGGGCATGGGGTGGATGTGCGTTGTCGTTGTGACGAGGTTCATCGTACTTTTCGCATGCCGCAATGAATTGCTTAATCGATAGATTAACTGAATATCAGTTGCTCATATTCATGAATTATTGCAAATAATTGCTATGAAGTTGAAGTTAATGCAATAAAATCAACTTCCCTATGGAAAACACACTCGACCGCATCGACCGGAAACTGCTGGAGCTGCTGCAGCAGGACGCCTCCCTGCCCAACCTGGAGCTGGCCGAACGGACCCACCTCAGCCCGCCGGCCTGTTCGAGGCGGGTCGCCCGGCTGAAGGAATCGGGCGTGATCCGCAAGACGGTGGCGCTGGCCGACCCGCGCGCGCTGGGCTACACCGGCCTGGTGATCATTGGCGTGGTGCTGGACCGGTCGACGCCAGACGCTTTCGCGGCGTTCGAGAAGGCGGCGGCCCGGCTCACGGGCTGCCTGGAGGTGCAGCTGGTCACCGGCGAGTTCGACTATTTCGTCAAGCTGCGCATCAAGGGCATCGACTCGTTCAACGAGATGCACGGCGCGCAATTGATCGGCCTGCCCGGTGTCCGGCAGGTGCGCACCTTCGTCTGCCTCAAGGAAGTCTTCGAGACCACGGTGCTGCCGGTCTCGGTGTAGGGGGGGCGCGGCTTCAAGGCTCCCCCGCGCCGCTCATACGGTTTCGCCTTCAAGCGTATAACGGCGTTGGGTCGCCTTGCCGTGCTACAGCACTGCCTGCGGCAACCCGCCTTGTTCTACGCTTGAAGGCGAAACCGTATCAGATGGCGTCGGGCTCGGGCTTGCGCTGGTCCACGACCACGAGCAGGTCGGTCTCGGTCTCGTCGAGCACCCGCAGCGTCACGCTGCCCAGCAGCAGTTCCTCGGTCACGTGGGTGCCGTGCTTGCCCATGGCGATCAGATCGCAGCCATGGCGCTGGCACCGATCGAGGATGGTCCGGGTGGCGTCGCCGTGCTCCACGACCGCGGTGTACCGCTCGCGCGGCAGTCCCGCCTGGTGCGCGAGTTCGTGGAGCTTCTGCTGGGCGCGCGCCTTCGCCTCCTCGCGGTACTGCTCGATGGTGGCCTTGGACACCCCGGCGTACTGCAGCATGCCCTCGAAGGGCACATCGAAGATGTTGAGCAGGATCAGATCGGCGCCGGGCGCCACCGCCCTTACCAGCTGGATGGTCCGCTCGCTGGCCGGCGAGAAGTCGATGGGCAGCAGCACCCGGTGGTAGGCCTGGCGGCCCGGCACCTTGACCACCAGCACGGGCACCGGGCTTTTCCGCAGCAGGTGCGCCGCGGTCGAGCCCACCAGCATGCGCCGCGCCGTGGCGTCGCCGCGCGCGCCCACGATGACGAGGTCCGCGCCGCTGGTCGCGGCCTGCCGGGGCACCACCGAAGTGGCCATGCCGTCCTCGACCAGCAGCGTGGCCGACAGGCCCGGGTTGCGCTGCGGATCGGCCACCAGCGCTTCGAGCTGGGCCCGCATCCCGTCGCGGATGTTGCGGGTCACGTCGTCCGTCTGCTCCCCCAGCAGATTGCGCAAGGGGCCGAGGGCGTCGAGTCCGAGCGCGCGCAGGATGGTGTAGCGGGCCGACAAGGCCTGGGCGAGCGTGAACCCGCGGTCCACGGCGTGCAGCGACGGCTGGGAAAGATCGGTTGCCGTGAGGATGTGCTGGATTCGATCCACGATGTTTGCTCCATGTGAGTGTCAATCCGCCGGCCCCGGGCCGGTGCCTGCGGGGCGCGGCTCAGCGCCTGAAGCGGTCCAGGATGTGGGCCGTCATGCCGCGCGCCAGTTCGTGCTCCCCCAGGAAAACGGTGCCCATGCTCTCGCGCCGGAGCAGTTCGGCTTCTTCTTCGTTGTGCGTGCGCAGGACCACCTCGATCTCCGGATTGAGCGTCCTGGCGATCTCGACCATCTTGCGCACGTTGACGGTGTCCGGAATGGCGATGACGAGCAGGGCCGCGCGGGCAATGTGCGACTGGATCAGGGCCTCGGGTGTGGCCGCGTCGCCACTGACGGCGGCCGTGCCGTTGCGGCGCAGCGCATCGACGATTTCCCGGTTCTCCTCGGTCACCACGAACGGAATGCCTTTCTCCTTCAGGGCCGCTGCGATGCGCCTGCCGACCCGGCCGTAGCCCACCAGCACCACCTGCCTGGCCAGCAGCGCGCTGTCCGTGCTGGCCGGCAGTTCGGCCAGGGGATCGTCGCGCTGCTCCAGCTTGCGGGCGTAGGCCGAGCGGTTGAGAACCCATTGCCGGGCCGGCTCGACGGCCGAGAACAGCGCGGAGTTGGCCGCGATCGAGATCAGCGAACCCGCCAGCACCAGGCTCTGCCCCTCGGCCGGCATGAGGTTCAGCGCCACGCCCAGGCTCGCCAGGATGAACGAGAACTCGCCGATCTGCGCCAGGCTCACGCCCACGATCAGCGCCGTGTTCAGCGGGTAGCGGAACAGCAGCACCAGCAGCACCGCCGCGATGGTCTTGCCCAGCATGATGATGGCCACCACGAGCAGGAGCTTGACCGGTTGGCTCCAGACCACCTCGGGCTCGAACAGCATGCCCACCGAGACGAAGAACAGCACCGCGAACGCGTCGCGCAGCGGCAGGGACTCGTCGGCGGCGCGGTGGCTGAACTCGGACTCGCGCATCATCATGCCGGCGAAGAAAGCCCCCAGCGCGAACGACACGTCGAACAGCTTGCCGGCGCCGAAGGCCACGCCGATCGCCACGGCGACCACGCAGAGCGTGAACAGCTCGGGCGATCCGGTGCGTGCCACCCACCACAGGAGCTTGGGCAGCAGGCGCCGGCCCACCACCAGCATGAGCACGATGAAGGCCGTCACCTTGGCCACCGTGATGCCCACGGTCTTCCAGATCTCGCTGCCCGAGGTGGCCGCGGCGGCGTCGCCCGGCGACAGAATGCCCGCCAGCGCCGGCAGCAGCACCAGCACCATGACCATCACGAGGTCTTCCACCACCAGCCAGCCCACGGCGATCTGGCCGTTGATGGATTTCAGCAAGCCCCGGGCCTCCAGGGCGCGCAGCAACACCACCGTGCTGGCCACCGACAGGCACAGGCCGAAAACCAGCGAGGCCGCCAGGCCCCAGCCCCAGAAGTGCGAGATGCCCATGCCGAGCAGGGTGGCCACGCCGATCTGGACGATGGCGCCGGGCACCGCGATCCGGCGCACCGCCATCAGGTCGTTGAGCGAGAAATGCATTCCCACGCCGAACATCAGCAGCATGACCCCGATCTCGGCCAACTGCCCCGCCAGCCCCACGTCGGCCACGAAACCCGGCGTGGCCGGACTGATGACGATGCCGGCCAGCAGATACCCCACCAGCGGCGGCATGCGCAGGCGCACCGCGACGAAGCCGAAGATGATGGCCAGGCCAAAACCCGCGGCGATCGTTGCGATCAGGCTGACGTCATGTGGCATCGATGTCGTTTCTCTGGTTCGGGATCTTCCCGGGTCTCTCGTCACCAGGAAGATGGGCGCGGGCTGCCTCTGGTGCGCGCGTGCCGCCAGGGCCGCGGCTGGTTTCCATTATGTGTCGCGAAATCCCGCCGGGCATGACAGTAGAACCACGGATGCGTTGGGGGTTCCCACGCCGCGCGCCGCCTCCCTCGAAAGGAGCGGCGCGGGGTCTTTCATTCCCTTTCACAATGGCGGCATGAACGACACCCCCGCCTACGTCCCTCCCAAGGTCTGGTCGCCCAACGCCGCGAGCGGCGGCCGCTTCGCCAACATCAACCGCCCGGTGGCCGGCCCCACGCACGACAAGGCGCTGCCGGTGGGGCGCCACCCCCTGCAGCTCTATTCGCTGGGCACGCCCAACGGGGTGAAGGTCACGGTGATGCTGGAAGAGCTGCTGGCGCTCGGCCATGCCGGCGCCGAGTACGACGCCTGGCTGATCCGCATCAGCGAAGGCGAGCAGTTCGGCAGCGGATTCGTGGCCGTCAACCCGAACTCCAAGATCCCCGCGCTGGTCGATCGCGGCGGCGCGGAGCCGGTGCGCGTGTTCGAGTCCGGCGCCATCCTGATGTACCTGGCCGAGAAGTTCGGCGCCTTCGTGCCCACGCGTGGCGACCTGCGCGCCGAGTGCCTGTCGTGGCTGTTCTGGCAGATGGGCAGTGCGCCCTTCCTGGGTGGCGGCTTCGGCCATTTCTACGCTTATGCACCGTCCAAGATCGAATACGCCATCGACCGCTACGCCATGGAGGTCAAGCGCCAGCTCGACGTGCTCGACCGCCGCCTGGCCGAGCGCCGCTACCTGGCAGGCGACGACTACACCGTCGCCGACATCGCGGCGTGGCCCTGGTACGGCGCGCTGGCCAAGGGGGATCTGTACGAAGCGGGCGAATTCCTCCAGGTGCACCAGTACACCCACGTGCTGCGCTGGGCCGACGAGATCGCCCAGCGCCCCGCCGTTCAGCGCGGACGCAGGGTCAATCGCGTCTGGGGTGAGCCGGCGAGCCAACTGCCTGAACGCCATTGACGGGGCGCTCCCCCCTGCGCCGCTTCGCCTGGAGGCCGCAGGCATGCCTTTTTCACTATGTTGCACTGCGGGCTTGCGCGGCCTTTCGTTCGTGGGCATAGTGGAATCCAGACATCCCCGTGGTCACCGGGAGAGCCGGTGGCTTGTGTCAACCCGGAGCAACAGGAGGCTCATTCATGAACTTGACGATCAGCGGTCACCACCTCGAGGTCACGCCCGCGCTGCGCGGATACGTCACCACCAAGCTCGAGCGGATATCCCGGCACTTCGACCAGGTGGTCGATGTCAAGGTCCTGCTCACGATCGACAACCTCAAGGAGAAAGACCTTCGTCAGCGCGCCGAATGCAACATTCACGTCAAGGGCCGGGACCTGTTTGCGGAGAGTGCCCATGCCGACCTCTACGCCGCCGTGGATGAACTTGCCGACAAGCTGGATCGCCAGGTGTTGCGGTACAAAGCCAAGGCCCAGGACCATCATCACGAGTCGGCCAAGCGCTTGATGTGACATTCCTCACGCTTTCCTGGCGCTGGGCAAATTGACTTGCTGCGCTGCAACAAGCCGCTTGATATGTCAAGCGGCTTTTTTGTCTCCGAAGCCTAGCCATCACGGCCCAACTCGGCATAATTTGCGGTCCAAGAGGCCCACATGAACCGACTATCTGCCATATTGCCCCCTGCGCAAGTGCTCGTCAGCGTGGATGCGACCAGCAAGAAGCGCGCTTTTGAAGAGGCGGGGCTGCTGTTTGAAACCCTGCATGGCCTCAACCGTGCGTTGATCACCGACAGCCTGTTCGCCCGGGAGCGCCTGGGGTCCACGGGCCTGGGCCACGGCGTGGCGATTCCGCACGGCCGCATCAAGGGGCTCAAGCAGCCGCTGGCGGCGGTTTTCCAGCTGGAGAACCCGATCGGCTTCGACGCGCCGGACGAACTGCCGGTGCGCCTCATGATCTTTCTCCTGGTGCCCGAGGCGGCCACGCAGAAGCACCTGGAAATCCTGTCGGAGATCGCCGAACTGCTCAGCGACGGCGCCTTGCGCGAGCAGATGAAGGGCGCCGGCGACGGAGCGGCCCTGCACGGCATCATCACCCGCTGGCAGTCGGCCCACGCGGCGGCGTGAAGCGACGCCCATCCCGGCCCCTCGGCCCGGCCCATTGTCCTTGCGCGGCCAGCAGGCGCCCGCCCTGGCCGGTGTGTCGGTTCGCAACCAGGTGACATGAATTGAAACCCACCGTCGTCAGCGCCGATGTGCTTTTCGAGGATCACCGCGATGCCTTGAAGTGGCAGTGGGTGGCGGGCCTGGGCGCATCGGAGCGCCGGTTCGACGAGGTGGCGATCCGCGCGGCGCGCTCCGGCGCCGATCTGGTCGGCTACCTGAACTACATCCACCCCTACCGCGTGCAGGTGTTCGGCGAGCGCGAGGTGGCCTACCTCACGAGTCCCAGCGAGGACGACAACCGCCGCAGGGTGGCCCGCATCGTGACCCTGGAGCCACCGGTGCTGGTGGTGGCCGACGACCAGACGGCGCCCGATGCCCTGGTGGCCATGTGCGAGCGCGCGCAGATTCCCATGTTCGCCACGCACGAGTCCGCGGCCTTCGTGATCGACGTGCTGCGGGCCTACCTGTCGCGCCACTTCGCCGACCGCGCCTCCATGCACGGCGTGTTCATGGACATCCTCGGCATGGGCGTGCTCATCACCGGCGAGTCGGGCCTGGGCAAGAGCGAGCTGGGCCTGGAACTGATCTCGCGCGGCCACGGCCTGGTGGCCGACGACGCGGTGGACCTCTACCGCATCAACCAGACCAGCATCGAGGGCCGCTGTCCCGAACTGCTGCAGAACCTGCTGGAGGTGCGCGGCATCGGTCTGCTCGACATCAAGGCCATCTTTGGCGAGACGGCGGTGCGGCGCAAGATGCGCGTGTCGCTGATCGTGCACCTGGTGCGCAAGGAAACGCTGGAGCGCGACTTCGAGCGCATGCCGCACGAGCCGCTGTATCAGGACGTCCTGGGCGTGCCGGTGCGCAAGGCGGTGATCCAGGTGGTGGCCGGGCGCAACATTGCCGTGCTGGTC
>CAZFOT010000102.1:0-11746 GCA_964520365.1 uncultured Hydrogenophaga sp.
CCAGCAGGCGCGCCCGCATGTCCTTGACCTTGTCGGTGTAGTCGAAGTTCATCTTGTCTCCAGTGGGTAGGGGTGTGGGGTCGCCGCCGTGCTCAGGCGGCACTGGCAAACCGCCAGGCCAGCTCGGCCATGGGGCGGGCGCCGGCGGCGGAACTGATGGCCTGGGCGCTGGATGCGGTGCCGTCCTCGACCCGCGTGGCGATGCCTTGCAGGATGGCCGCCAGGCGGAACATGTTGTAGGCCAGGTAGAAGTTCCAGTCCGTCTTGAGCTGCTCGGGCGTGGCGAATCCGGTGCGCTCGCAGTAGCGGGCGATGTAGGCGTCTTCGCGCGGAATGCCGAGGGCATCCACGTCGAGCCCTCCGATGCCGCGGAACGTGCCGGGAGGAATGTGCCAGGCCATGCAGTGGTAGCTGAAGTCGGCCAGCGGATGCCCCAGCGTGGAGAGTTCCCAGTCGAGCACGGCGAGCACGCGCGGCTCGGTGGCGTGGAACATCAGGTTATCCAGCCGGTAGTCCCCATGCACGACCGACACCAGGTTCTCATCGCGCGCCATGGCCGGAATGTTGCGAGGCAGCCATTCCATCAGCTGGTCCATTTCGGCGATGGGCTGTGTGACGGAAGCCACGTACTGCTTGCTCCAGCGCCCGATCTGGCGCTCGAAGTAGTTGCCTGGCTTGCCATAGCCTTCCAGCCCCACTGCAGCGGGCTTTACGGTGTGCAGGGCGGCCATCACGCGGTTCATTTCGTCGTAGATCGCGGTGCGCTGGTCGCGTGCCAACTCGGGCAGCGACTGGTCCCACATCACCCGGCCCTCGACGCACTCCATCACATAGAAGGCGCGGCCTATGACCGATTCGTCTTCGCAGAGCACGTGCATCCTGGCCACTGGGACCCCGGTGCCGTGCAGCGCGCTCATGACCCGGAACTCCCGTTCGATGGCGTGGGCGGAAGGCAGCAGCTTGGCCACGGGGCCCGGCTTGGCGCGCATCACATACGCGCGTTCCGGCGTGATGAGCTTGTAGGTCGGGTTCGACTGCCCCCCCTTGAACATCTCGACCTGCAGCGGACCCGCAAAACCCGGCATGTCGGTGTGCAGCCAGTCCCGGAGCGCGGCCTCGTCGAAGGCATGCTGCTCTGAAACAGGTCGGGTACCGACGAAGTTCTTGTTGACGCTCATTTTCGGTACCTGTTGTTGACGGCCGGTGCGAGGCGGCCGTGCGTTGCTGCTGGCCCGATCAGGATTCGGCTTCGGCAATGCGCATGAGCATTTCCCGGTTGCGCACCACCAGGCCGCCTTGTTCGATGCGGATCGCGTTCTCGCGCTCCATCGACTTGAGTTCCTGGTTCACACGCTGCCTGGATGCGCCGAGCAGTTGCGCCAGTTCCTCCTGCGCGAGTTGCAGTCCGATGCGCATCTCGTTGCCATCGCTCAGGCAGGGCACGCCATAGCTGCGCACCAGGTGCAGCAGTTGCTTGGCCAGCCGTGCCCGAAGGGGCAGGGTGTTGAGGTCTTCCACCAGTCCGAAGAGGGTGCGGATGCGCCGCGCCTGCAGCCGCATCAGGGCTTCGTACAACTCCAGGTGCGTGGCGAGGATTTTCTGGAAATCGGTGCGCGCCACGCACAGCAAGGTGGTCTGGCCATGCGCATAGGCGTCGTGCGTGCGCTGATCGCCATCGAACATCGCCACGTCGCCGAACCACACGCCCGGCTCCACGTAGGTGAGGGTGATCTGCTTGCCCGACAGCGACGTCGAGCTCACGCGCACCGCGCCCCTGGCGACGGCCGTCCATTCGCTGGGCGGGTCGCCGCGCGCGACGATGAGATCGCCATCCTTGAATCGCTTGACGTAGGCGCATCGGAGTATGTCGTGCCGCAGGGAAGGTGAAAGGTTGCTGAACCAGCGACCACCGTTGATCGCCTCGCGTTCTTCCATTGTCAGAATCGGTTCGTCCATTGGCTGTCTTATGAGTGACTGGAAACAGGATGATTGTCGCCACAGGGACCCTGGCCGTGCATCAGGGAATGCGCGCGCACCGTCCTGGGTGCTGCGAAGGGCGCGCGGACGTGAGCGGACGATCGAGGGCGCCGTCAACGGTAGCGGGCAGGGCGCTTTTCCAGGAAAGCAGCGATGCCTTCTCCCGCGTTGGGGTGGTGCAGGTTGCGCACGAAATGGTCGCGCTCCGCACCCAGTTGTTCGTGCAGCGAGCCGGCGGATGCCTCGTTGGCGAGTTCCTTGATGCTGGCCAACGCGTTGGGCGCGCGCGCATTGAGCCGCTCGGCCATGGCCAGGGCGCCATTCAAGGCTTCGCCCTGAGAGCAGACGGTGGTGACGACGCCCAGCGTGTGCAGGCGCTGCGCGTCGACGCGCTCGCCCGCGAGCATCAATTGCATGGCCGCAGCCCGGGGCATTGACCGCATCAGGCTCCAGGTGGCGCCTCCGTCGGGCGACAGGCCCACGCTGCTGTAAGCCATCACGAAGACGCTGTTGTTCGCCGCCACGATCATGTCGCACGCCAGGACCAGCGAGAAACCGGCGCCGGCGCACGAGCCTTCCACCGCCGCGATCACGGGCTTGGAGAACGCGCGGATGGTCTCGATCCAGTTGTGCAGGCCTTCGATGCTCTGGGCCTGGACTTCCGGCGGCTGCTGCCGGTTGGACAGCAGCCGCTGCAGGTTGCCGCCCGCGCAGAAGTGGCTGCCTTCGCCCGTGATGACCACGCTGCGGATGTCCGGGTTGCCCTCGGCGACGTTCAAGGCTTCGACGCCGGCGGCGTACATCTCCGGTCCGAGCGCATTGCGGTGCTCCGGGTTGCTCAGCGTGAGCACCATGGTCTGGCCATGGCTGTGGCTTTTCAAGGTGGCGGTCATGTTCGCGATCGGTGAGTGAGGGATCAGGCTTCTTCGTGCATCAGGCTCAAGCCCAGGGCCCCTCGCCGGCGCAGCCAGGGCGAAGGGCGGTAGCGCGGGTCGCCGTAGACGGTTTGCAGGTTGAACAGCACCTCCAGCACATTGGTGGGCCCGATGCGGTCGCCCAGGGCCAGCGGGCCCATGGGATAACCGAGCCCGAGGGTGACCGCCACATCCAGATCGCCAGGCGAGCAGATGCCCTGCTGGCACATGTCGGCCGCGATGTTGACGATGGTGGCCACCACCCGCTGGGTAACGAATCCGCCGCTGTCGCGCACCACGCTGACGGGCTTGCCGTCGCCCGCGAACAGGGCGTGGGCCGCATCGCGCATGTCGGCCCGGGTGGCCGGGTTGGTCGCCAGCACGCGCCGGCGCGTCGCGCCGTCCTCCAGCATCATGTCGATGCCCACGGTGCGGGAAGCGTCCAGCCGTTCGACGGCGGCGATGGTGGTGACGTCCAGGCCCAGCGGCGCGACCAGGATCAGGGCCGCCTCCGATGGCGCCGCGCCGGTTTCGATGCCCGCGCCAAGCGCCTTGAGCAATGCGTAGATTTCCGCGCGCCGCGCCGCCTTGGGAGAAACCCAGACGGGTGGCAGCGAGGCCACGGACGGCGTCGCCGGCTCAGCGGGAACCTGGGCCACGCCATCGCGGTACGGGTAGAAGCCCTCGCCCACCTTCTTGCCGACCACGCCGCCGGCCAGCCGCTGCGCCGTGATCACGCTGGGGCGGTAGCGCGGCTCGTCGAAGTACTGCCGGTAGATCGACTCCATGACCGGATGGGAGACGTCCAGCGCCGTCAGGTCCATGAGTTCGAAGGGGCCGAGCTTGAACCCGACCTGGTCCTTCAGTATGCGGTCGATGGTCGCGAAGTCGGCCACCCGCTCGCCGGCCACCCGCAAGGCCTCCGTGCCATAGCCGCGCCCGGCGTGGTTGACGATGAAACCCGGCGTGTCCTGGGCCGAGACCGGGGTGTGGCCGAACTGCCGCGCGTAGTCGGAGAGACGCTTGCACACCGCAGGATCGGTCTTGAGGCCGGCGATCACCTCGACCACCTTCATGAGGGGGACGGGGTTGAAGAAGTGATAGCCCGCGAACTGGCCCGGCCGCTGCAGGGCCGCGCCGATGGCGGTGACCGACAGCGAGGATGTGTTGGTCACGAGGATCGCATTGGCGTCCACGATGTCTTCGAGCTCGCGAAACAGCCGTTGCTTGACGTCCAGGCGCTCGACGATGGCCTCCACCACCAGCCCGCATGGCGCCAGATCGGAGAGTGCGCTCGCCACGGTCAACCGGTCCATGCAGCCCTGCATGCGGCTGGCGTCCAGCTTTCCCTTTTCCACCAGCTTTTGCCAGGTCGCCTGGAGCGAAGCGCGCGCAGACTCGGCCGCGCCGGGCTGCACGTCGAACAGAAACACCTGGCTTCCGGCCTGGGCGGCCATCTGGGCAATTCCCCTGCCCATTGCGCCAGTGCCAACTATGCCCGCAGATTCGAATATGGATTGCATATCAATGTATTAACTCAGGAAGTTCGGCGGGAAGCTATGACAGAATGTTCCACCGATGAAATGAGGGGAAACTGACGTGCGCCAGTTTTGGTTGGGCTGTATTTTGCTATCAACTGTGTTGGGCAGTGCCGCCGCTACTTTGGGGCGCCAAAGCGGGTCTGCCGTGATCGGCAGTCCGCTGGATGTCCGGGTCCAGATCGTACTGGCTCCAGGGGAGGAACTGGATGCGCTCTGCCTGGGTGCCGATGTGAACTATGGTGACACGTTGCTGCCCGCTGGCGCTGTCACCGTCGCTGCCCAGCGGACGACCCCCGGTGCGGATGCGTCGGTCCGCGTCCAAGTCGCCCGGATCATCGACGAACCCATCGTATCGGTGAACGTCCGGGCTGGATGCAACGCCCCGTTCTCACGGCACTACGTCTTTCTCGCCGACCCGGTGACCGAAGCGCGGGCCGCCTCCCCGCAGCCTGTCGCAAGACCCGGGTCCGCCCAGGCCTCCCCGGATGGTGCGCAGGCGCCTGCTGCCGGCGCGGCCGCGGCGTCCGGGATGGCATCGGCGGATGCGCCGGTGGAGCCTCGGGCCCGTCTGAGGATCGCTCCTCCCTCGGTCAGGCAGGAGACGATGGCCCAGGCGCCCACCCCCAGCGTGGTGCGCCGCCGCCCGGTGGCCCCGGTGCCGCCGCCGGCGCCGCGCCTGCAGCTCGATCCGGTGGACATCGGTCTGAGCGTCGAGCGGGACCCCACGCTCAGGCTGTCGATGTCATTGCTCAGCGAGCCCACGGATTCCGAGGAGACCCGTGCTGCCGCCGGCCGCCTCTGGAAAGCCATCAACGCTTCCGCGGAGGACATTCTTCGCGATGCGCAAAAGCTCTCCGTGCTCGAGGCCGAGGCCCAGGGTCTCAGGAGCGAGGAAGAGCGCCACCTGGCCACCATTGCCGAGTTGCAGGCGAGCCTGGAGCGTTCGCGCTACATGGACTGGCTGGTCTATTTGCTCGCGGCCCTGCTGCTGATGGCAGTGGCAGCGCTGGTGCTGGTCTGGCGCCGCAAGAGCGTGACGCACGCGAGCGAGGCTTCGACCGCGTGGTGGTCGCAGGCATCCAGGGCGGAAATGGCAAACAAGCCGTCCGCGCGTCCGGCGCCTCCGCAAGAAAACACCGTCGCGCTGGATTTCGATCTGGCGATGGATTCCGGGTTCGACGGCCCGGAACAGGACGACGGATGGGTGTCGAGGGTGAAGACCGGGGAGAGCGACAGCATTCCTTCGGTTCCCGGGCGCGACAAACGCGATTTTCTGGCGAGCGCCATTGGCGGCTCGCGCTCCCTGGCCACCGAGGAACTGTTCGATGTCCAGCAGCAAGCCGATTTTTTCGTGTCCCTGGGTGAGGATGAACAAGCCATCCAGGTGCTGTTGAATCACCTGGCAGAGAGCCATGAGCCCAGTCCGCTGGCTTACCTTGACCTGTTCAGGCTCTACCACCGGCTGGATCGCCGTGACGACTATGAACGGCTGCGCACCGAGTTCAACGAGGTGTTCAACGCCGGTGCGCCGCCGTTCGACCAGTATTCCCACCGGAGCCGGGGATTGGAAACCTATGAAACCGCCTTCACCCGGATTCAGGCCTTGTGGGGGGAGCCCCGCGTGCTGGATGTGATCGAGCACTCGATATTTCGCGAGGCCGAGGACGCCGAAGGCGAGGTTTTCGACCTCGAAGCGTACCGGGAACTGCTTTTGCTGCACGCCATCGCCAAGGATCTCGTCCAGCGCGACACCACGCAGGCTGCCGCGGCCAACTTCCAGCACACCAGGGTCCAGCCTCTGAAGGCCGCCGGCCCGCTGGGGACGGCAGGAGGCGCCGGCATGAGGGCCAATGAGCGCAACACCGAGCCGATGGAATCGATGCCACCCGCGTCGCCCCGGCTGGGCCTGGACATCGATCTCATGGAGCTGGCTGCCTATTCCGAGTTCGAG
This sequence comes from uncultured Hydrogenophaga sp., assembly GCA_964520365.1. Classification (GTDB taxonomy): domain Bacteria; phylum Pseudomonadota; class Gammaproteobacteria; order Burkholderiales; family Burkholderiaceae_C; genus Hydrogenophaga. The sequence goes on from CAZFOT010000102.1 coordinate 6,384, forward strand.
GCGTCCTTGCCGGATGTGCCCACGCCGGTGGAGCCCACGGCGCAGCCTGCATCATCGAGGGGTGCTTCTGGCGCCGGACCGCTGAGCAATCTGATCGATTTCGAGGTGCTCGACTTCATGCCGCCGGACGAAGAAAAACCCGATTCCGGCAAACCGGAAAAAAGCTGAGCGGGTTCCCGTTGTTGTTCGTGGCCGTGGGCCGACGGCGCGGGCATCGGCCAGGGACTGGCAGGCTCAACGCCTGACCTGCAGCGACCCGGGGTTGACGATGTTGGTTGGCGTGCCCTTGATGAAGTTCACCACGTTGTCGAAGGCCGAAGAAAAATAGGTTTCGTAGCTGTCCTGTTCGACGTAGCCGATATGGGGCGTGCAGATGCAGTTCTCCAGCCTGAGCAGGGCGTGCCCCTGAAGAATGGGCTCCGACTCGAACACATCCACGGCGGCCATGCCTGGGCGCCCCCGGTTCAGGGCCGCCAGCAAGGCTTCCGGTTCGATCAGCTCTGCCCTCGAGGTGTTGACCAGCAGCGACGTGGGCTTCATCCGGCTCAGATCTTCGAGCGTGATGCAGCCCGCGTTGATCTCGCTCAGGCGAATGTGCACGGAGAGCACGTCGGCCGATTCGAAGAAGCCGTGCTTGCTGGTTGCCACATCGAAGCCGTCGGCGGTTGCACGAGCGCGCGCCTCCTCGCTGCCCCAGATGATCACGCGCATGCCGAATGCCCTGCCATAGCCGGCCACCAGCTGGCCGATTTTCCCGTAGCTCCACACCCCCAGGGTCTTGCCGCGCAGCACCATGCCAAGCCCGAAGTTGGCCGGCATGGCCAAGGACTTCAGCCCCGACTGCTGCCACGCCCCGTGCTTCAGGTTGGCCACATACTGCGGAATCCGGCGCATCGACGCCATGATCAGCGCCCAGGTGAGTTCCGCCGTGGAAAAGGGCGCGCCAATGCCCTCGGCGACCGCGATGCCTCGTTCCGTGCAGGCATTGACGTCGATGTGCGGCCCCACGCGACCCGTTTGGGCAATGAGCTTGAGCCTGGGCAGTTTCTCGATCAATTGCCGCGTGATGTGGGTGCGCTCCCGAATCAACACCAGAACGTCGGCATCCCTCAATCGGACGGAGAGTTGTCCCACACCCTTGACGGTGTTGGTGAAGACCTTGGCCGGATAAGGCTCCAGCTTGCTGGCGCAGGGCAGCTTGCGCACCGCGTCCTGGTAGTCATCGAGGATCACAATGTTCATGCCACTATTGTGCCCCCATGGCAAACGCGGCATCTGCGCGAGCGGCCCGCTGCCGTGTTTCGATTCGTCACGGCAGGGCTGCGGCGCCGGACCGCTTTCAGGCGTGCCGCGGCGCCCGTGGGCTCACATTGGCCGCACCAGCGAAGATTGTTCCTGCGCTGCCAGACGATCCAGTTCGGCGCACACGTCGTCGATGCGGCCGGAGATCACCATGCGCATGTCGTGGCGGCGCCCCCCAGCCGGGCCCGAGGCTCTCAGCACCCGCACGCCGCAGGTTTGCGCACCCAGGTTTCTCACGGGCGCTGGCGCCTGAGGCCGGGCCTGGGGTGCCGGGTCACGGTTCAACCAGCCAGCGCGGGCGAACCATTGAAGTGCCCGGCCTGGCGTGCGGGGGAGTGATACCGTGGCCGGCGACTGCAAGGGCAGAAGGTTGTCGATCAGGCGCAATGGTGAGCGCCAGGTGCTGGATTTGAAGCGGATTCCCATGCGAAACTCCATGAAGGGGTTGAACACAGGCAGGATTGCGAATGAGGCCGCCAGCGCAGGGATGTGTCTGAGAGCAACATGCCACACAGACCAAACGCCCGCCACCTGCTGAGGCGGCAACAGCCCGCTGCTCAGAGCTGAAAGCTGTTCCGGATCAGGCCCACGGCCAGGCCCTCGATTTCAAAGGATTCGCCCGGTTCGACCACGATGGTTTTGTAGTCCGGGTTTTCCGCGAGCAGCTCGATGGTGTCCTGGCGTCGCATGAAGCGCTTGACCGTGACCTCGTCGCCCAGGCGCGCCACGACGATCTGGCCATTCCTGGCATCCTTGGTGGCCTGAACCGCCAGCAGATCCCCGTCCATGATGCCGACGTCGCGCATCGACATGCCCCTGACCCTGAGCAGATAGTCGGGCGTGCGCTGGAACAGGCTGCGCTCGACGTGGTAGGTCTGGTCCACATGCTCCTGCGCGAGGATGGGGGAGCCGGCGGCCACACGGCCAATCAGGGGCAGCATCAACTGGGACAGACTGGGCAGCGGCAGTGTAAGCTGGCGGCCGCGCGAGGCATTGATGGATTCGAGGTCTTCGCTGCGCAGCCGGATGCCGCGCGAGGTTCCGCTCACCAGTTCGATCACGCCCTTGCGTGCGAGCGCCTGCAGATGTTCTTCCGCTGCGTTCGCCGACTTGAAACCCAGCTCGTTGGCGATTTCGGCTCTCGTCGGAGGCGCTCCCGTGCGGGCGATGGCAGACTGGATGAGTTCCAGAATCTGTTGCTGGCGAGCGGTGAGCTTGGGCGAAGAGGGTTGAGACTCGATCATGGTGTCCTCACGGGCCGGCTTGGCGGCGGGGGTGGATGGGTTACTGTTTTCCCATCCAGTAACTGTATTTTTCATCAGTTCTGGGGATTTTGCAAGTGAAGGAAGCAGATTCGTTGCCGGAAGCCGCGCCGCGCGTGGTTGTCCTTGGCACTGGCGGCACCATCGCGGGACGGGCGTCCCGGCCGGACGATCTCGCCGGCTACGTGGCGGGCCAGGTCAGCGCCGAGGACCTGGTGAGCGGCATTCCCGCCCTGGCCGCGGCGCCGCTGGAGGTCGAGCAGGTGGCGCAGATCGACAGCAAGGACATGGACCTGGCGGTGTGGCAGCAACTGGTTGCCCGCCTGTCGCATCACCTCGCCCGCCCCGAGGTGGGCGGCATCGTGGTCACCCATGGCACCGACACGCTGGAGGAGACCGCCTACCTGCTCCAGACCGTGCTCGAACCGTCCAAGCCCGTGGTCATGACCTGCGCCATGCGGCCCGCCACCGCGCTGGCGCCTGATGGCCCACAGAATCTCAGCGATGCCGTGCTGCTGGCGCGATCCGGCGCCTTGGGGGGAGTGGTGGTCGTGTGTGCGGCCAAGGTGCACGGCGCGGTGGACGTGGCGAAAACCCATACCTACGCCCTCGATGCGTTCGATTCGGGTGACGCCGGGCCGGTCGGCGTGGTCGAACATGGCCGGGTTCGGCTGTTCCGGTGCTGGCCCGAGCCGGGCGTCGCCGCAGGAGAAGATGGGTTCGATCGAATCGCTGTCGAACGTTTCTTGAAGGCGTCACGCCTTCCCCGTGTCGAAATCGTGCTGAGCCATGCCGCGGCGGATGGCGCCATCGTGCGGTCCCTGCTGGCCCATGGGCTCGGCGATCCCGTTTCGCCGCTGCGGGGCATCGTGGTGGCGGGGACCGGCAACGGGAGTCTTCATCGTTCGCTGCAGTCCGCGCTGGAGGAAGCCCTGGCCGCGGGGGTGCGCGTGGTGCGCAGCACCCGCTGTGCCCGAGGCCAGGTGTCGGAAGGTGGCCCGGCCGCGATTCCGGATGCCAACGGCCTCGGCCCTGTCAAGGCCCGGCTCGCCCTGATGCTCGATCTGCTGAAGCACTGAGATGTTTGCTGCATTGGGATCGAATCCCTGGGCCTATCCCATGCTGGAGGTCGTGCACATTCTGGGCATAGGACTGCTGCTGGGCAATCTCGCGCTGCTGGAGGCGAGGGTGTTTGGATTTGCCGCGGACATGCCCATGGCGAGCGTGGCCAGGCTGAGCCTGACGCTGGTGGGCCTGGGCTTCATGATGGCCGCGGCCTCGGGGCTTCTGATGTTTGCAACCCAGGCCGAGGAACTGTTGGCGAACAGGGCATTCACAGCCAAGATGCTGCTGCTGATGCTCGCCGGTTGCAATGCCGCCTGGTTTCACGGTCGTCGATCGCTGCAGCGGCTGGACGGCTGGGCGCGGGCGCTGATGGTTTCGTCCTCCGTGATCTGGCTGCTGGTCCTGACTTGTGGGCGCTGGATCGGGTATGTATGACACCCTCCTGCGCCGCTTCGCGGCTTCCCCCCTCTCTGGCGCGCCTTCGGCGCAGGGAGGGAGGACGGCATCTCGGGCCGGCGGAGCCGGACCCTTGGTGCCCCTGGATGGGGGCACTTCATTCGTTGCGGGTCGCGCTCCGGCGCGGTGAATGACTGAAATGGAGAGACAGATGCAAAGACGAACCTTTCTGCATACCGGAACGCTGGCAGGCCTGTCGATGGTGGGTGGCACCGCCTGGGCTCACCATGGCTGGAGCAGCTTCGATCAGACCCGGCCGATCTACCTGGAAGGGCGGGCCGTGGAGGTGAAATGGCGCAATCCACACGCCGAACTGATACTTGAACTGCCGGAATCGCTGGTTTTGCCGGCCGACCTCGCCCAGCGGCCGATCCCGGCGCAGAGTGCTTCCATCGACGGTGCGGCGCTTCTGGGCAAGGCCGTGCTGCCGACGCGAAAGGATCGGCGCTGGGAGATCGAGTTGGCGCCGCTGTTCCGGCTCAGTCAATGGCAGATGCCGGAGATCGCCGTGGGCTCGGACCTGTCGGTGGTCGGTTTTGCCTTCAAGGGGGAAGCGGGGGCCGCGCTGTTGCGCGCGGAGTACGTGTTCCTCGGCGGAAAGACCTACGGCCTGCGGTCCAGCCCCGCCTGAATCGGCGACCCGCGCAGCGGTGGGGCGCGGGGGGCGATTTCAATCCGTTCAGTGGCCGAGCGCCTCGAAAGCGCGTGCCGTGATGTCCTCCACGCTGCCCATGCCGCTGATGGCCCGGTAGCGCGGGGCCGATGCCGGATCCACCTTGGCCCATTCGCTGTAGTAGTCCACCAGGGGGCGCGTTTGCGCGCTGTAGACCTCCAGGCGCTTCTTCACGGTTTCTACCCTGTCGTCCTCGCGCTGGATCAGCGGCTCGCCCGTGACGTCGTCCACGCCTTCCACCTTGGGCGGGTTGAAGCTCACGTGGTAGGTGCGGCCGGAGGCCGGGTGCGAGCGGCGCCCGCTCATGCGCGTGATGATCGCCTCGAAGGGCACGTCGATCTCCAGCACGTAGTCCAGCTTGACCCCGGCGGCCTTCATGGCGTCGGCCTGGGGAATGGTGCGTGGAAAGCCATCGAACAGGAAGCCGTTGGCGCAGTCGGGCTGGCCGATGCGTTCCTTGACCAGGTCGATGATGAGTTCGTCGCTGACCAGGCCACCGGACTCCATCACCGACTTGGCCTGCACGCCCAGCGGGGTGCCAGCCTTGACCGCGGCGCGCAGCATGTCGCCGGTGGAGATCTGCGGAATGCCGTACTTCTGGCAGA
>CAZFOT010000103.1:0-11658 GCA_964520365.1 uncultured Hydrogenophaga sp.
GGTCGCTGCCCCCCGAGGGGGCTGGCCTTGCTTGGGGCGGCCCGGCGCTGCGGCCGTCTGATCGCTGAGCGAAAGAACCAACTATGAAAATCCTGATCCAGAACGGCCGCGTCATGGACCCGGCCAGCGGCCGCGACGAGATGGCCGACGTGGCGATCGCCGCGGGCCGCGTCATCGCCATCGGCAACGTGGGCGGCGACTTCCATGCCAGCCGCACCATCGACGCCACCGGCTGCGTGGTCGCGCCGGGCCTGGTCGATCTGGCGGTGCGCCTGCGCGAGCCCGGCCAGGAACACGCCGGCATGCTCGAGAGCGAGATGGCCGCGGCCGTGGCCGGCGGGGTGACCTCGCTGGTCTGCCCGCCTGACACCGATCCGGTGCTCGACGAGCCCGGCCTGGTGGACATGCTCAAGTTCCGCGCCGAGAAGCTGCACCTGGCGCGCGTGTTCCCGCTGGGGGCACTCACGCGCGGCCTCAAGGGCGAGGTGCTGACCGAGATGGTCGAACTGACCGAGTCCGGCTGCATCGGCTTCGGCCAGGCCGACGTGCCCATCGTCAACACCCAGGTGCTGCAGCGCGCGCTGCAGTACGCCGCCACCTTCGGCTACACCGTCTGGCTGCGCCCGCAGGACGCCTGGCTGGGCAAGGGCGTGGCCGCCAGCGGCCCGCTGGCCACGCGCCTGGGGTTGGCCGGGGTGCCGGCGGCGGCCGAGACGATCGCGCTGCACACCTTGTTCGAACTCATGCGCGCCGTGCAGGGCAGGAGCGGTGGGGGCGCCCGGGTGCATCTGTGCCGCATCAGCAGCGCGGCCGGCCTGGAACTGGTGCGCCAGGCCAAGGCCGAGGGCCTGCCGGTCACCTGCGACGTGAGCGTGCACAACCTGCTGCTCACCGACATCGACATCGGCTACTACGACAGCCGCCTGCGCCTGCAGCCGCCGGTGCGCCAGCAGCGCGACCGCGACGCGCTGCGCGCCGGCCTGGCCGACGGCAGCATCGACGCCTTGGTGTCCGACCACAACCCGGTGGACAGCGACGCCAAGACCCTGCCGTTCGCCGAGGCCGAGCCCGGTGCCAGCGCGGTGGAGCTGCTGCTGGGCCTGGCCTGCAAATGGGCGCAGCAGGACGGCCTGGGCCTGATGCAGGCGCTGGCCGTGCTCACGAGCGGGCCGCAGACGGTGCTGGGCGCCAGCCTGGGCACGCTGCAGGCCAGCGTCGGGCGCCTCGCGGTGGGCGGCGTGGCCGACGTGTGCGTGTTCGACCCGAACCGGCCCTGGGCAGTGGCGCCGCAAGCCCTGCGCAGCCAGGGCAAGCACACGCCGTTCGGGGGGCACGAGCTGCCGGCGAGCGTGCGCGCCACCCTGGTGGCGGGGCAGGTGGCGCACCAGGCTTCAGCGAGCGCCGAGGCACTGAGCGCGTGAACACCTTGCGCGCATTCTGGCGCGCGCTGCGGGCGTTGTGGCACGTGCTGCGCGGGCTCTGGATCATTCGCACCGAGTTCGGCCGCCTGGCGCCGGCGCAGACCCAGTTGCTGGTGCGCGAGTGGGCGCGGCAGATGCTGGACATCCTCGGCGTGGAGCTGGTGGTGCACGGCACGCCGCCGCAGCGCGGTCCCTTGCTGCAACTGGCCAACCACGTGTCGTGGCTCGACATCCTCGTCATGAACGCGGCCCATCCCAGCCGCTTCGTCTCCAAGGCCGACGCCAGAAGCTGGCCGCTGCTGGGCCCGCTCATCACGGGCGCCGGTACGCTCTACATCGAGCGCGACAAGCGGCGCGACGCCATGCGCGTGGTGCACCGCATGACCGAGCGCCTGCGCGAGGGCGACATCCTGAGCGTGTTCCCCGAAGGCACCACCAGCGACGGCACCTCGCTGCTGCCGTTTCACGGCAACCTGCTGCAGGCCGCCATTTCGGCCAACGCGCCGGTGCTGCCGGTGGCGCTGCGCTTCGTGGACAGCCGCGACGGCACGCGCCACGAAGCGCCGGTGTTCGTGGGCGACACGACCCTGATCGCGTCGGTCTGGACCACGCTGCGCGCGCGCCATTTGCGGGCGGTGGTGCGCTACGGCGAGCCCGAAACTTTCCGCGGGCGCGACCGGCGCACCTGGGCGCAGGATGCGCGCGCCGAGGTGGAGCGCCTGCTGCACGCCGGACACCTAGGGTAATCGAGCATCCACAAGGAAAATGGTAACGATTACATTCGTGCCATGTCCACGCTCCCACCCACGACCGCGCCCGATCAGACGCTCTCCATCAAGCAGGTGGCGACGCGTGCCGGCGTGTCGGTGGCCACGGTGTCGCGGGTGCTGAACGGCTCTTCCGCGGTGGTCGACAAGACGCGCGAACACGTGGCGCGCGTGATCGCCGAGCTGGGCTACGAGCCCAACCACCTGGCGCGCAACCTGCGCTCGGCCAGCTCGGGCCTGCTGCTGGTGACGGTGCCCAACCTGCACAACCCGTTCTACGGCCGTGTCGTCGAAGGCCTCACGCGCGCGCTGCAGGAGCACGGCTACCACATGCTGCTGTGCGAGACCAGCCGCGACACCCTGGCCGACCCCAGCCACTTGCGGCTGATCCAGCGCCGCCAGGTCGATGGCGCGATCTGCCTGGACGCCGCGACCGTGCACCGCGCGATCGCCGAAAAAATGCACGATCTGCCCTGGGTGGCCCTGTGCGAGCACGACGAGGGCATGCGTGTGCCCTACGTCGGCATCGACAACGAGCGCGCCGCGCGCGACGCGGTCAACCATCTGCTGGCGCGCGGGCACCGGCGCATCGCGCACATGGGCTACGACACCGGCTTCATGTTCGCCCGGCAGCGCAAGGCGGGTTATGAAAAGGCCTTGCGCGATGCCGGCATCGAGCCCGATCCGGCGCTGCACGTGGTCGCCCAGGGCCTGGACTTCGCCGACGGCGCGGGCGCGCTCGAGTCGATGTGGGCGCGGCTGCCCGCGAGCGCGCGGCCCACCGCCGTGTTCGCCGTCTCGGACACGCTGGCCATCGGCGCCTTGCGCCAGGCGCGCGCGCTGGGCCTGGCGGTGCCCGGCCAGCTCGCGCTGGTGGGCTTCGACGATATCGACTTCGCCGCCGAGGCCGACCCGCCGCTCACCACGGTGCGCCAACCCATGACCGAGATGGGCTACCAGGCGGCCCAGCTTCTGTTGCAGCGCCTGCAAGGGCGCAACACCGAGGTCACGAGCCTGGTGCTCAAGCACCAGTTGCAGGTGCGCGCGTCGGGCTGACGCCGCGCCTGTTGTCCCACCCTTTTGCCCAGGAGACCCCTATCGAGCCAAGACCCTTTGTTCGCCGCTGAAATGTAATCGGTTTCATGCAACCCACCGACGGCCCGACCGGCCGCGGCATGCCCACATCAGGAGACAAAACCATGCAACGCCGCCTTTTTCAAACCCTTCCCGTGCTGGCCCTGGCCGGCAGCCTGTTCGCCGCCACGCAAGCCCACGCGCAGGACGTGACGATCGGCATGTCCTTCCCGTCCGCCACGCACGGCTGGATGGGCGCGATCATCAAGAACGCGCAGGACCAGGCCAAGGCCTCGTCCATCAAGCACGTGATGACCACCGCCGCCGACCCGAACAAGCAGACCAACGACATCGAGGACCTGATCGCCAAGAAGGTCAGCGCGGTGGTGATGCTGCCGATCGAGAGCAGCGCCATGACGCGCGCGGCCACGCTGCTCAAGAACGCGAAGATCCCGCTGATCGTGGTGGACCGCGAGGTCAACACCGAGGACTTCGCCGCCCTCATCAAGGGCGACAACGTGGGCATCGGCACCAACGCCGCTCAGTACATCGGCAAGGCCCTTGGCGGCAGCGGCAGCGTGGTGGAGATCATCGGCGTGCCGGCCTCGGTGACCACGCAGCGCAGCCAGGGCTTCCGCGACGAGGTGGCCAAGAGCTACCCGGGCCTGAAGATCATCGCCAGCCAGGCGGGCGACTTCCAGCGCGAGAAGTCGCTCAACGTGATGCAGAACCTGCTGCAGCAGCACCCGAAGATCGACGCCGTGTACACGCACGACGACGAGATGGCGCTGGGCGTGCTGCAGGCGATCCGCGAAGCCAAACGCAGCGACATCAAGGTGGTGACCGGCGCGGGCGGCAACAAGGCGGTGTACAAGCTCATTGCCGACAAGGACCCGATGATGAAAGCCACCTTCATCTACTCGCCGCTGATGGTCAAGGACGCCGTGAAGGTGGCCGTGGACGTGGCCAGGGGCAAGCCGCCGGCGACCAAGACCATCACCATCCCGGCCGGTGGCGTGACGATCGACAACGTCGCCCAGCTGTACGACGCCAACGCCAACTACTGAGCGGAGACTCGCCATGGCAGACACCGCACCGCGCCTGCAGCTGACGGACATCGCCGTCAGCTACGGCCCGGTGTCGGTGCTGCACGGGGTGGACCTGCGGGTCCAGCCGGGCGAGATCCACGCCCTGCTGGGCGAGAACGGCGCCGGCAAATCCTCGCTGATGAACGTGCTGGGCGGCGTGGTGGCGCCGGGCCGCGGCCGCATCGCCATCGATGGGCAGGCGTGCGACATCCGCAGCCCGCGCGACGCGCAGCGCGCCGGCGTGGCCTTCATCCACCAGGAACTCAACCTCGTCAACGACCTGAGCGTCTGGGAGAACCTGTTCCTGGGCCGCGAGTTGCAGCGCTGGGGCGTGCGCAAGGCCGCCGCCATGCGCGAGCGCGCGCACGACGTGCTGCGGCGCCTGGGCCTCGCGCTCTCGCCCGACACCGCCGTGGGCACGCTCGACGCGGCGCACAAGCAGTTCGTCGAGATCGCGCGCGCCCTGCTGTTCGACGCGCGCATCGTCATCATGGACGAGCCCACCACCGCGCTGACCGAGCACGAGGTCGAGCGCCTGTTCGGTTGCATGCGCCAGTTGCGCGAGCACGGCGTGAGCATGGTCTACATCTCGCACAAGCTGCGCGAGGTCACCCGCGTGTGCGACCGCTGCACCGTGCTGCGCGACGGGCGCGTGGTGCTGACCGCCGCCGTGGCCGAGGTGGACGAACACCGGCTCGCCGATGCGATGGTGGGCGCCACGCTGGCTGCGCGCAGCGCGCCGCAGGCCCTGCCGCGCGGCGCGCCGCTGCTCGACGTGCGGGACCTGGTGGCGCCGGGCGTGCAGGGCGTGGGCTTCACGCTGCACGCGCACGAGGTGCTGGGCATCACCGGCCTGGCCGGCGACGGCCGCGCCGAACTGATCGACGCGCTGTGCGGCGAACTGCGCCCGCTCTCGGGCACGGTGCGCATCGGCAGCGCCGCGCGCGCGCCGCGCCACCCGCGCGAGGCCCTGCGCCAGGGCCTGGGCCTGATCCCGCGCAACCGCAAGGAAAACAGCATCCTGAGCGACCTCTCGATCGAGCACAACCAAACCATCTCCGCGCTGCCGCGGCTCGCGCGCTGGGGCTGGATCGCCCGCCGCGCCGAGCGCGCGCAGGCGCGCGCCGCGCAGGAGCGGCTGCGCATCCGGCTGCACCGGCTCGAAGACCCGATCACCAGCCTCTCGGGCGGCAACCAGCAGAAGGTCATCGTCGCGAAGTGGCTGGCCACCGGCGCGCCGGTGCTGGTGCTGGACAACCCGACCCAGGGCATCGACGTCGGCGCCAAGGCCGAGATCTACCCGCTGATCCGCGCGCTCGCCAGCGAAGGCAAGGCGGTGCTGGTGTCCAGCAGCGAGGTGGCCGAGCTGCAGCAGGTGTGCGACCGCGTGCTGGTGTTCTACCGCGGGCGCATCGTCGCCGAGCTGAGCAACGCCGAGGTCGATGAGGACACCGTGATGCGCTGCGCCACCGGCGTGCGCAACGACCAACCCGCCACCGCATGAACATGAACCGCTTCTTCTCCCATCCCACCGTGCGCCTGCTGTGGTCCGACTACAGCGCGCTGTTCGCCCTGGTGGCGGTGGTGCTCTTCGCCTCGTTCGCCAGCGAGCAGTTCGCGACCCCGCGCAACCTGCTCAACATCGCGCGCCAGGTCAGCGTGATCGGCATCCTCGCGCTCGGCCTCACGCTGGTCATCATCGTCGGCGGCATCGACCTCTCGGTGGGTGCGGTGCTCGCGCTCTCCGGCGGCGCGGCCCTGTGGGCGCTGGGTTTCGGCGACCATCCGGTGCTGGCGGTACTCACCGGCCTGGCCGTGGGCCTGATCGCCGGCGGGCTCAACGGCGCCATGGTCACCTGGGGGCGAATACCCTCGTTCATCGCCACGCTGGGCATGCTGGCCGGCGCGCGCTCGCTGATCCTCTTCATCGCCGACGGCGGCAGCATCAGCAACGCCAGCGAGGCCTACGGCGCGATCGCGAACTCGGCCTTCCTGGGCCTGGCCACGCCGATCTGGGTGTTCGCCGCCGCCGCGGCTGTGCTCCACCTGGTGATGGCGCACACCGTGTTCGGGCGCCACGTGTACGCGGTGGGCAGCAACGAGCGCGCGGCGCGCCTCTCGGCGCTGCCGGTGGCGCGCGTGAAGTTCACGGTGTACACGCTGTGCGGCGGCCTGGCCGCGCTGGGCGCCGTGATCGAGTCGTCGCGGCTGAACTCGATTTCCTCGGCCAACTCGGGCCTGGCCTACGAGCTCGACGCGATCGCCGCGGTCATCATCGGCGGCACGCGCATGTCGGGCGGACGCGGCAAGATCATCGGCACGGTGATCGGCGTGCTGATCCTGGGCATTCTCAACAACACGCTCAACCTCATGAACGTGTCTCCGTACCTGCAGGGCATGGTCAAGGGCCTGATCATCGTGCTGGCCGTGCTGGTGCAAAGGAAGGACTGAATCCATGAACCCCAGCATGCAAGGCCCGGGCATCTTCCTGGCCCAGTTCATCGGCCCGCAGGCGCCGTTCGACACGCTCGACGGCCTGGCCGCCTGGGCCGCCGGCCTGGGCTACCAGGCGCTGCAGATCCCCACCTCGACGCCGCACATCTTCGACCTCGCGCGCGCGGCCGAGAGCCAGACCTACTGCGACGAGGTGCGCGGCCGCCTGGCGGCGCACGGCCTGCAGGTGAGCGAGCTCTCGACCCACCTGCAGGGCCAGCTGCTGGCCGTGCACCCGGCCTACGACACGCTGTTCGACGGCTTCGCCGACGCCGCCGTGCGCGGCAACCCGGCCGCGCGCACCGCCTGGGCCGGCGAACAGCTGCGCCTGGCCGCGCGCGCCTCGCGGCGCCTGGGGCTCAAGGCCCACGCCACCTTCTCCGGCGCGCTGGCATGGCCCTACCTCTACCCGTGGCCGCAGCGCCCCGCCGGGCTGGTGGAAGAGGCATATGCCGAGCTCGCGCGGCGCTGGCGGCCGGTGCTCGACGCCTTCGACGAGGCCGGTGTCGACGTCTGCTACGAGCTGCACCCCGGCGAGGACCTGTTCGACGGCACCAGCTTCGAGCGCTTCCTCGACGCGGTGGAGCAGCACCCGCGCGCGTGCATTCTCTACGACGCGAGCCACTTCCTGCTGCAGCAGCTCGACTACCTGGCCTTCATCGACGTGTTCCACAGCCGCATCCGCGCCTTCCACGTCAAGGACGCCGAATTCCGCCCCACCGGCCGGCAGGGCGTGTACGGCGGCTTCGCCGACTGGCAGGACCGCGCCGGGCGTTTCCGCTCGCTGGGCGACGGGCAGATCGACTTCAAGGCCATCTTCAGCAAGCTCACGCAGCACGGCTACAACGGCTGGGCGGTGCTGGAGTGGGAGTGCTGCCTCAAGCACCCGGAAGACGGCGCGCGCGAGGGCGCGGCCTTCATCCGCGAGCACCTGATCCGCCGCGCCGACCGCGCCTTCGACGACTTCGCCGGCGCCGGGGTCGAACGGGCACAACTGCGCGACCTGCTGGGGCTGGCGCCATGACAGCGGCCACACCGAGGCGCCTGCGGCTGGGCATGGTGGGGGGCGGGCAGGGCGCCTTCATCGGCGGCGTGCACCGCATGGCCGCGCGGCTGGACGACGAGTGGGAACTGGTCGCGGGTGCTCTGTCGAGCGACCCGCGGCGCGCGGCCGACAGCGCCGCCGAACTGCGCCTGGACCCCGCGCGCTGCCACACCGACTACCGCGCCATGGCGGCGGCCGAGGCCCAGCGCCACGCGCGCGACGGCAGCGGCATCGACGCCGTGGCCATCGTCACGCCCAACCACCTGCACGCGCCGGTGGCGCACGCCTTCCTCGACGCCGGTATCCACGTCATCTGCGACAAGCCGCTGGCGCTGTCGCTCGCCGAGGGCCGCGAACTCGCGGCCAAGGCCGAGGCCCGGGGCCTGGTGTTCGCGGTGACCTACAACTACAGCGGCTACCCCATGGTGCGGCGCGCGCGGCAGCTGGTGCACAGCGGTGCGCTCGGCGCGCTGCGGCTGGTGCAGGTGGAGTACGCGCAGGACTGGCTCAGCACGGCGCTGGAGAGCAGTGGCCAGAAACAGGCCGCCTGGCGCACCGACCCGGCGCGCGCCGGCGCGGCCGGCTGCCTGGGCGACATCGGCACCCACGCCTACCAGCTGGCCTGCTTCGTCACCGGGCAGCGCGCCAGCGAGGTCAGCGCAGAACTGCGCCGCTTCGTCGCCGGCCGCGTGCTGGACGACGACGTGCAGGCCCTGCTGCGCTTTCCCCAGGGCGTGCGCGGCAGCCTGTGGGCCAGCCAGGTGGCCTCGGGCGCGGTCAACGGCCTGCGCCTGCGCGTCTACGGCGAGCAGGGGAGCCTGGAATTCCAGCAGGAGGCGCCGGACGAACTGGTGCTGCGCCGCGTGGGCGGGGACGAGACCCGGCTGCGGCGCGGCCGCACCGCGCACGGCGCCACCGAGCCGGTGCGCGTGCCGGCCGGGCACCCGGAAGGCTTCATCGAGGCCTTCGCGCAGATCTACCGCGACGCGGCGCTCGCGATCCACGCCCGCCAGGCCGGGCGAGCCGCGCCGGCCGAGGCCGCCGACCTCAGCACGGTGCAGGACGGCCTGGACGGCCTGGCCTTCGTGGAGGCCGTGCTGCGCAGCGCCGCGGCCGACGGCCGCTGGACCGCGGTGGCCGACGGGTCCTGAGCCTCAACCGCTGGCGCCGGGCGCCGGGTCCCGGGCCTGCCCCTTCTGCAACCGGCGGTACAGCATGCCGCGCGAGACGCCCAGCGCGCGCGCTGCCTTGGCGATGTTGCCGCCGCACTCGGCCAGCGTGACTTCGATCAGGCGCTGGCTGTGGTCCACCAGGGTGGCGCTCGCGATCGGCGCGCCGACCGGCGGTTCGGCCGCGTGGGGCCTGGATGGCGGGCCGGCGGGCGGCGCCATCGCGGCAGACGCGCCGCCCACTGCCACCGCGTGGTTGAAGTCGGCGCCGTCGCCGCCGCTGAGGCGGCCCTTCACCCACACGCCCAGTCCGCTGGGCAGGCGCAGGGTCTGCACCCGTTTCTGCCGGTGCAGGTCCAGCAGGCGCTCGATCGAGGTGCCGAACACCTCGTTGACGGTGGGCTGCCCTTCCATCTGGCACCCCGTGAGCCGCCGGCCCGCGCCGTTGAGCCAGAGCACGCGCCCGCTGGTGCTGATGCCCGCCAGCGCCTCCAGCGGCGTGTCCAGGAAGGTGGGGCTGGCCTGAAAGTGCAGCAGCAGGTGCTCGGTCGATTGCAGTTGCAGCAGGCGGTTCTCGATGGTGGTGGCGTAGGTGCTCACCACGGCGGCGGCGTCGAACGGAAAACGGCCGCCTTCGACCGACACGTCGAGCACGCCGGCCAACTGGCCGTGGATGTCGTGGATCGGCGCGGCGGCGCAGTACAGGCCCTGCAGGCATTGGTGGAAATGCTCTCCGCCCGCCACGGTGCAGGCTTCCCCGGTGCGCACCACGATGCCGGGCGCGGTGGTACCGATCTGATGTTCCGCGATGTTCACGCCCACGCGCGACGCCGCGCGCAGCAAGGGCTGGCCGTGGGCCTGGGGCAGGTCGGTGGCGTGGATGATGACGCCTTGCGCATCGGTGAGCAGCACGCGGCAATCGGTGCCGCCCAGCGCGGCCTCCATGTTGCCGAGTTCGATGTTGCCGGCCTGCAGCAACTGGCGGTTGCGGCTCAGGCTGGCGTGGGCGCGGCTGCGGCTCACGGGATCGAAGCTCACCGCGTCCACCGGGTGGCGGTGCGCCGTGCAGCAGCGCAGCCACGATTGCAGCACCGCTTCGCCCACCAGACCCGAGGGGCGTTCGCCTTCCTCGAAGAAGCGCTGCCGCGCCAGCGCGGTGCGCTGCTCGGGGGTCTGGAAGAACAACTGGCGGGGGGTGCGCGCGGGGTGGCTGGCTGGCGGCTGCATGGCGGGCTCCTTCACCGTTTCGAGTATCGGGCGGTGCGCCCGGCCACGGCATGCGGGTTAGCCCTTGGCCTGGCGCTGGCGCCGCATGTGTTCCATGCCGGAACACTTCCGCTTCAGGGAAATCCCGAAGATGAATCCTGGCCGCTGTGGCGCGACCATCGGTAGGTTCGCCCATGCCGTGCCGGACATCGGCAGGCGCCGGGCGGGCGGCCCCACAACAAGCCTGCGCGAAGCAGGCCGCACCAGGAGACACGATGAATCCGACACCACTTTCCGCCGCCCGGTGCCGCTGGGCCCTCGGGCTGTCCGCCGCGCTGGCGCTGGGCGGGCCAGCGCTGGGCCAGGCGCCCGCCAAGGGCTCTCCCGCGCACATCACCGCCGCCGTCGGCCAGGTCAACGAAGCCTTCATGCGCGGCAACGCGGCGCAGACCGCCGACTGGCCCAGCTACGGGCTGGACTACGCCGAGACGCGCCACTCGAAGCTCAACCAGATCACCACGGCCAACGTGAAGGACCTCGGCCTGGTCTGGTCCTACAACCTCGAATCGACGCGCGGCGTGGAGGCCACGCCGCTGGTGGTCGACGGCATCATGTACATCTCGGCGTCGTGGAGCATCGTGCACGCGGTGGACGTGCGCACCGGCAAGCGCATCTGGACGTTCGATCCGCAGGTGCCGCGCGAAGCGGGCTACAAGGGCTGCTGCGACGTGGTCAACCGCGGCGTGGCGCTGCACGAGGGCAAGGTCTTCGTGGCCGCGTACGACGGCCGCCTGATCGCGCTGGACGCGGCCACCGGTGCCAAGGTCTGGGAGAAGGACACCATCATCGACCGCAAGTTCAGCTACACCATCACCGGCGCGCCGCGCGTCTTCAAGGGGAACGTGATCATCGGCAACGGCGGCGCCGAGTACGGCGTGCGCGGCTACGTCACCGCCTACGACGCGAAGACCGGCGAGCAGAAGTGGCGCTGGTTCACCGTGCCGGGCGACCCGGGCAAGCCGTTCGAGGACGAATCGATGGAGCGCGCGGCCAAGACCTGGGATCCGGCCGGCAAATGGTGGGAAGCCGGCGGCGGCGGCACGGCCTGGGACGCCATGGCCTTCGACCCCGAGCTCAACCTGATGTACATCGGCACCGGCAACGGCTCGCCCTGGGCGCAGAGCAAGCGCAGCCCGGCCGGCGGCGACAACCTCTACCTGGCCTCCATCGTCGCGCTCAACCCCGACACCGGGAAATACGTCTGGCACTACCAGGAAACCCCGGGCGACAACTGGGACTTCACCTCCACCCAGCCGATGATCCTGGCGGACATTCCCGTGGACGGCAAGCCGCGCAAGGTGATCCTGCACGCGCCGAAGAACGGCTTCTTCTTCG
>CAZFOT010000104.1:0-11555 GCA_964520365.1 uncultured Hydrogenophaga sp.
GCCGCGCGCATGGGCCTGGACCATGCCACGCTGAGCGCGCAGCACCCACAACTGATCGTCTGCGACATCTCGGGCTACGGCGAGGACGGCCCCTACCGCGACAAGAAGGCCTACGACCTGCTGATCCAGAGCGAGGCCGGCTTGCTGTCGATCACCGGCACGCCCGACGAACCCGCCAAGGCCGGCATCTCCATCGCCGACATCGCCGCCGGCATGTATGCCTACAGCGCCATCCTGGCCGCGCTGCTGCAGCGCGGGCGGACCGGCGAGGGTTCGCACATCGACGTGTCCATGCTGGAAAGCGTGGCCGAGTGGATGGGCTACCCGCTGTACTACGCTTTCGAGGGCGCCACGCCGCCGCCGCGCACCGCGGCCTCGCACGCCAGCATCTACCCCTACGGCCCGTTCGCCGCCGGCGATGGCGGCACCGTGATGCTGGGTCTGCAGAATGAACGCGAGTGGAAGGCCTTCTGCGACACCGTGCTGGCGCAGCCCGCCCTGGCCACCGACCCGCGCTTTCACAGCAACGCCCAGCGCAACGCCCACCGGGCCGATCTGCGCGCGCTCATCCTCGGCGTGTTCGCCGGCCTGAGCATCCAGCAGGTGATCGACCGCCTGGACCAGGCCCAGATCGCCAACGCCCGCATGAACGACATGGCCGGCGTGTGGAACCACCCGCAACTGGCCGCGCGCGAACGCTGGCAAACCGTGGACACGCCCGCCGGCCCGGTGCCGGCCCTGCTGCCGCCGGGTCGCCACAGCGGCTTCGACTACCGCATGGACCCCATACCCGCCGTGGGCCAACACACCGACGCCATCCTGCGCCAGCTCGGCCGCGGCGACGCCGACATCGCCGCGCTGCGCGCCGCAGGCGCCATCTGAGCACACCCCTTTTCAAGGTCTTCACGACCGTGAGCGGCCGACGGTGTCCCATGCCGCCGCGGAGGGCACACCTTTCGCTCCACCCGGTTTTTCAAGCAGGTAGTCGATCAGCACACGCAAACGTTGCGGCATGTGGCGGTTCGCCGGGCACAGCAGCGAAAAAGGCCGCGAGGTGCCCCCGAACGGCTTCAGCACCTCCTTGAGCCTGCCTTGCCGGAGGTCGTCCTCGACGATGACCTGCGCCACCCGGCGTGCCGATCAAAGACAGCCTGGAGGTGTGGCAGCGCATGACCTGCGAGGTCATGGATCGTTCGCCGCGGATCCGCCACAGTGGGGGCGACCCAATGAAAGGAGCACCCCATGACAGACTTCAGCAGCCTCCCTCTCGCCGTCGGACACATGATCGGACTCGGAGCCCTGGGCTCCTGCATCGGTATCGGCATCATGGCCAGCAAGTACCTGGAAGCATCGGCGCGCCAACCCGAAATGATGGAAGTCATGCAGCCCAAGGTGTTCCTGCTGGCGGGCCTGCTCGACGGCGCCTTCATCATCTCGGTGGCGCTGGGCGTGTGGTTCGCGCTGGCGAACCCTTTCCAGTGAAGCCGCCGCCATGGCCACCATGGCTGATCCCGTTGCCCCCGGACGCCTCGGCACCGCGCCTGGTCTTCGCGGGGGGCGCTGGCGCCGCGGGCCGGAACCTGATGCATGAAGCGCTGGGCAGCGGACGGTTTGCGCGGATCACCGTGCTGACCAGACGGCGCTTCTCCCGGCTGCCCCGGCCTTTGCACGACGCGGTCATGGGCGAAGATCCCGATGAGGCAAGGTTCGACCCGATCCCTCGCGCCGAGGTCGCCGTGATCCATGTGGGGTCGTCGCCATTCGAACGCGAGGCGGTGTTCTGGAACCCGGCCCGGCGCGATCTGCTGCCACTCGCCTCGGCGCTGCATGCCCGCGGCGTGCGGCACCTGCAGATCGTGCTGGCGCAGGACTTGACCGCCGGCGAGCGGCGCGCGCTCGATCAACTGGGGTTCGAGCGCTGGGCGCTGTCAGGCCCGGAACAGGTGAAGCCGCCGGCGCCATCCGCGAAAAGGTGCCTGTTGCAGCGCTGCGCCGACTGGATGATCGGCGCGGTGGTCGAGGCCATGCAAACGCCCGCGTCGGAACGCCCGCCTCATTTCGAACGCGGCCAGGCTTCTTTCAATGCGGGCCGTATCGCGCGTTCGAAGCGGCCGTCGATGAGGGCGCCCACGTTGTAGCGCGACCAGGGCGACTCCACGCTGCCATCCACCGAAAAGACCCGACCGGGCGCGAGCACCACCTTGCGCGGGATGAGGCGCTGCGCAAGGTCCACCGCGTCCGCCACGCCGGGCAGCGCGGCCCACAGGTACAGCGATTGCGGCGAGCGGCAGAAGACCTCGGCACCCAGGCCGTCCAGCACGTCCATGGCGCGCCCGGTGGCGTTCGAGAGATGGTCCCGGAGCTGCTTGACGTGGCGCTGGTAGTGGCCTTCGCTGAGGATCACGTCCACGGTGCGTTCGCTGTACTCCGAACTGCTCACGTGGATCAGTGCCTTGAGGTCGGCCAGGTCGCTGGCCAGGTCGGCGCCGCAGGCGATGAAGCCCACCCGCAGCGCGGCGGACACCGACTTGGAGAAGCTGCCGATGTAGATGGTGCGCTCGAGCTGGTCGAGTGAAGACAGCCGGGTCGCCGAGGCGGGTTTGAAGTCGGCCAGGGGGTCGTCTTCCACCAGCATCAGGTTGTATTTCTGCGCCAGCTGCAGCACGCGGAATGCCTTGGCGGGCGTGAGGTCGGAGCCGGTCGGGTTGTGGGCCACCGACTGCGTGAAGAACAGGCGCGGGTTGTGTTCGATCAGCAACTGCTCCAGGGCATCGAGATCGGGGCCATCGGGCAGGCGCGGCACCCCCAGGATGCGCGCGCCCGCCAGCTTGAGCTTGCCGAACAGGGGGTAATAGCCGGGGTCGTCCGCCAGCACCGCCGCGCCGGGCGGAAGGAAGTAGCGGATCACCATGTCCATGGCTTCGTTGGCGCCGTGCGTCAGCACGATCTGCGACGGCGCCGCGCCGATGCCGAAGTCGCCCAGGCGGCGCACTAGGTGCTGGCGCAGGGGCTCGTAGCCGAAGCGGCTGCCGTAGCGGAACAGGGACCCCAGGCCGGTGCGCACGACCTTGTGGTGGAAGCGGTCCAGCCGAACGTTGGCCAGCCATTCCACCGGTGGAAAGCCGTCGCCCACGGCCACGGAACCGGGTTCGGTCTTGAGCTGTTCGCGCATCAGCCACACGATGTCCATGGCGCGCCCCAGCGACCCCGCATCCTCTTCCTTCACGGCCTGCTGCTTGTTGCCCGGCGCGCAGACGAAGTAGCCCGCGCCCCGGCGCGGATCGGCCAGCCCCCGGGACACGAGCAACTCGAACGACGCCACCACGGTGTTCTTGGCGCAGTTGTGCACCTGCGCCAGCTCGCGCAGCGATGGCAGGCGGTCGCCCACCTTGTAGGCACCGGATTCGATCTGGCGCTGGAGGTCGTCGGCCAGGCGGCTGGCCAGGGTGGATCGTTTGGTGGAGGTCATGCGGCGCGTTGAAAAAGCGGGAATCGACTATGACACGGGCGAAGTGTCGCCTTGCCAGGCCCGCGCACTGTCCCGCACAACTGTACCAATGAATACTGGTACAGCCAGCCTACATTCGCATCCACCCCTTCCGCATCCATCCCTCATACCGCCCTGGAGTTCCCTTGATGGCCGTCGATTCCCGACTTCCCAATTTCCGAGCCTTGGCGCCCGCGCAGCGCCTGGCGCACGTGGCCCGTTCCACCGGTCTTTCCGAGACCGAAGCCCGGCTGCTGAGCAGCCCCGGCGCGCTCGGCGCCGATCGGGCCAACGGCATGATCGAAAACGTCATCGGCACCTTCGAGTTGCCTTTCGGCGTGGCCGGCAATTTCACCGTCAACGGCAAGGACGTGATCGTTCCCATGGTGGTGGAGGAGCCCTCCGTCGTCGCGGCGGCCTCCTACATGGCCAAGCTGGTGCGCGAGTGCGGCGGTTTCATCGCTTCCAGCACGGGCCCGCTGATGCGCGCCCAGGTGCAGGCAATCGGCGTGGCGGATCCCTATGGCGCGCGCCAGCGCCTGCTCAAGCACCGCTCGGAGATCCTGGAGATCGCCAACAGCCGCGACAAGGTCCTGATCGGCCTGGGCGGCGGTTGCCGCGACATCGAGGTGCATGTGTTCCCCGACACCGCGCGCGGCGCCATGGTGGTGATGCACCTGATCGTCGACGTGCGCGACGCCATGGGAGCCAACACCGTCAACACCATGGCCGAGGCCGTCTCGCCCCTGGTCGAGCGCCTCACCGGCGGCTCGGTGTGCCTGCGCATCCTCTCCAACCTGGCCGACCTGCGGCTGGCGCGCGCCCACGCGCGCCTCACACCCGAGGTGCTCAGGACGGCCGAGCGCAGCGGCGAGGAGATCATCGACGGCGTGATCGATGCCTACACCCTGGCGGCCATCGACCCCTACCGCGCCGCCACGCACAACAAGGGCATCATGAACGGCATCGATCCCGTGATCGTGGCCACCGGCAACGACTGGCGCGCCGTCGAGGCGGGTGCCCACGCCTACGCCTGCCGGGGCGGGCGCTACACCTCGCTCACCCACTGGGAGAAGGACGCCAGCGGCGCCCTGGTCGGCACCATCGAGCTGCCCATGCCCGTGGGCCTGGTGGGCGGCGCCACCCGCACGCATCCCCTGGCGCAGCTGTCGCTGCGCATCATGGGCGTGGACAGCGCCCAGGCGCTGGGCGAGGTGGCCGCCGCCGTCGGCCTGGCGCAGAACCTGGGCGCATTGCGGGCCCTGGCCACCGAAGGCATCCAGCGCGGCCACATGGCCCTGCACGCCAGGAACATGGCGCTGGTGGCCGGTGCCACCGGCGACGAAATCGACCGCGTGGCCCGCCAGATGGCCAGCGAACACGACGTGCGCACCGACCGCGCGGTGGAACTGCTCAACGAGATCCGTGGCGCGTGACCCTGCGTGCCTTTTTCCCCAGCCCATAAAGGAGACAACCGTGTTGAAAAAATCCATTCCAACCCTGGTGCGCACGCTGATGGCGGCGGCCACCCTGGCCACCCTGGCCGCCGTGGCCGCTGCCCCGGCGCAGGCCCAGGACATCCGCCTGGGCTTCAACGCCGACCAGTCGGGCACCGGCGCGGCCGAGCTGGGCGTGGCGGCGCGCCATGGCTTCGATCTCGCCATCGAGGACATCAACAAGGCCGGCGGCCTGCTGGGCCGCAAGGTGGTGGGCATCGTGCGCGACGACTCGGGCGCACCGCCGAAGTCGATCCAGAACATGACCGAGCTGATCGACAGCCAGAAGGTCGTGGCGGTGGTCGGTCCGACCAACTCGGGCAACGCGCTGGCGTGGCTGCACATTCCGCAGCAGAAGAAGGTGCCGGTGATCGTGCCCGTGGCCACCGCGACCGACATCACCAAGCGCTACGAGAAGGAAGCCCTGAACTACATCTTCCGCGTGTCCATGGTGGACCGCGAACAGGTGGCGCTGCTGCTGGCCTACGCCGTCAAGGCATCGAAGAACCAGAAGATCGCGTTCATCGCCGATTCCACCGGTTTCGGCCAGCAAGGCGTGAAGGACCTGACCGAAGTGCTGGCCCTGCACGGCCAGAAACCGGTGGCGGTGGAGAAGTTCGGCCCCAAGGACACCGACATGACCTCGCAACTGGCCAAGATACGCGACGCCGGCGCCGACACGCTGGTGGCCTACGGCCTGGCCGACGCCAATGCCCAGCTGCTGCGCAGCATGGAGAAGATCAACTACATGCCCACCACGCTGGGCACCTGGGGCAACATGAGCACGCCCCTGCTCAACATCGCGGGCAAGAAGCTGGCCGAGCACATCATCTTCGCCACCTCCACCGCGGAAGACAGCAACGAGCGCGCCGTGGCCCTGGCCACCCGCGTGCGCGAACGCTACCCGCAGATGCCCACCTTCGTGGCGGCCGCGCAGTCGTACGACTCGGTGATGCTGCTGGCCGCCGCCATCCGCAAGGCCGAGAGCACCGACGGCGAGAAGGTGGCCGGCGTGCTGGAGAGCGGGCTGCCCGAGACGCAAGGCGTCATCAAGCGCTACCAGAACCCGTTCTCCAAGGCCAACCACGACGCGCTCGGCGTGCAGGACTTCCACCTCGCCCGCTGGAACGATGGCAAGGTCACCGCCTACAAGGACGCCATCACCGAGTCGCTGACCCCGGCCGACTTCAAGAAATAAGCCGCCATGCACCTGCGCCCGGGCATGCCCCGGGCGCAGCCATGGCGCGAGGATTCCAACATGATCAACCTCTTGCAGGCCCTGCTGAGCGGCCTGGCGCTGGGGGGCATCTATGCCCTTGTCGCGCTGGGCTTCAGCATCACCCACACCACCACCAAGACACTGAACTTCGGCCAGGGCGAGTTCCTGGTGGCCGGCGCCTTCGTCGCGGTGGGCACCTTGCTGCTGCTCGGCGGCAAGGACGTCACCGGGACGCTGGCGGGCGGTGACGTGACGCTGGCGCGCTACGGCATCGCGCTGCTGGTCTCGGTGGCCGTGCTGGGCGCGCTCGGCGTGGTGCTGTACTTCAGTGCCGTGCGGCCGTTCTTCGGCCTCGGCGGCATGGCCTGGGTCATGAGCACGATCGGCTTCGGCATCATCATCCAGAACACCGCGCTGGCCGTGTGGGGGCCGGGCTCCATCGCCATGCCCTCGCCCCTGGGCGACGAGGTGATCCGCCTGGGCGGCGCCGGCATCCGCCCGCAGGAACTGCTGGTGATCGCGGTCACCGCGGTGGTCATGCTCGCGCTCGACTTCGTGCTGCGCAAGACCAGGGTGGGCAAGGCGGTGCGCGCCGTGGCCGCCAACCAGAACGCCGCCGCCCTGATGGGCATCAACGTCGGCGCGATGGTCATCCTGGCCTTCGTCATCTCGTCGAGCCTCGCTGGGCTGGCCGGGCTGCTGATCGCGCCCATCACCACCGCATCGGTGTTCATGGGGCTGGCGATCGCGCTCAAGGCCTTTTCGTCGGCCATCGTGGGCGGACTCACCAGTCCGCGCGGCTGCATCGTGGGCGGTTTCCTGCTCGGGTGCATCGAATCGCTCGTGGGCCTGTGGCGCGCCGAGATGCGCGAGATCACGGTCTTCGCGCTCATCATCCTGGTGCTGGTGGTCAAGCCCGAGGGGCTGTTCGGCCAGAAACCGTTCGAGAAGGTGTGACCGCCATGTCCAGAAACACGATCGCCTTTCTGGCCGTGGCCGTGCTGGCGCTTCTGGCGCCGCTGCTGGCCAGCAACGATTTCCAGCTCAAGGTCATCTTCACCGCCGGCGTCTACTACGTGGCCGCCGCCGGGCTCAATGTGCTGGTGGGCTGGAGCGGCCAGAAGTCGCTCGGCCACGCGGGGCTGTTCGCCGCCGGCGCCTACACCGCCGCCCTGCTCACCGCCCAGGCGGGCTGGAACCCCTGGCTGGCGCTGCTGGCGTCGGCCGTCGTCGCCGGGCTGTTCGGCGTGCTGATCGCCTTGCCGTCGCTGCGCGTGAAGGGGCCTTCGCTGGCCATGGTCACCATCGGCTTCGGCATCGTGGTGGAAAAGATCGTGACCGAGTGGCAGGAGCCGTTCGGCGGCCAGCAGGGCATCTACGGCGTGCTGCCGCTGTCGCTGGGCGGGCGGCCCTTCGACGCACGCGAATGGGCCTGGTTCGTGGTGCTGCTGGCGCTGGCCACGCACGCCATGCTCAAGACCCTGCTCGCGGGCAAGGTGGGCCGGGCGCTGCAGGCCGTGCAGGCCGCCGAGGTGGCGGCCGAGAGCGTGGGCATCGACGTGTACCGCACCAAGGTGCTGGCCTTCGTGGTCAGCGCGGTCACCTGCGGCATCGCAGGCGCGCTGGTGGCCCAGCAGAACCAGTACATCAACTCCGACTTCATCACCTTCAACCTGTCGATCTTCCTGCTGCTGATCGTGCTGTTCGGCGGCCCCTCGGTGCTGGGCCCGGCGCTGGGCGCGGTGGTGCTGACCGTGCTCGACGCCTTCCTGGCGCGCTGGCCCGGGCTGCAGCATTTCACCTACGGCGCCCTGCTGCTGTTCGCGCTGTACGCCATGCCGCAGGGGCTGGCCGGAGCCTTGCGCTCCCTGACGGACCGGCTCTGGAAACCGCGCGAACGCCGGGTGGACATGCCCACGGCCGAGGGCGAATGGGCGCCGCGCTTTCCCGCGCAGCGCGATGCCGATGCCGTGCTGCTGCGCGCCCAGGGGCTCTACAAGGCCTACGGCGGCGTGGTGCCCACCAACGACGTGGGCCTCGAGTTGCGCCCCGGCCACGTGCACTCGCTGATCGGACCCAACGGCGCGGGCAAGACCACGCTGCTCAACATCCTCTCGGGCATCATCGCGCCCGACCGCGGGCGCATCGAGTTCGCGGGCACCGACATCACCCGCAGCCGCGCCAGCCAGGTGTGTGTCCTGGGCATCGGCCGCACCTTCCAGAACCTCAAGCTGTTCGCCCACATGTCGGTGCTGGACAACGTGCTGGTGGGGTTGCACCCGCACCTGCCGGCCGGTTTCACCGCCTGCCTGCTGGGCCTGCCCGCGGCCCGGCGCGAGGAGCGCGAAGCCCGCGAGGAAGCCATGCGCCTGCTGCATTTCGCGGGCCTGGCCGAGCGTGCCCACGAAGAGGCCGGCAGCCTGCCCTATGGCTTGCAGCGCCGCCTCGAGCTGGCACGGGCACTGGCCACGCACCCGCGCCTGCTGCTGCTCGACGAACCCGCCGCCGGGTTGAATCCGCAGGAGACCCAGGAACTCATCGGCCTGATTTCCCGCATCAGCCGCAAGGGCATCACCGTGCTGCTGATCGAGCACCACATGGACCTGGTGATGGCGGTGTCGGACCACGTGGTGGTGCTCGACTACGGCGCCAAGATCGCCGAGGGCCTGCCGGCCGACATCCAGGGCGACCCCAGGGTCATCGCCGCCTACTTGGGGGTGGACGACGACGGCGACGATGAATCCGCCGCTGCGCCGTTCGCGCAGGCGCCCACCGCGTGAGGACAACGATGCTCAAGGTCAACCAACTGGCCGTCAACTACGGCGCCATCAACGCCTTGCGCGGCGTGTCGATCGAAGTTTCCGAGGGAGAGGTCGTCACCATCATCGGCGGCAACGGCGCGGGCAAGAGCACGCTCATGAAGGCCATCTCGGGCCTGGAGCCGGTGGCGGGCGGGAGCATCACGCTGGCGGGCCACGACCTGACCCGCATGCCGGCACACCGCCGCGTGGCGCTGGGCGTGGCGCAGTCGCCCGAGGGCCGACAGGTGTTTCCCGACCAGTCCGTGCGCGACAACCTGCTGCTGGGCGCCTACCTGCGCGACGACAGGGACGGCATCGCCGGGGACATCGAGGCGCAGTTCGCGCTGTTCCCGCGCCTGCGCGAGCGGCAGGACCAGATGGCCGGCACCCTGAGCGGCGGCGAGCAGCAGATGCTCGCCATCGCGCGCGCCCTGATGACCCAACCCAGGCTGCTGCTGCTCGACGAGCCGTCGCTGGGCCTGGCGCCGCTGATCGTGAAGGAGATCTTCGCCGTGATCCGCCGCCTCAAGGAACGCGGCGTGACCATTCTGCTGGTGGAGCAGATGGCCAACCAGGCGCTCAAGGTCGCCGACCGCGCCTACGTGCTCAAGACCGGCGAGATCGCCTCGTCGGGTTCGGCGGCGGCGCTGCTGGTCGACCCGGCCGTGCGCGAGGCGTACCTGGGCAAGCACTGAGCCGAGGCACGCCAGACTTCCTCGACAGGGGCAAGAACCATTCGCTCGACAGTGATCTTCATGTGGTGAATCCGATCCCGGGCTGGAAAGGTGTGGACGAGGGGTTGGCCCCGGATGTTGTCTGGCCTGGCGCATGGCCGTCGCCAAGAGCCTGCTGCGCCGGCGCGAACTGGGGATGGCCGAGGTCGCCGAGCGCGTGGGCGAGCCGCCGGGCCGCTACGCGCGCTCCGGCATCGCGGGTGGATGAGGCGCCTCCCGCTGCGGCGCGATGAAGTGCGCGGAAAAGTTCTCGGCCAGGTAGGCTTCCCCGCGTTCGAGCACGAAGTAGCGGAACGCCTCCGCCGCCGGCGAGAGCAGCTTGGACAGGGTGTGCACCACGTTCCATGCGCGCACCACCGGGGCGCCCTCCACGTCCAGCACCGCGATCAGCCGGTTGCCGAGTTCCAGCCCGATGGTGTGCAGCGACAGGAAGCTCAGGCCCATGCCCGCCATCACGGCCTGCTTGATGGTTTCGTTGCTCGCCATTTCCATGACCACGCGCAGCTCGGCATGCTCGTCGAGCAGGAATTTCTCCAGCGCGGCGCGTGTGCCTGAGCCCTGCTCGCGCACGATGAAGCCGTACTCCCGCAACAGCGAGGCGGGCACGCGGCCCGCGATCGCCAGCGGGTGATCCACCGGCGCCACGAACACGTGCGGATGCGCCGCGAAGGGCTCCGCGCGCGTGGCGAGCTCCTTGGGCGGGCGGCCCATGATGGCAATGTCCACCTCGTTGGCGTGCAGCATTTTCACCAGCTGCTCGCGGTTGCTCACCGCCAGCCGGATGTCGATGCTGTCGTGCTCGCGGCGGAACTCGGCCAGCAGGTGCGGCAGGAAGTACTTGGCCGTGCTGACCATGCCGATCGCCAGCGTGCCGGTTTCCAGCTTCTGCAGCCGCGCCGCCGCGTCCTCGGCGTCCTTGAGCGTGGCCAGCATCTTGCGCGCGTAGACCAGCATGTACTCGCCCACCGTGGTGAGCGCGACGCGGCGGCCGCTGCGCTCGAACAACGGCATGCCCACATGGCCTTCCAGTTCCTTGATCTGCATGGTCACCGCCGGTGGTGTGAGGTGCAGCGCCTGCGCCGCGCGCGCGAAGCTGAGGTGGCGAGCCACCTCGCTGAAAACGCGCAGTTGCCGGAAGGTGGCGTTCTTCATTCAGGAATTCCTTAATTGAGATTCAAATAATCGTGAATTTACTTTATTCAGATCGAAATCTAAAGTCCGCTCCACCTTAGCCAAACCCACTTCTGGAGCCCCACGATGAGCGACGCCCCTTCCGGTTCGACCCAGATCACCGATGCCAAGAAACGCTACAGCGCCGGCGTGCTCAAGTACCGGCAGATGGGCTACTGGATGCCCGACTACGTGCCCAAGGACACCGACACCCTGTGCCTGTTCCGCATCACGCCGCAAGACGGCGTGGACCCCGAGGAAGCCGCCGCGGCCGTGGCCGGCGAGTCGAGCACCGCCACCTGGACGGTGGTGTGGACCGACCGCCTGACCGCCTGCGACAGCTACCGCGCCAAGGCCTACAGAGTCGAACCGGTGCCCAACCGCCCCGGCGAGTACTTCGCCTGGGTGGCCTACGACCTGATCCTGTTCGAGGAAGGCTCGATCGCCAACATGACGGCCAGCCTGATCGGCAACGTCTTCTCGTTCAAGCCGCTCAAGGCGGCGCGGCTGGAGGACATGCGCATCCCGGTCGCCTACGTGAAGACCTTCAAGGGCCCGCCCACCGGCCTGGTGGTGGAACGCGAACGCCTGGACAAGTTCGGCCGCCCGCTGCTGGGCGCCACCACCCAGCCCAAGCTGGGCCTGTCG
>CAZFOT010000105.1:0-11415 GCA_964520365.1 uncultured Hydrogenophaga sp.
CCCGAGAGGTTCTTGACGACGGCGTCCCACGGCGGCAGGTTCAGCGCATCCGCGGCCAGCTCCAGTTGCAGATCGGAATTCTCGGAACCGCTGGCGGCGATGATGGCTTCGAGCTCGGCCTGCTCGGCGGCCAGCGCGTCGAAGTCGGCGTCTTCCTCGGCATAGGCGGCGTACACCTCTTCCAGGCGGGCCTTGGCCTTGAGTGCGCCGCCGATGCCCTCTTCCACCGCCTGGCGCACGGTCTGCCCGGGGTCGAGCTGGGGCTCCTGCGGCAGATAGCCGATCTGGATGCCCGGCATCGGGATCGCTTCGCCCTCGATCTCCTTGTCCACGCCGGCCATGATCTTGAGCAGGGTGGACTTGCCCGAGCCGTTGAGGCCGAGCACGCCGATCTTGGCGCCGGGGAAGAAGCTGAGCGAGATGTCTTTCAAGATCTGCCGCTTGGGCGGCACGGTCTTGGAGACGCGGTTCATGGAAAAAACGTATTGGGCCATGGTGTTCAGACAGAGAGTGATGGACGGGAGCGCCCGTGCCTGCCGCACCGGTACGGACGGACGACCCGCGAACGCAAGCAACCCCGGCCTTGAAGCGCTGGCGGTGGTGGACCGCGCCGGAGCATGACCCGGGGATTATCCCCTCAGCGTCCGGTGAGCATCGCACTGGACGGAAAACCCGCGGCGCGCGCCCATGCGCCGACATTTTTTTCTCGACCGCTTCCCACTCGTGCGACAATACGCCACCGTCGGGCACTTCAGTTGGCCCGGCGCCAGCGCTTTGCTGGGGTGAGCGCCCGATTCCATCCAACGGACCGCCACCCGATTCCCAAATCCATCTGCCCAAGACTGAACCGTTGCCGCAGCCTGTCGGCCGCAGCATCTGGCGTGGCCGATGCCCCCCAGCGCCCTGGACGGGCGCCTCTCGACACAATGACCTTTGAAGAATTGAATCTGGCCCCGGCCATCGTGCAAGCCGTGCGCGAGCACGGCTACGAAACCCCCACCCCCATCCAGGTCGAGGCGATTCCCGCCGTGCTGGCCGGGCGCGACCTGCTCGGCGGCGCCCAGACGGGCACCGGCAAGACCGCCGCCTTCACCCTGCCCATGCTGCAGCGCCTCTCCAGCACCGAGCGCGCCAAGAGCCGTTTCGGCGGCGTCGGCATCCGCGCCCTGGTGCTCACGCCCACGCGCGAGCTGGCCGCGCAGGTCGAAGAGTCGGTGCGCACCTACGGCAAGCACCTCTCGCTGACCTCCACCGTCGTCTTCGGCGGCGTCGGCATGAACCCGCAGATCAACGCCATGAAGCGCGGCGTGGACATCCTGGTGGCCACCCCCGGGCGCCTGCTCGACCTGCAACAGCAAGGCTTCCTGGATCTGTCCACCGTGCAGGTGCTGGTGCTCGACGAGGCCGACCGCATGCTCGACATGGGCTTCATCCACGACGTGAAGAAGGTGCTGGCACTGGTGCCCAGGGACAAGCAGAGCCTGCTGTTCTCGGCCACCTTCAGCGACGAGATCCGAGACCTCGCGAGCAACCTGCTGAAAGATCCGCTGCACATCCAGGTGACCCCGCGCAACACCACCGTGCAGCGCATCACCCAGGTGATCCACCCGGTGGGCCGCGGCAAGAAGAAAGCCCTGCTGGTGCACATCATCAACCAGCACAACTGGAGCCAGGTGCTGGTGTTCACGCGCACCAAGTTCGGCGCCAACAACGTCGCCGAATACCTCACCAAGAACGGCATCCAGGCCATGGCGCTGCACGGCAACAAGAGCCAGGGCGCCCGCACCCAGGCGCTGGCCGGCTTCAAGAGCGGCGACATCCGCGCCCTGGTGGCGACCGACATCGCCGCGCGCGGCATCGACATCGACGAGCTGCCGCACGTGGTGAACTACGAGATCCCCAACGTCTGCGAGGACTACGTGCACCGCATCGGCCGCACCGGCCGCGCCGGCAACAGCGGCGAAGCCGTCAACCTCGTGAGCCTGGACGAAGAAGGCTTCATGATGGAGATCGAGCGCTTCACCAAGCAGCAGATCCCGGTGCAGATCTTCCAGGAGTTCATGCCCGAGCCCGGCGAAAAGGCCGAGCCCATCGCCATGGGCCGCCAGACCATCTGGGGCGGCGCGGGCAAGCCGCCCAGCCGCGAGGTGATGGCCGCCGCCGCCAAGGCCGCGCGCACCGAGATGCTGCAGCGCGTGCGCGAGAAGAAAGCCGGCGAGCCCCAGGGCCGTGGCAACGGAGGCGGTGGCCAGCAGCGCCAACGCCCGGCTGGCGGCGACGGCGCGCAGGCCGATGGGCCGCGCGGTGAAGGCCGCCGTGGCAACAATGGCGGGCGGCGCGCGGGGGGCGGCGGCAACGGCCATCCACGCAACGGCGGGCCGGGCCAGCGCCCGCCGCGCCAGCAGGCCGAGCGCGGCGACCGTTCCGATCGTCCGCCGCGCGAGGACCGCGAGCCGGGCGTGGAACGCCAGCCGGGACCCAATGCCCACCTCGGCAGCCTGCGCATCCGTGAACCCCGTCCCCGCTCCGCCGCGCCGGGCGGCCAGCCCGATCCGCTGCGCACCAGCATCGACGCCATGCGCACCGGCAACCGCGGCAACAAGGGCAAGGCCGGTCCGCGCAACAGCGGCGGCCCCGCCGATCCGCTGCGCACCAACTTCGGCAGGATCAGGTAACGCCCCCCCGCGCCGCCTTCGGCGTCACCCCCCCAGGGGGGCGGCACTGGCGGCCCGGCAAAGCCGGTTCCGCGGTGCCCTGGACCAAGTCCCTGGCCGGCGCGACGTGTCTGTCATCAAGGATGCGGTGGAACCGGCTTTGCCGGGCCACTCGCATCGCCCCCTTGAGGGGGTGACGCGCCGCAGGCGCGGCGCGGGGGTGGGCCCCTCATCCGCGTTTCTGGATCGTTCCGCCGAAATAGCGCTCGCGCACGCGCCTGGCGGTACGCCACAGGATGGGGGGCGCGAAGTCCTGGCCGATGCGCCAGACAATGCCCTTGAATTCCTCGTCCGGCCGCGCCTTGAAGATGGTGGTGTGGCTGCCCTCGGCCTCTTCCTTGGGCCGGCCATTGGTGTAGTAGTACAGCGCCAGCGACTTGCGCGTGACGTCCTCCGGGCAATTGAGCGGGTCGGGGTGCCCGTGGAACGATTCGCTGGTGGTGGAGAAGATGGCCAGGCGGTTGAACACCGGCAGTATCTTGTCGCCGCAGAACTTCGCGTCGCGGTCCCACAGCTCCAGGTGCCCGCCATACTCCTCCTTCCAGTCCTTGTTCAGGTAAAGAAGGATGTTCACCCGGCGGTCCAGGAAGGTGGCGTCGTGGTGGTTGAAGTCGGCGTGCAGCTTGAGCAACCCGCCCCGGCGGATCTGGTGCAATCCGCCGCCGCGCAGCGCCGGGTCGGGAATCAGGTTCTGGATGCCCGTCACCTTTTCCAGGAAACGCAGGAACGGCAGGGAATGCAACTGGTAGAACAGGTGCCGCGTCACCGGCCCGAACTTGGCTTCGTCGGCGCACACCAGCTTGATTTCCGTCTGGCGGTTGTAGTTGTGCCAGTCGATGTCGCCCGGCTTCGGGAACTCGTCGAGCACCGCCTCGGCCACGTCCTCGGGCAGAAAGTTGTCGAACGCGATGTGGGGGAACGGCGATCCTTTCGCGTATTCGGCGGCACTGCGAGCGGCCAGGTCGGCGTATTTCGGATCATCAAAAACAAAGCGGGTGGTCAGACTGCTCACATCCATGGCGTGTTCCTCGGCACTGTTCATTCCATTCCATGCCGCGAACGTCCACTCCCTCCGCATCCATGGCATCTCCCAATGAATTGAACGTCTGTTCCGCCTCGCAGCCTGCCGAGAAATCTAACGATGTCGTCCTTAACATTCGGTTAAGACATGGCCACCGTGCACCGCATTCGCAACACCGCTGCGGCAGCGCGCGCGGCGGTGTGCCCGCTCAAGCCTTCACGAACAGCGTCACCAGCGGCTCGTCGCCCACCTGCCGGCTGCGGTGGCCGTGCACTTGCGGATCGAACGACACGCCCTCGGGCAAGGTGTCCGCGGAATAGAAGTGCTGGCCCGGCCCGAAGACGCGGCTGCTGCCGTCCTGCAGGCCGATCTCCATCTGCCCTTGCAGCACGAACAGCCATTGCGGCGCACCGGTGCAATGGAATTCGCTGCGAAAACCCACCGGGCTCTGGCGCAACTGCAAGCCGCTTGACGGCATCGGCGCCGAGAGCCTGGCCGCGGGCGTGCCCTCGCTCAGAGGAATGGGCTCTTCTCGGAAACGGGCGCGGCCATCGGTGTCGGTGAACAGAATGACTTGGGTGAATGCGGTCATGGCGGCCTCCGGGTATGCACGGGTTTTACCAGACGGGCCATGCAAAAGCCCGGCGGTCCTCACGGACCGCCGGGCTCGGGATGCGTCGGACGGCGCCGCTGCGGTCAGTTGACCGAAACCGGGTACCGGTTGGCGTTGACCGACAGGCTGCCGTCGCGGCGCGCTTCGGCGAGTTCGGCGCGCACGGCATCGCGGGTCTTGCCCTGCGCCGTCACTTCGGCCGGATACAGGCCGGGGTTGATCTGCCTGTCGGTCAGGCCGATTTCGCCGTTGGCCACGACGTCGCCGGTGCGCCGGGCTTCGGCGAACTCGGCCCGAACGTCGGCGCGGGTCTTGCCGGCCACGGCATGGGCACCGGCGTAGCGCTGGGGATCGAGTTCGCTGCGGGTCTGGCCGCTCTCGGCCACGACCACCACGGCGCCGGTGCGAACGGCTTCGCGCAGTTCGGCCTGCACGTCGGCGCGGCTCTTGCCTTGGGCGACCGCCTGGGCCGGGTACAGGCCCGGGTTCAGTTGCCGGGCCGTCAGGCCGATTTCGCCGTTGACGACCACATCGCCATTGTGCTGGGCCTGGAGGTATTCGGCGCGAACCTGCTCACGCGTCTTGGCGGCGGCGGGATCGGCTGCGAAAGCCTGGCCGGCAACAACAGCGGACAGGGCAAGAGCGAGGACGGACAAGCGGGAGTTTTTCATGATGAGCTTCCTTTCTGAGGGGTTGAACATGCCGGCACACCGAGCTGTGGTGGTTCCGGCTTCGGCGCCCGGCAGAAGTGCTGTGCGTCGATGGGATGAACTGTAAAATTTCCATTGACATAGAAAAACAACCAAAAACCCATCTTCATATTGCTGAATCAGCAACAATAAAGCGATTAAAGGACCACCAAGGAACCCCATGGACCGCCTCGCTTCGATACGTGTGTTTCAGAAAGTCATCGACGAAGGCGGCTTCGCGGCCGCTGGGCGCGCCATGGACATCTCGCCCGCCGTGGTCACCCGCCTGGTGGCGGACCTTGAAGAGCACCTGGGCACACGGCTGCTGCACCGCACCACCCGGCGCGTGTCGCTGACCGAGGCGGGCGAAACCTACCTGGAGCGGGTGCGCGCCATCCTGCAGGACCTGGACGAGGCCCATGGCCTGGTGAGTTCGCACACGCGCGAACTGGCCGGCGTGCTGCGCCTGCTGGCGCCACCGGTGCTGGCCACGCACGTGCTGGCACCCCTGGTCGGCGGCTTCCGCCAGACCTACCCGAAGATCCTGCTCGACATCGAGGTCGAGTCGCACCGCGATCCGCCGATCGAGGACTACGACATCACGCTCATGGGGACCAAGGATTCGTTCGACGCCAACGTGATCGCACGCAAGGTGGTGTCCTCCGAGACCATCCTGCTGGCCTCGCCCGGGTACCTGCGGCGCAAGGGCACGCCGCGCACGCCCGAGGACCTGCAGCACCACGACTGCCTGCGCCTCAAGCCCGCGGCGGGCCGCAGCCGCGCCTGGCGCCTGCTGCACGCCAATGAGCCCGGCCGTTTCGTGGACCTCGACGTGCAGCCCGTGCTGTGGGCCAACCACACCGACACGCTCATGCGAGCCGCGCTCGATGGCGCGGGCATCACAGCCACCGCGGTGGAGCTCGCCGCGCCCCTGCTGGACAACGGCGACCTGGTGCGGGTGGTGCCGCCGTGGATCACCGACCGCCTCACGCTGTACGCTGCCCTGCCCAGCCGCAAGTTCATGCCCCGGCGCACCCAGGTGTTCCTGGACTACCTCACGGAACAGACCCGGCTGCGGGTGAACAGCGCCATCGCCGCCTGCGACGCCTGCTGACCCAGCCCGCCTCCGTACAAAGCGTTACGGAAACCTGCGGTGGTTTTTAACCCCGCCGGTGCGCCTGCTTCGTTTCACACAGCTCCACCTTTCACTTCTGGAGCTTTCACGATGTCTCGACGCACTTCCCTTTCGCTGGCCCTGGCCACCGCCCTCGGCCTGTTCGCCGTCCCCTCCGCCCACGCCGTGGGCCGGCTCGCCGACGTGCAAATCATCGACCGCGACAGCGGCGAAACCCTGCAGGTCCATCGCCACCAGGGCGAGCACTGGGTGGCCGGCCGCCCCGGCGCGCGCTACGCCGTTTCGGTGCGCAACAGCACCCAGGGCCGCGTCCTGGGCGTGGTGTCGGTCGATGGCGTCAATGCCGTCTCGGGCGAAACCGCCGCCTGGCACCAGACCGGCTACGTGCTGTCGCCCTGGCAGCTTTACAACGTGACCGGCTGGCGCAAGAGCGACAGCGAGGTGGCGGCCTTTCATTTCACGGCATCGCCCGCCTCGTACGCCGAGCGCACCGGCCGCCCGGCGCACGTGGGGGTGATCGGCGTGGCGGTGTTCCGCGAGAAAGCCGCGCCACCCCCGCCCGTGCTGCTGCCGCACCCGGTCCCGCACGGCCGCGCACAGGAACGCAGCCGCGCAGCCGAGCCGGACAGCGGCCCCCTGGTCAACCCGCATGTGCCGCAAAGCGCAGACATGCTTTCCGCACCGTCGGAATCCTCGGCGACCGAGCGGCGCGCGGCACCGGCCAGCCCGGCCCCGCGCCTGGGCACCGGCCACGGCGAGCGGGAACGCAACTGGATCACGCACACCACGTTCGAGCGCCGAAGCCACCGCCCCGACGAGCTCATCCGCATCCGCTATGACAGCCACGAAAACCTGGTCGCCATGGGCATCATTCCCACTCGTCCCCTGCCGCCGCGCCCCAACCCGTTTCCGGGACGGGCAGTGCCCGGCTACGCGCCCGACCCGCATTGAGCGCACGCCCGGCGCCATAATCCGCCGCATGGTTCCCGAGGGTGCGCCGGATGACGAAACGCTGATGCTCGCCTTCGCGGCGGGCGACGCGCAGGCGTTCGAGACGCTGTACGACCGCCACGCGCTGCCGGTGTGGCGCTTCGTGCAGCGCAGCGTGCACGACCGCGCGCTGGCCGACGACCTGGTGCAGGACGTGTGGTTCAAGCTGCTGCGCCACGCGCCGGACTACCAGCCCCGGGCGCGTTTTCGCACCTGGCTGTTCACCCTTGCGCACCACCGGCTGGTGGACCATTGGCGCACGCACAAGGCGCATCTGCCGCTGGATGCCGAGACCGAAGAAGGCGCGGCGCTGGCCGACACGCTGGCGGCCGAGTCGGGCTTCGGTCCCGACCGGCGCCTGGACTCGCGCGAGCAGGCCCAGGCGCTGCTGGATGCCCTGGCCGCCCTGCCCGCCGCGCAGCGCGAAGCCTTCCTGCTGCAGGCCGAAGCGGGCCTGAGCCTGGCCGAAATCGCCCAGACCACCGGTGTGCCGCTGGAAACCGCCCGCAGCCGGCTGCGCTATGCGCGCGCGCAGTTGCGCGCCGCGCTGGAGACCTTCGCATGAGCCGACACGACGACACCCCGGCATCCCCGGACAAGTTGCTGCAGCGCTACCGGGAGGCGAACGCGCACGACGACGCCCGCCCCGCGCCGGGTTTGCGCGAAGCCGTGCTGGCGCGCGCCCGCGAGCAGGCGGCCCGCGCCGCGGCAGGCACCGGCGCCGTCCGCTCGCGCGCGCCGGCAGCGAACGACCGCAGCTGGACCGTGCGCGCCCTGGGCAGCCTGGCCGTGCTGGGCCTGGTGGGCCTGCTCGTGCTGCAGTTCGACCGGGGCACGCCCGACGAGCGCGAGATCGCCTTTGGCGGGCCTCACCCGGCCCCCGCAGCGCCCGCACCCATGGACGCAGCGCCGCCAGCGGAGCCCGCCAGCCCCGCACCCGCGCCACAGGCACCGGCGGCGGAAAAACCAGCCCCCGCCGCACCCTCGCCATCCCCCCGGCCTGCGCCCGCGCCGCCATCGCCGCCGCCCGCACAGCCCCTCGAACGGCGAGCCGCCGAGCAGGCGGCCCCAACCCCGGCGCCTGCCACCCGTTCGCGCAGCGCGCCGGCAACCGCGCAGCGTGACGCGATGGCTCCACCGCCCATGGCGGCCCAGGCGCCCTCGGCCGAAGCGGCCGACACCGCCGGCCTGGCCGCGCGCAGCGCTTCGCCAGCGCCCTTGCCCCGGCTGCTGGCGGCGGCGCTGGCCGGCGACCTGGCGCAGGCGCGAAGTGCCATCGCGAATGGCGACGACCTCGACGCGGCGGACGGCAACGGCCGCACCGCGCTCATGCTCGCGGCGCAGCGCGGCCATGTCGACATGGTCCGGCTGCTGCTCGACGCCGGCGCCGATGCCGCGCGCACCGACCGCGACGGCCTCTCCGCTGCCGACCTGGCCCGGCGCGCCGGCCACGGCGCGGTGCTGGACCTGCTGTAGGGCCGTCTACTGCGGTGCCAGCACGAAGGCCCGCACGTCGCTGGCGTCGTAGCTCGACAGGCGCGACCAGCCGTTGGTGGCCATGGCGTGCACGCGCAGGTTCTCGCTGAAGCCGGCCACGGTGCACCCGCCTTCGGCGCAGCCCGCGGGCAGGTTGTGGTTGAGCAGGTGCTGCACCGTGACGCTGGTGCCGAACGGCACGGCCTGCACCACGCCGCCGACCGAGAGCACCGGCTGCGCGCCGCGCACCACGCCGAACTGGTAGCTGGCGAAGCCCTGCGGATGGGTCGCGCTCCAGCCGATGTGCACGCTGGCGCCCGGGCCATAGCGCAACACCCCGCAGCAGGGGTCGGCGGTCACGCCGGCGATGTCGGGCGCGGCGATGCTGGCCTGGCAGGGCTGGTTGTTCACGTGCAGCGTGATCACCATGTGGTTGCCGCTCACCAGGCCCAGCGTGGCGGCGTCCACGGTCTGGATGGTGTCGTTGAGGTCGGTGGAGGTGGGCACCACGTAGCGGATGCCCTGGGCCGCGATGTCCACCGGCTGGCCGTTCTCATCGAACAACTCCACGCGCAACTGCACCTTGCCGTTCATCAGCGGCGTGCCGTCGGCGGCCACGGTGTCGAAGCGGCCGCTGGCGGTGTCCTCGACCACGTCGGGCAGGGTCCACTGGCCCAGCGGCGGCACCGACGGCGGGATCTTGAACAGGTTGCCCTGGCCATTGACCGTGATGGGGCCAAGTGGGAACACCTCCAGGTGAAGGTCGTCGCTCACCATGTGCGCGTAATGGCGGTGCACCTCGCCGCTGAGCGGCACCCAGCCGGCATCACCCATGCGCCGCCACGACAGCCGGTAGTGGTGCACGCCCAGGCTGTCGCGCAGGGCATTGTCGAACTCCAGCCGCGGCCGCAGCGTGGCGCCCCAGGGCGCGCCGCCGTCGGTCAGGCCCAGGGTGTCGGGCGTGGTGGCGCTCACCAGGCTTTGCCCGGTGCCATGGATGCGGCTCAGCGGATGGTTGCCGATGGCCATGAACAGCACCCAGTTTCGGCCCGCCACCACCGGCGGGCACGGGTTGCAGGTGGCCGCCAGCGGATGCCGCACGTAGATCGTCACTTCGCTGCCGCAGGGGTAGTCCCACCAGGTGTGGCAGGACACCGGCGTGGGCGCGTGCAGCGTCACGTCCACGCCCCAGAACAGGCGCTGCCGGACCTTGAAGTAGAGGTCGGGCTGGTCGCTCGAACAGCACTTGAAGATGACGCGGCGGAAATTCCCGCACGCGTCGGTGACCGCGGTGCCGATGAGCCGGGTGGTGACCAGGCGCGGATGCAGCCAGCACAGCAGCGGGCGCACCAGCGTGGCGTTCGCAAGCAGTTCGCTCTGGAACAGCAGGTCGCTGCCGCTGAGCGCCATGTGGCGCAGCCGCTCATTGCCGACGGCAGCGTGCAGGGCCTGCAGCGGATCGATGGCGCTTCGCGCCACGGGCAGGGGATCGGGCGCCGGGCCCGGGAAGGGTCCAGGCAACGGCTCGGGCAGGGGCGGCCAGGGCACGCGGCCGGTGACGATGTCGCGCAACTGGCCGAGCACGTCGCGCGGCAGGCGCGGGATCACGATGCGCAATGGATCGACCTCGTGGATCTCCACCGTGGCCCGGCACACCGGCCGGTCCACCGAGACACCGTCGCGCTCCACCCGCTTGAGCACCTGCCCGCGCACCACGCACAGGCCCCGCAGCCAGCAGCGCCACACCTCCGGGAACACCGTCAGCTGCGCCTGCCATTCGGGCTGTTTCGGATCGAAGCGCAGGTGCTGCTCCACGCCGCCGCGCTGCAGCACGGCGTCCGCCGTCACGTCCTCGCGCGCGTCGCCCGGCGGCGCAACCACCAGCCGCAGATCGGCGGGCACGGACGGCAACTCGAAAGCCAGGCCGGCGTCGCCCTTGGGGCCGACGCCGGCCTGCGCCAGCAACTGCCCGCCCTGCGAAAACAGGTAGGCCTGCGCGGAAGGGGTTTCCTCTTCCGCCTGTTCGAACTGCACGCTCAAGGCGATCCGGGCCTTGCCGGTCGCCTTCGTTGATGGGGTCTTGGCCATGGTGTCCTCCTGAAAATGGTGAAGCGGCCGGGTCCTGCCCCGGTCCGGGTGCCGATACTGGACCGATGACCTGCGCGGCGCTTCCCCTGGCCGAGGGAACGGACACGGCAGCGATACCCTGTTTGAGGGAAGCCCTTCGGCACGGCCACGGCGTCTCCCGCTTCACCTTCCCACCGCGGGCAGCCGGTAACATGCGCGGATGAACACGCCCACCGCATCCCCCCCAGGCGCCGGCCACCCGGTGCATTTCGGCCACCAGGGCCGCAGCGTCATCGTCACCGGCGGTGCGCAAGGCATCGGCGAAGCCTGCGCGCGGCGCTTCGCGCGCGAAGGCGCCCATGTGGTCATTGCCGACGTGGCCGCCGAGGCGGGCGAGCGACTCGCCGCCGAACTCGGCGCGCTGTTCGTGCGCTGCGACGTGGGCCTCAAAAGCGATGTGGACGCAGCGGTGGCGCAGACGCTCTCGGCGCACGGCCGCATCGACGTGCTGGTGAACAACGCCGGCATCTTCAAGGCGGCCGATTTCCTGGACGTGACCGAGGACGACTTCGACGCCGTGCTGCGCGTCAACCTCAAGGGCTCGTTCCTCATGGGCCAGGCGGTGGCGCGCGCCATGGCGGCCCAGAGTGGCGGCGGCAGCATCGTCAACATGAGCTCGGTCAACAGCGTGCTCGCCATCCCCACCATCG
>CAZFOT010000106.1:0-11389 GCA_964520365.1 uncultured Hydrogenophaga sp.
GCATGAACCTGAGCCATGCCTACGGCGCGCCGCCGCCGGCGGCGGCGGCCGAGGCGCTGCTGCGCGAGGCGCTGGACCTCGGCGTCACGCTGTTCGACACCGCGGCGCTCTACGGCTTCGGCGCGAACGAGGAACTGGTCGGCCGCGCGCTCGCGCCG
Source organism: uncultured Hydrogenophaga sp. (assembly GCA_964520365.1). Taxonomy (GTDB): domain Bacteria; phylum Pseudomonadota; class Gammaproteobacteria; order Burkholderiales; family Burkholderiaceae_C; genus Hydrogenophaga. Next base: position 159 of record CAZFOT010000106.1, read on the forward strand.
CACCGATCGAAGTTCACGCTCGCGAGCAAGGGCGGGCTGCACGGGGTCGATGGCAAGCGCGTCGTCGATGGCCGGCCGCAGACGCTCAAGTGGAGCTGCGAGCAGAGCCTCAAGCGCCTGCGCACCGACGTGATCGACCTCTACTACCTGCACCGCTGGGACAAGCAGGTGCCGATCGAGGACAGCGTGGGCGCGCTCGGCGACCTCGTGCGCGCTGGCAAGGTCCAGGCCGTCGGCCTGTCCGAGGTGTCGGCCGCCACATTGCGCCGGGCGCACGCGGTGCACCCCATCGCAGCCTTGCAGACCGAGTACTCGCTCTGGTCGCGCAACCCCGAGATCGCGGTGCTGCAGGCCTGCCGCGAGCTGGGGGTGAGCTTCGTCGCCTTCAGCCCGGTGGCGCGCGGCTTCCTGTGCGGTCCGCTGGATGTGAACGCCTTCGACGCCAAGGACATCCGCCGTGCCATGCCGCGCTTCTCGCCGGAGAACCACGCCAGGAACACGGCGCTGCTGCCGGCCTACAACGCCCTTGCGGCCGAGATCGGCTGCACGCCGCCGCAACTGGCGGTCGCCTGGCTGCTGCACCAGGGCGATGACATCCTGCCCATTCCCGGCACCACCAGCGTGGAGCACCTGCTGGACAACCTCGGCGCGGTGCATGTGAAGCTGCCCGCCGACGCGATCGCGCGTCTGAACGCGCTGATCAACCAGCACACGGTGCACGGCGACCGCTACAGCGCGCAGGCCAACAGCGAGGTGGACACCGAGGTGTTCTGAGAGGGTGTAAACAGAATCGCTTCTCAGATTTGATTCTGTTTACACCCTCTGAGGGCCGGCGCTCAGCCGAGCCGGCGCAGCCAGTCGAGCACGCCGGCCGCGTCGCCCGTGAACACGATGCGGTGGGCCTGCTGCTGCCGCTGGAAGCGGTACATCGGGTCGTAGTACCCGTGCAGCAGCGCCGCGATCCAGACACGGTGGGGCTGGGTGTCACCGGCCTGATGGCGGGTCAGGGCCTCCTGCAGGTGGGCGCGGATGCGCTGGTGGCGTTCGCCACCCAGGCGCTTCGCGGTTTTGTCCAGGCTGTGCAGCAGGTGGGCCGAGAGCCGATCGAACGCCTGTTCGGGGCCGTGCAACGCCGCGAAGGCGGCCTGCTGGCCGATCACGTAGTCGCGCAGGATGCGATCGACGCGCGCTTCGAACGGGGCTTCCAGCCACACCAGCGGCGCGGCGGCGAGCCGCTCGCGCAGCGTGGGCGGCATCCCGCAGCGCCCGATGTGCCGGCCCTCGTCTTCCAGCACGAAATGCGCCATCCCGGCAGCGCGCTTGCGCAGCAGGTCGATGGCCAGGCGGTTCTCGAAATCGATCTGCGTGGGCTGGCCCTGCGGGTGCGCTCCGAAGCTGGAGCCGCGGTGGTGGGCATGGCCTTCGAGGTCGATGCCGTGGGCCAGTTGCACCAGCAGATCGGTCTTGCCGGTGCCGGTCATGCCGCCCAGCACCGTCAGGCCGCACTGGGTGGCAGCCGCTTCCAGGGCCTCGATCAAGGTGTGGCGCAGCGCCTTGTAGCCGCCCGCGACCAGCGGATATCGGATGCCGGCCTCGGCCAGCCACTGCTGGGCGATGTGCGAACGCAGTCCCCCGCGCAAGCAGTAGATGAGACCATCGGGGTGCGCCCGGGCGAATGAGGCCCAGGCCGCGATGCGCTCGGCTTTCACCGTGCCCGAGACCAGCCGGTGACCGAGCTCGATGGCGGCCTGCTGGCCCTGCTGGCGGAAGCACAGGCCGACGGCGTGGCGCTCGGCGTCGTCCATCAGCGGCAGGTTGACCGCGCCTGGGAACGCGCCCTTGGCGAATTCCACCGGCGCCCGCACGTCGGCCAGGGGCAGGCCTTGCAGAAGCAGGCGTTGCCAGTCGGCGGTTTCGAGCGGCGTGCCAGGCTGCATCAGCGCACCTGAACGCAATGCGTCTGTCGCTCGGCCAGCACGCCGATGGGAGCCAGGTCGAGCCCGGCCTCCCGCGCCGTGGCCAGGAACCCGGTTTCGCCTTCGGGGCTCACGGCGACCAGCAGGCCGCCGCTGGTCTGCGGGTCGCACAGCAGCTGTTTTTGCCGGGGTGTGATCGGCGCGACCTTGTGGCCATAGCTGTCGAAGTTGCGCTGCGTGCCGCCAGGCACGGTGCCCAGCGCCAGGTAGTGGTCGATGCCGGGCAGGCGCGGCACGGCCGCCTCGTCCAGCAACGCGGTCAACCCGCTGCCCTCGGCCATCTCGACCAGGTGGCCGAGCAGGCCGAAACCCGTCACGTCGGTCATGGCCTTGACGCCGGCCAGTCGCCCGAAGGCACGGCCGGGGCGGTTGAGGGTGCACATCCAGTCGCGCGCCACGCCCACGTCGCCGGGGCGCAGTCGGGACTGCTTTTCGGCGGTGGTCAGGATGCCGATGCCCAGCGGCTTGGTGAGGTAGAGGCGGCAGCCGGCGGTGGCGGTGTCGTTGCGCTTGATGTGGCGCTTGTCCACCACGCCGGTGACGGCCAGGCCGAAGATGGGCTCGGGCGCGTCGATGGAGTGGCCACCCGCCAGCGGAATGCCGGCCTCGTCGCAGATGGCGCGGCCGCCGCGCACCACCTCGCGCGCCACTTCGGGGGGCAGCACGTTGATCGGCCAGCCGAGGAAGGCGATGGCCATCAGCGGGTCGGCGCCCATGGCGTAGATGTCGCTGATGGCGTTGGTGGCCGCGATACGCCCGAAATCGAACGGGTCGTCGACGATGGGCATGAAGAAGTCGGTGGTCGAGACGACACCGCGCTCGCCGTCCAGCGCGTAGACGGCGGCATCGTCGCGCGAGGCGTTGCCCACCCACAGGTGCGGGTCCAGGTGCTGCGCGCCGCTGCCGGCGAGGATGACATCGAGCACCTGGGGGCTGATCTTGCAGCCGCATCCGGCGCCGTGGCTGTACTGGGTGAGGCGGATGGTGGCGGGGGAGGCGGTCATGGTCGGGGCGTGTCGCGCAGTGGTGCAACCGCCACTGTAGCAATCCGCCCCGGGCGAGGCCGCGCCGATACAAACTGAAAAAAATCGAGACCGCGCCGACACCCGCCGGGGCAGGTCGGGCGGCACCATGACGGTCATGTTCAACAGTCCCCTGAAAGGACACCGTCATGAAAACCTGGATCCAACGAACCCTCATCGGCGCCCTCGGCGCCACGGTGCTGGCGGGCGGCCTCGCCGCCTGCGGATCGCGCGGGGAACACCGCCACGGCGGCGGTTGGAGCGACGAGCGCGTGGCCGAAGTGCGCGGCAAGGCGATCGAGAAAGTCAGCCGCAAGCTGGAGCTCGACGAGGCGCAGAAGCAGAAGCTGGGGGTGCTGGCCGACGAGATGATCGCGCAGCGCAAGGCCTTGCGGGGCGACGGCGCCGATCCGCGCACCGAGGTGAAGGCCCTCGTCGCCGGCGAGAAGTTCGACCGCGCTCGCGCCCAGACCCTGCTGGAGCAGAAGACCCAGAGCGTGCAGGCCGGCGGCCCGCGCGTGATCGCCGCCATGGCCGATTTCTACGACAGCCTCACGCCCGCTCAGCAGGCCCAGGTGCGCGAGCGGATGGAGAAGCGCCGCGGCTGGTGGGGCCGGGGCTGAGGGCTCGCGCCATGTCGCCCGCCTTGCAACCCATGGTGCGGCCCCTGCGCGAGCACGGTCCGGCCCTGCTGGCGCAGATGCCCAACCCGCACGAGGAAGTGCTGGCCATGGTGTGGGGTCCGCGCTTCGACCGCGAGCACGCCCTGTGGCTGTGGTCGCGCCTGTCGCGCCAGGCGCCCGGCGCGGCGATGCCGGTGCTGCCCGAGCTGCTGGCCACGGCCGAGCGCTACGACGCGCTCGACCTGGCCGCGCAGCGCCGCCTGCGCCGTCTCATCCTGCGCCACCGCACCCTCAGCCGGGCAGCGGCCGGGCCGGTGATGTGAGAATGCCGCATGCACCGCGTTCTGCTGATCGACGACGACGAACAACTGGGGCCCCCGCTCGCCACCTACTTCCAGCGCTTCGAGCTGGAACTGGTGCACGCCCTGCGGCCCAGCGAGGGCCTGGCCCGGCTGCGCGGCGGCGGCTTCGACGCCGCCATCCTGGACGTGATGCTGCCCGAGATGGACGGCTTCGAACTGTGCCGCGCCATCCGCAAGGAAAGCGACATTCCCATCGTCATGCTCACCGCACGCGGTGACGTGATGGACCGCGTGGTGGGCCTCGAACTCGGCGCCGACGCCTACCTGCCCAAACCTTTCGAGCCGCGCGAACTGGTCGCGCACATCCAGACCGTGCTGCGCCGGCACAATGGCCGCAACGGCCCGGGCGCCGCGCAGACGATGCCGGGCGTGCTGGCCTTCGAGGGCCTCACCATCGACCCCGCCCGGCGCAGCGTGCTGCGCCAGGGCGAGGCCGTGGAGCTCACCAGCACCGAGTTCGACCTGCTGCACCTGCTGGCGCGCGAAAGCGGCCGCGTGTTCAGCCGCGACGACATCCTCAACCAGCTGCGCGGCCACGAGGCCGAGCTCTACACCCGCGCGGTCGACATCGTGGTCAGCCGCCTGCGCAGGAAGCTCGAACCGCTGGACTGCATCAAGACGCTGCGCAACGCGGGCTACTCGCTGGCGCTGCGCAAGCTCGGGCCATGACACCACCGCTGCCCTGGTACCGCCGCGCGTTCCGCGCGGTGCGCTGTTCGATCAAGCTGCGCATGGTGATGGTGTTCCTGCTGCTGGCCATGGCCATGTCGTTCACCTTCATCAGTGGCGCGCAGAAGGCGTTCTCGATCGGCTGGCGCGAGGCCGCGCGTCCGCTGCTCATGGACTATGTGGACCGGCTCGCCGCCGAGATCGCCGCCGGAGGCAGTCCCGGCATCGAGCGCGCGCAGGCGCTCACACAGCGCCTGCCGCTCACGGTGGACATCGTCGGCCCGCAGATCAACTGGCGGTCGCACCCGGACCAACAGCGCCCCCACTGGCTGCGTGACCGGCCGCGTGGCCGCGATCACGGGGACGATGCCGGCTGGGGCGAAGACCAGGACTGGCAGCAACTCCTGCAGCGCACGACCGCCGACGGCCACCGCATCGAGTTCGGTCTGAACGAGGCCGCGTTCGAGCGCCGCCCCAAGCTGGTGGGCTACACACTCGCCGCACTGCTGATCCTCACGCTGATCGCCTTCCTGTACGTGCGCCGCCTGCTGCGCCCGCTAGACCACATCCGCCAGGGGGCGCTGCGTTTCGGCGCGGGCGATTTCGGCCAGCCGATTCCCGTGCGGCACCCCAAGGGACCCGATGAACTGGGCGAGCTCGCCGCCACCATCAACACCATGGGGCAGGACATCCACCAGATGCTCGAAGCCCAGCGCACGCTGCTGCTGGCCATCAGCCATGAACTGCGCAGCCCGCTCACGCGCGCGCGCCTCAACACCGAACTGCTGCCGGAAACCCCCGAGGTGCTGGCCCAGCGGCAGGCCCTGTTGAGCGACCTGGGTGAGATGGCCCGCCTGATCAGCGACCTGCTGGAGAGCGAACGCCTGGCCGGGCGCCACCAGGCGCTGAACCGCGAAGCCACCGACCCCGTGGCGCTCGCCCATGGGTTGATCGACGAACTCGCCACCACCCGGCCCGCGGCCCGCGCCATCGCCGTGCACGCGGCACTGGGCGTGCCCACCCTTGCACTGGACCGCACCCGCGTGCGCCTGCTGCTGCGCAACCTGCTCGACAACGCCTTGCGTCACAGCGCCGGCGTGCCCATGCCGGTGGAGCTGCACATCCGCGCGCTCGAAGCGGGGCAGGGCATCGAACTCGAAGTGCGCGATTTCGGCCCCGGCGTGCCCGACGACCAGTTGCAACACCTGGCCCAGGCCTTCTTCCGCCCCGACACCGCCCGCACCCGCGCCGCCGGCGGCGTGGGCCTGGGCCTGTACCTGTGCCGCCTGGTGGCCCAGGCGCACGGCGGCACGTTCGCGGTGCGCAATGCGCGGCCGGGGCTGGCGGTCACGGTCACGCTGCTGCCGGGCTGAGGCGGCTTGCCTTCATCGCAGCGGCGCAGCGACCGCTTCCACCTGCTCGCGCAGCCAGCGGTGTGCGGGATCCTGCTGGTGGCGCAGATGCCAGACCATGTACATCGGCAGGGCCGGGCAGGGGACGGGCACCCTGGCGCTGGCCAGCCCCTGCATCAGGTGCATGTGCAGCAGCCCGGGCGCGGTGGCCAGGCGCCGGCTGCCGCGGAGGAAAGGCGGCAGCCCCGCGAAGCCCGGCACCAGCACGGTGAAGCGGCGCTGCACGCCGCGCTGCGCCAGTTCGGTGTCCAGGTCCAGTGCGCGGCGGGGTTCGTACACCACGGTCACGTGGTCGGCCGCGAGGTACTCGGCCCTGGTGCGGGGCGCGTCGCGCGCCAGGGGGTCGTAGAACACGCGGTAGCGGTCCTGGAACAGGCGCTTTTGCAGGATGTCGCTGCCCTCGGGCGGGCGCGGGCTGATCACCAGTTGGCAGTGCTCCTGCCGCAGCATGTCCAGCGTGGGCACGTTGGATGGGACCACGCGCAGGACCACGCCGGGCGCCTGGTCGGCCAGCCTCAGGGCCAGGGCGGGCAGCAGCGTGTCGCGCTGCAGATCGTTGGCGGCGATGGTGAAGGTGGTGTGCCAGCGCACCGGATCGAAGTCGCCCGAGCGGGCAAAACGCTCCAGTTGGCCCAGCAGTTCGCGCGCCTGCACCGCCATGGCCTCGGCGCGCGCGGTGGCCACGATGCCGCGCCCGCTCTTCACGAACAGCGCGTCGCCGGTGATGCCGCGCAGCTTGTCCAGCTGGTGGCTCACGGCCGACTGCGTCACGCCCAGGCGCTGCGCCGCCGCGGTGATGCTGCCGGTGTCCACCACGGCCACCAGCCACTGCAGCAGCCGAGCGTCGAGGTCCGACCAATCGAATTCATTCATGGGTCCAATGATTATTCATCGGTTTATCTTTGGCAATGGCGTCGCCATACTGCCTGCCTGACTTGCATCAACCAGGAGACCCCCATGAGCGCACCGCTGCCCCGGATTCCCGGCACCACGCCGTTCGATGGCGAGCAGGCCCGAAAAGGCTATGCCCTCAACAAGATGTGCTTCTCGTTCAACGACGAAGCCAACCGCAACGCCTTCGTGGCCGACGAGGAGGCCTACATGAAGCAGTACGGCCTGAACGAGCAGCAGGCTGCCGCCATCCGCGTGCGCAACGTGCTGCAGCTCATCGCCGCGGGCGGCAACGCCTACTACCTGGCCAAGTTCGCCGGCATCTTCAAGCTCGACATGCAGGACATCGGCGCCCAGCAGACGGGCATGACCAAAGCGCAGTTCAAGGCCAGGCTCGTGGCCGCGGGCCAATGAATTCCTGGAGAAACTCACATGGCGCAACTCATCGGCGGCCTCGGCACTTCCCACATTCCCGCTATCGGCGGCGCGATCCACAGGGGCCAGCAGAACGAGCCCTACTGGAAACCCTTCTTCGACGGCTTCCCGCCGATCCGCGAATGGCTGGACCAGGAAAGGCCGGACGTGGTGGTGATGTTCTACAACGACCACGGCCTGAACTTCTTCCTCGACAAGATGCCCACCTTCGCCGTGGGCGCCGCGCCCGAATACCGCAACGCCGACGAAGGCTGGGGCATCCCCACGCTGCCGCCGTTCAAAGGCGAGGTGGACCTGTCCTGGCACATCATCAACACCCTGGTCGACAAGGAATTCGACATCGTGAGCTGCCAGGAGATGCTGGTGGACCACGCCTGCACGCTGCCGCTCAAGCTGTTCTGGCCCGAGGGCGACTGCCCCGTGACCGTGGTGCCGGTGTGCATCAACACCGTGCAGTTCCCGCTGCCCAGGGCCGGCCGCGTCTACGCCATGGGCAAGGCGGTGGGCGAGGCGATCCGGTCGTGGGACAGCGGCAAGAAGGTGGCGGTGATCGCCTCCGGCGGCCTGAGCCACCAGCTCGACGGCGAGCGCGCCGGCTTCATCAACAAGGCCTTCGACCTGCAGTTCATCGACAGCCTGGAGAGCAACCCCGAGTGGGCCACGCAGTTCAGCATCCACGAGATCGTGGAGAAGGCCGGCACCCAGGGCGTGGAGCTGCTGCAGTGGCTGGCCATGCGCGCCGCGCTCACCGCCGCCGGCCCCAGGGTGCGCCGCCTGCACAGCAATTACCATATTCCGATTTCCAACACGGCCACGGCGGTGATGGCGCTGGAAGTGGAGTGAGGCGGTTCGCTTCCAACGTATGACCGCGCCGGAGCACGGCCCGCAACGAACGAAGCAGCGCAAGATCCAGGGGCACCAAGGGTCCGGCTCTGCCGGCCCGAGATGCCGTCCCCCCTCCAAGCGCCCCAAGGGCGCGCCAGAGAGGGGGGAAGCCGCGTCAGCGGCGCAGGGGGGTGTTCATGTCATGCCTGCGCCCGATGGCAGCGCCCACACAGGCCCAGGCGGCCGCGATGGCAGCACCCAGCAGCGCCACGGCGGCGGTTGAACCGACGGCGGCCACCGCGGCGCTCAGCCAGGCCGAGAGCGCGTCGCCGCCGCGGTAGACGAAGGTGTCGATGGTGTTCTTCGCCTTGTATTTGGTTTCGGCATCCAGGGGGGCGAAGAGCATTTCCCGTCCCGGGCGCACCAGGGCGTATTCGCCCACCCGGCGCACGAACATGACGGCCACCAGCACCGGGAAGGTGGCCGCGAAGGCCAGCAGGCCGAAGCCGAACACCATGACCACCGGCACCGCCGTCAGCAGCACGCCCACGCCCAGCCACCGCGCCAGCCGGCCGGTCAGGAAGAGCTGGATGAAGATGGTGGAAGCCTGCACCGTCGCGTCGATGGCGCTGAACACCTGGGTCTGGCGCGTGCGGTCGGTGAAGGTCTCGGCCACGATGCGGGCCTGTTCGAGGTAGAGGAAGGTGCTGACCGAGGTCAGCAGCAGCACGAAGACCGACACCCCGAGCAGGTAGGGCGTGGCGGCGATCAGCTTCAGGCCGCCCCAGATGGAGCCGCCGATGCGCTCGGGCGCGGCGGCATCGCGGCGCTCGGGCTGCCGGTCGCGCCAGCGCAGCAGCCAGGCCACGCACGCCAGCGTGGACAGCAGCAACCCCGTGGACAGCAGCAGCAGGCCGGCTTCTCCCAGCGGCGCGACCAGCGAGCCGCTGAGCAGCGGGCCGGCCAGCCCGCCCAGGCTGGCGCCCGCGGCGATGGGGCCGAACAGCCGCTGGCTCTGGTCGCGGTCGAGCAGGTCGGCCATCAGGCTCCACGCGATGGAGATCACGAACAGGTTGAAGACCGACACCCAGATGTAGAAGGCCCGGCCCACCCAGACGTTGCCGGGGCTGATCCACAGCGAGGCCGCGAAGCCGGCCATGACGGCGGCGGAAAAGAGGTAGCAGATGGGCAGCAGCCGGCGGCGCGGCAGGCGGGATGCGGCCCAGCCGTAGACCGGCACCACGACCAGGGTGGCGACGAAGGTGCCGGTGAACAGCCACTGCAGGTTGCGCACGCCGCCCGCGATGCCGAAGGTCTCGCGCACCGGCCGCAGCATGAAGTAGCTCGCGAACAGCAGGAAGAAGAGCAGAAAGCCGCCGACCAGGGCGGCCCGCTCTTCGGGCCGGACCTTCAGCAGGGCGGCAAGGGGCTGACGGGTCGGTACGCCGGCGTCAGAGCGCGTCGACATACTGCTCCATGCGCCGCCTCAGCGCGGCGTCGGGCAGGGGCGCGCGCGCGGCGGCCAGGTTGTCGTCGACATAGCGCACCTGGGCGGTGCCGGGAACGGCGATGGGGCGGCAGGGGTGAGAGACGATGTACTTCAGGAAGACCTGCGCCCAGGTCCGGGCGCCGATCTCGCCCGCCCAGTCCGGCAGCGGCCGGCCCTGGGTGGCCTGGAACAGCCGCCCCCGCCCGAACGGCAGGTTGATCATGACGGCCAGGCCTTTGTCCTGGGCCAGCGGCAGGATGCGCTCGGCGGTGCGCCGGTTGTCCAGCGCGTAGTCGACCTGGATCAGGTCCAGCGGCTGGCGGCGCATCATGGCCTCGAAGTCGGCGTACTGGCGGTCGAACGAGGTCGTCGCGCCCAGCGCGCGGATGCGGCCCGCGGCCTTGAGGTCGCGCAGGCTGGCGAGCTGGTTGTCGATGTCGCGCAGGTTGTGCACGGCGATCAGGTCGATGCGGTCGGTGCGCAGGCTGGCGAAGCTCTGCTCGATCTGTGCCAGGCCCTCGGCGCGGTTGTCGGCGCCCACCTTGGTGGCGAGGAACACGCGCTCGCGCACGCCCAGTTCCTGCACCAGTTGCCCGATCACGGCCTCGGCCCGGCCATAGGACGGCGCGGTATCGATCACCCGGCCGCCGAGTTCGACGAAGCGCGCCACGGTGGCCTTGAGCGCGGCCATGGCCTGGTCGCCGTCCGGGTCGGCATAGCGCCGGGCGGTGCCGATGCCGATGACCGGCAGCGGCTGGTCGGTGCCGGGAACGCGGGCGGTGATCAGTCCGGTGTCTTGCGCCCACAGGGGGCCTGGCAGGCTGGCTGCCAGGGCGAGTGTGCCGACGGAACCCAGCAGCAGTGCGCGACGGTCCATGGTCTGTCTCCTCGAACGGTGGCGGAAAGGAAAAGACTACACCACGTTTGACGGACCTTGACCAGCGTGTGCTTGGCCACGAAGCACGCCATGGCACCCACCATGGCCAGGATGCCGCGCCGCAGGCGCGGCGCGGGGGTGGGCACGCCTACAACGAGTCGATGAAACTGCGCAGCTTGTCCGAGCGGCTCGGGTGCTTGAGCTTGCGCACCGCCTTGCTCTCGATCTGGCGGATGCGCTCGCGCGTCACGTCGAACTGCTTGCCCACTTCCTCCAGCGTGTGGTCGGTGGACATCTCGATGCCGAAGCGCATGCGCAGCACCTTGGCCTCGCGCGGCGTGAGGCTGTCGAGGATGTCCTTGACCACTTCGCGCAGGCCGGCCTGCATCGCGGCCTCGATGGGCGCGGTGTTGGCCTGGTCTTCGATGAAGTCGCCCAGGTGCGAGTCGTCGTCGTCGCCGATGGGGGTTTCCATCGAGATCGGCTCCTTGGCGATCTTCATGATCTTGCGGATCTTGTCCTCGGGCATCTCCATCTTCTCGGCCAGGATGGACGCATCGGGCTCGAAGCCGAACTCCTGCAGGTGCTGGCGGCTGATGCGGTTCATCTTGTTGATGGTCTCGATCATGTGCACCGGGATGCGGATGGTG
>CAZFOT010000107.1:0-11210 GCA_964520365.1 uncultured Hydrogenophaga sp.
CCGCCGGCCCGAGATGCCGTCCCCCCTCCAAGCGCCGCAAAGCGGCGCAGGGGGGTGCTCCCCTCCCCCCCACTCACCCCGTGGCGAGCATGCGGATGAGCGAGCGGTTGGCGTGCTCCAGGCTGATTTCGTGCTGGTGGCACACCGCCGACAGCCGCCGCAGCTCGCCCGGCTCGCCCTGCACGCGGGCCACTTCGAGCAACGGGTGGTACGGGCCGTCGTGGCGCAGCGCGGCGTCGTACACGCGGCCCGACAGCGGCAGCTTGGTCAGCAGATCGGCCAGGGGCTGGTGCATCAGGCGGTCGAGCTGGGCGAACATCGCCGTGGCGTAGACCTCGGCGCGCAGGTTGTTGTCGGAGCCGTGGCCCAGCAGGTGCTGGGCCAGCCGCGAGCGCATGACCATGGCGTGGCGCACCGGGTGCAGATCGGGATCGGGGTCGGGGTCCTCGGGCAGGTCCTGCAGCCAGCGGCCGAGCGCGATGAGGCCCAGCATCATGAGGGCATGGCGCAGGGAGTCGATTTCGCGTCCGAGTCCGTAGGCCGCCGAGTTGACGAGCATGAGGATGCGGTAGACCAGCACCGGGTCCTGGCGGATCAGGCGCTCGAGGTGGTCGAGCGAGCAGTCCTCGGCGATGGCCGCGCGCACCTGCGAGATGACGCCGGCGTCGCAGACCGGCGGCCGGTGGCGGTGCGCGTGCAGCACGTCCTCGTCGGGCCAGCCCAGCAGGCCCCAGGCGCCGACGTCGTCCAGGCAATGCCGGGCCAGCACCTGGCTGCCCACGCCGGCGTAGATGTGGCCCGGGACCACCGGCGTGGACGTGCGCCGGGTCGGATGGGGCTGGTGGGGATCGACCCGGGATTGCAGGGCCGCGATGGCGTCCTCGGGGTCGATGTCGAACAGGCCGCGCACGTCCACCGACGGGGTTGCGCCGCGCAGGCCCGAGAGGCTGGCGCGGCGCAGCAGTTTGTGCCCTTTGCGCGCGGCCATGGCCAGCTGGGCCAGCCGCTCCTGCCCCGCGAACAGCCGCTCGGGCACTTCCAGCCAGGTGTTCTGGACCGGATCGCAGACCAGCGCCTGGCGCAGCAGCGTGGGCGATTCGGGAGCGATGATGAGCACCGGCGCGCTCTCGGGCCAGTCGTCGCCGAGCACCTGCATGAGGTGCGCGGCATCGACCGCCTCGGGGTGCAGGGTGCGCACCTCCAGGCGCACCGCCGCCAGTTGCCGGGCACGGTTCCACACGAGCTGGTAGCCCATGGCGATGCTGTCCAGGACGGTGTGGCTCATGAAAGCGCGCCAGGCAAGGAAATCAGTTGATCACCTGGAACAGCGAGAGCCGCTGCACCTGGGCATACGACTTGAGGGCGGCCTCCAGTCCCAGTTGCTGGGCCTGGAAGTCGGAGATGCCCTTGACCAGATCCAGGTCTTCCAGGCGGGACTGCTCGGCCTGGTGGTGCAACACGCGATCGTCCATCGAGGCTTCCATCGAATCGCCGCGGTTGAGCCAATCGCCGGCCCGGCCGCGCGCGAGCAGCACGCGGTCGTGTCCGGCGTCGAGCTCGGTCAGGACGCGGGCCAGCTCGGTGGTGCGCAGGGCATCGTGGCCGGGGCCTGTGGTGCGCAGCACGTCGATCGCGTTCTGCGCCACGCTGAAGATGTCGGTGGGCGTGCTGGGCACGGCCCCGATCTGGTCGCCGTCGGCGGGCGTGCCGTCGAGCCGGATCACCAGGCCGTCGAACTGCACCGACAGGCCTTCGACGTAGGGCACGCCGGTCAGTCCGGCCATGGGGTTGCTGGCCGGCGTGGTGACGTTGACCACGGTGAACTGCATCTCGCCGGCCACTTCGGCGAAGTCGATGCGGTATTCGTCGCCGGTGAGGGCGGCGGGGTCGGTGACCGTGCCCACGCTGGTGCTCACGCTGCCGGTGTTGCCCGCGCCGAGGTCGAGCGTGTAGCTGCCGTTGCCGCCGGGCACGCGCATCCAGATCGCGTTGCCGTCGAGCGCCTGCGGCAGCGAGGTGGCGCCTGCGGCGGCCTGGCCGCGAAGGCCCTCGAACTGCACGCCGGCGCCGGTGGGGGTGTAGAGGTCGACGAACGGCGTGGCCGATCCGCCCAGGCCGCCGAACAGGGTGCGGCCCGCGTTGTCCTTGCGGTTGGCGACGTCGATGAGTTGCTCGCGCAGGCCTTCGATCTGGTGCGCCAGGTCCGCGCGTTCGCTGTCGGTGAAGCTGCCGTTGCCGGCGGCGACGACGAGGTCGCGGATACGCTGGATCAGATCGCCCGACTCGGCCAGCGCGCTCTCGGCCTGCTGCAGGCTGGTGCGGGAGGCATCGAGGGCGCGCAGATCGGCTTCGACCCGGGTCTTGCGGGCCTGCGCGGTCTCCGACAGCGTGGCGCTGACCGGGTCGTCGCTGGCCTTGAGCACGCGCTTGCCGGTGGCCAGACGTTCCTGCTGCGCGGCCAGTTCGGCCTGCCGTCGGGTCAGCAAAGCCACGGTGTTGTCGTAGCTGTTGGCGGTGGAAACTCGCATGGGATCGTCCTTCTTGCTCAGCGGCCCACGGTCTGCAGCAGGCTGTCGAAGGTGCTCTGGGCCACCTGCAGGAACTTGGCCGCGGCCTGGTAGGCCTGCTGGAACTGCAGCAGGCGCGCGGCCTCCTCGTCCAGGTTCACGCCAGCCACGTTGGCGCGCGCGGTCTCGGCGCTCCTGGCCACGCTGCTGGAGAATTCGGTGGCGAACCGGGCCGACTGCACCCGCGTGCCGACCTCGGAGACCAGGCTGATGTAGCCGTCGGCAAGGGCCACGCCCTCGAAGGTGGCGCGGTCGCGCAGGGCGAGCACGCCCTCGGCGTTGCCCGCGTTCTGGGCAATCGAGCCCGCCGGGGCGGCCGAGACGCTGAAGGTGTCGCCGTCGGCGGGGCTGCCGCGCAGCGACAGGCTCCAGCCGTTGAATTCGATCGGCTGGCCGGGCAGGAAGTTGTAGGTGGCGGGCGGGCCGGGGTTGTCGGGCGCGGGGTTGCCGGGGCCCAGGCCGGTGGCGGTGAAGGTGCCGTCGGCCTGGAAGGTGATCGTCACCGGGTCGGTGAGGTTGGGCGACCCGGCCACCGGGTACAGGCTCTCGATGCTCAGGCCGCCGGCGTTGTCCACGCCCGGCTCGACCTGCACCGGGCTGGCCGCGGCCAGCCGGTCGGGCGAGCCGATGGCGAGCTGGATGTCCCGCGCCACGGCGGCGTACGGGCGAACCACGTAGCGGTCGCCGATGGCGCCCGCGCCGGCGTCGAGGCTGAAGTCCAGCCCATCGATGGTGGCGGGCAGGCCCGGCACCACCGTGACCTGCCCGTCGGACAGGCGCACCACGCTCACGTCGCCGCTGATCTCGTAGCGGATCTCGTAGTCCGACGCCATCAACGCCGTCGGGTCGCTCACGCTGGCGCCGATGCTGGCGTTGCCGGTGTTGGTGTCCGCGCCGAGCGCGACGGCCGCCGGCGGCGGCACGAAGAAGTCCTGCCCCGGGTTGCCCTGCAGGTCCACGCCGAGCGCGTGCTGCCCGTTGATCGACACCGCCGCGGCGAGCGCCATGCGGCCGAGCACGTTCTCCACTTCCTTCAGATCCTGGTTGTGGAAGTTGACAAGGCCGGCGATCTCGCCGCCGCCGAGGCTGGCATCCGCCAGCGGCGTGGACACGCCGGCGTGCTGGAACGACACCTGCACCCGCGTGGGATCGGCGCTGTCGCGGCCGACGGCGAGCCGCTGCGCGTTCTGGCCGAGCACCAGCGGCTGGCTGCCGCCGACGAAGACGTTGACGCTGCCGCCCTCGCCCGGCACGGTACTGAGCTGGATGTACTGGCTGAGCTCCCTGAGCAACTGGTCGCGCTGGTCGAACAGGTCGTTGGGGGTGTGGTTGCTGCCCTGTGTCTCGATGATGCGCTGGTTGACCGAAGCCAGGTCGCCGGCGAGCCGGTTCACCACCGAGACCGCGCCCTCGACTTGCTGGTAGGTGTTGCTGCGCAGCACGTCGAGCTGGCCCGCGGTGTCGCGCAGGCGGCCGGCGAATTCCTCGGCGCGGGCGATGGCGACCACGCGCGCGGTGAGGTTGGAGGGAGAGGAGCTCACGTCGCCCCAGGCGTTGAGCATGCTGTTCATCGCCGATCCCAGGCCACCCTCGCCGATCGGGAACAGGCTCTCGAGCTGCTGCAGCCGCGTGTAGCGGATCGCGTCCGCCGAGGCCAGCGCGGCGGTGAGCTGGGCTTCGCGCGTGAGGTAGGCGTCGTGCGTGCGCTCGACGGTGGCGATGTTCACGCCCTTGCCGAAGTAGCCGTTGCCGAATTTCTGGTAGCCGGCGGTCTCGAGCTGCACGGTCTGGCGCGAGTAGCCGACCGTGTTGACGTTGGCGATGTTGTGGCCGATGACCTGCAGCGCCGCCAGGTTGGTAGTGAGCGCGTTGGCGCCGATGCTCAGGGATGACATGCTGGACTCCGTTCAACCATCTCAGCCCTGCGCGCGCTGCAGGCTCAGGGTCATGTTGATGGCGCGGCTGAGCTTGGCCGCGTACTGGGGGTCGGTGGCATAGCCGGCCTGCTGCAGCCCGCTGGCGAAACCCTGCACGGAGTCGAGCTGGCCCATGACCTCGTTGTAGCGCGGGCTCTGGCCGATCAGGCGGGCGTAGTCGCGGAACGAGTCGGCGTAGGAGTCGTAGGCGCGAAACCTGGCGGTGACCTTGCGCGGCTCGCCGTCGATGTACTCGGTGGTGGTGATCTCGGCGACCTTGCCCTTCCAGCCGCCGGTGGCCTTGATGCCGAACAGGTTGTGCGACGGCGAGCCGTCGGCGTGGCGGATTTCGCTCCTGCCCCAGCCGGTTTCGTGCCCGGCCTGGCCGATCATGAAGCTGGCCGGAATGCCCGACTCGCGCGCCACGGCGGCGGCGGCCTCGCTGTGCTGCTGCACGAAGTTCGCCGAGCGCGGCCCGGCAGGCACCCGCTCCAGCGTGCTGGACGCGCCGCGCGGGGGCAGCGGGTCGGCGCCGGCCGCGCCCGGCGCGCCGGACCCCTTGATCTGCTGGCCGAGTTGCCGCTCGATCGCCTCCGACAGACCACCGGGCAGGCCGGAGAGCTGCACCGCGAGCTGCTGGTCGAGCAAGTCCGTGCCGAGATCGGCGTTGCCGCTGTCGAGCAGGCCGGATTTCTGCGTGGCCTCGCGCATGCTCTTGATCAGCTCGCGCATGAACAGCGACTCGAACTGCCTGGCGGCTTCCTTGAGCGCGGTTTTGTCGCCCTGCCCGCCCGCGCTGTGCTTGAGCGCATTCAACGCGTTCGGATCGATCGCGAGGCCCCGGGGGGACAAGGAAGAGGTGTTCACATCAACCTCCCCGGCGAAGCGAAGGGCTCCCGTCCAGAAACACCGCGGAACCGGTTTCGCCGGGCCGCTGGTGTTGCCCCCTTGAGGGGGGATGCGGCTACGCGCAGCGAGCAAGCAACGGGGGTGGTCATATGACTTCCAGCTCGGCGTTCATCGCGCCGGCGGCCTTGATGGCCTGCAGGATCGCCAGCAGGTCCTGCGGCGTGGCGCCCAGGCCGTTGAGCATGCGCACCAGGTCGGCCAGTTTGGGCGCGGCGTCCATCTGGACCAGGACACCGGCCTGCTGGCTGATCTCGATGCTGGCCTGCTCGGCGACCACGGTCTCGCCCCGGCCCAGCGGGTTGGGTTGGCTGATGATCGGGGTGGAGCCGATGCTCACCGACAGGTTGCCGTGCGCCACCGCCACCGGGCTGAGGGTGACGGCCTGGTTCATGACGATGGAGCCGGTGCGGGTGTTGATGATGACCTTGGCCACGGGGATCACGGCTTCGAGCGGGATCTCCTCGACCTCGGCCAGGAAGCCCACGCGCGCGTGGGTGCTGGCCGGCGCGCGCAGGCGCACCACGCGGCCGTCGATGGCGCTGGCCACGCCCGCGCCCATGCGGCTGTTGATCGCCTCGGCCACGCGGCGCGCGGTCTGGAAGTCGAACGCGTTGAGGCCCAGGTCGATGGTCTCGCCGAGCGCGAAGTCGGTCTCCACAGCGCGCTCGACCTGCGCGCCGGCGGGAATGCGCCCGGCGCTCAGGTGGTTGATCTGCACCTTGCTGCCGCCGGCGGACGCGCCCGCGCCACCGACCACCAGGTTGCCCTGGGCGAGCGCGTAGATCTCGCCGTCGGCGCCCTTGAGCGGCGTGCTGATGAGGGTGCCGCCGCGCAGCGACTTGGCGTTGCCCATGGAGGACACGGTCACGTCGATGTGCTGGCCAGGCTGAGCGAAGGCGGGCAGTTGCGCGGTGACCATGACGGCGGCCACGTTCTTGAACTGCAGCTTGGCGTCGGGCGGCAGGTTCAGGCCGAGCTGCTGCAGGTAGTTGCTCATGCCCTGGGAGGTGTAGGCCATCTGCGTGGTCTGGTCGCCCGTGCCGTCCAGGCCCACCACCAGGCCGAAGCCGGTGAGCTGGTTGGAGCGCACGCCCTGCACCGCCGCGACCTCCTTGATGCGAATGGTGGTCTGCGCCTGGGCGGCGTTCGGCCAGGCCAGCGCGGCAATGGACGCGAGCACCCCGAGCCACGTCATCAGGCAGATGCGCGCCAGGGCACGGCCGTGCGCGCTGGAGGCCTGGGCACTGGGGTGGAGCGGGACGTTCATGGCGGTCATCTCGGACAGGGAAAGGGCGATGCCTTCATGCTAGGCCGGCTCAGAACGGCATAACGTTCAAAAAGAACCGCCCCAACCAGCCAATTGAAAGCGCTTCGTCGATCTGGCCCCGGCCTTTGGACTCGATGCGCGCGTTGGCGACCTGGGCCGATGGCACCACATTGCCGGGGCGGATGTGGCGCGGATCGATCGTGCCCGAGAAGCGCAGCACGTCCACGTTGTTGTTCACGCCGATCTGCTTGTCGCCCACCACCACCAGGTGGCCGTTGGGCAGCACCTCCTGCACCGTGGCGGTGATGACGCCGGAGAAGGTGTTGGCGTTCTCGGTGCCGCCCTTGCCGCTGTACTCGGTGGACGACTCGCCGGCGAGCCGCAGGTTGTCGGCCTTGAGCAGGTCCTTGGGCCGCACCAGCGGCACCGCGGTCACGCCGCCGCCCGAACTGCCCGAGCGGTCCACGCTGGAGGACGAGCTTTGCGAGGCGGAGACCTTCTCGGTGATCTCGATCGTCACCGTGTCGCCCACCAGGCGCGCGCGAGGGTCCTCGAACGCGGGCCGGTAGCTGGCCGCGTGGAACAGGCCGCCGCCGCGCGGCGCGGGGCGCGCGGCCTGCGGGTAGGTCACGGGCTTGACCTCGACCAGCTCCACGGGCTTGGTCATGCAGCCGGTGAGCCATGTGGACAGGCCGAGCACGGCGGCGCTCAGCCAGGTGCCGCCGCGCAGAAGGGGAAAAGAGGTGTGGGGCATGGCGCGCTTTCGGAAGCTTTCGGAAAACAGGCCGATCAGAGCTGGCCCAGGCGCTGCAGCATCTGGTCGGAGGTCTGGATGGCCTTGGAATTCATCTCGTAGGCGCGCTGGGTCTGGATCATGGACACCAGTTCCTGCACCACGTTGACGTTGGAGCTTTCCACGTAGCCCTGCATCAGGTTGCCCAGGCCGCCGGTGCCGGGCGCGCCGTTGACCGGGCCGCCGGAGGCGACCGACTCGGCGTACAGGTTCTGCCCGAGCGGCTCCAGGCCGGCCGGGTTGATGAAGTTGGCCAGTTCGATGTTGCCGACCTGCTGCGGCGCGGCGTTGCCGGGCACCTTGACCGTGACCACGCCGTCGCCGGAGATGGTGATGCTCTGGGCCTCGGCCGGGATGGTGATGTCGCCGGCGACCGGCAGGCCGCCGGACGTGACGATGCGGCCCTGCTGGTCGAGCTGCAGACCGCCGTCGCGCGTGTAGCCCACGGTGCCGTCGGGCATGTTCACCTGCAGGAAGCCGGCGCCGTTGATGGCCAGGTCGAGCTGGTTGCCCGACTGCTGCAGGCTGCCCTGGGTGTGCGAGCGCGACGTGGCCACGGTGCGCACGCCCAGGCCGATCTGCAGGCCGGTGGGCAGGGTGTTCTGCTCGTCGGCGGCGGCGCCCACCTGGCGCAGGTTCTGGTACATCAGGTCCTCGAACACGGCCGTGCCCCGCTTGAAGCCGTTGGTGGACACGTTGGCCATGTTGTTGGAGATCACGTCCAACTGGGTCTGCTGGGCCTGCATGCCGGTCTTGGAAATCATCAGCGAGTTGATCATGGCGTTTGTTCCTGTTTGTTCCTATTTGCAGTGGTCCAGAGATGCCGAGGAACCGGCTTTGCCGGGCCTCAGGCATCGCCCCCCTTCCAGGGGGGTGACGCCGAAGGCGGCGCGGGGGGTGTTTTTCATCCTTAGCCGTTCATGCTGAGCAGCTGGGCGGCCGACTTGTCGTTGGCTTCGCCGTTCTGCAGCATGCGCAGCTGCATCTCGAACTGGCGGGCCACGGCGATCATGCCGACCATGGCCTCGATGGGGTTGACGTTGGAGCCTTCGAGCGCGCCGCTTTGCACCGCGCCATTGGCGTCGGCCATGAGGGGCACGTCCTGCGGGCCGCGGAACAGGCCGTCGCCGCCGCGCGACAAGGCGTTGAAGGCGTCGGGCGTGACCAGCTTGAGGCGGCCCAGCTCCTGGGGCGGCTGCTCGCCCACGCGGGCGGTCACCATGCCGTTGCCGGCGATGTCCACGTGCGCATTGGCCGGCACCACGATGGGGGCGTCGGCGTCGCTGAGCACGGGCAGGCCCTGCGCGTTGACCAGGGTGCCGTCGGCGTCCACCTCGAACGCGCCGGCGCGGGTGTAGGCCTCGGTGCCGTCCAGCGCCTGCACGGCGAAGTAGGACTGGCCCTTGGCCACCACGTCCAGATTACGGCCGGTCGGATTCACGGGCCCGGGCGCGTCCAGATGGCCGGCGGTGGCTTCGAGGGCGAACACGCGGCTGCTGGTGCCGTCGCCCTGCAGGGGCACGGCGCGGAACGTGGAGAGCTCGGCGCGAAAGCCCGGCGTGGACACATTGGCCAGGTTGTTCGACAGCACCTGCTGCCGATGCATCGCGGCGCTGGCGCCGGTCATCGCGGTGTAGATCATGCGGTCCATGGGCTGGCCTCGTTCAGCGTTCAGCGTTCAGCGGTCACCGCATGTTCAACAGCGTGCTGAGCACCTGGTCCTGCGTCTTGATGGTCTGCGCGTTGGCCTGGTAGGCGCGCTGCGCGGTCATCATGTTCACCAGCTCGGCGGTGAGGTCGACGTTGGAGTCCTCCAGCGCGCCGGCCTTGAGCGTGCCGAAGTTGCCTTCGCCGGGCGCGCCGCGCACTGGTTCGCCCGAGGCCGCGGTCATGACCCAGTTGCCGCCGCTGGTGGGCGAAAGGCCCTGCACGTTGCGGAAGTTGACCAGCGCCACCTGGCCGGCGGCATGGGTCTCGCCGTTGGAATAGCGGGCGGTGACGATGCCGTTCTCGTCGATGCCCAGGCCGGTGAGCTCGCCGGGGCGGTAGCCGTCCTGGTCGATGTTGGCCACCGCGAACGAGGTACCGAACTGGGTAATGTTCTCGAAGTTGAGATCGACGTTGAAGGTCTGCGCCGGGTCGTTCGGCGAAGCCAGCTCGATCTGCGGGATCACGTTGGCCGGGTCGAACGAGCCGTCGGCCAGGAAGTTGATCTGGAACGGCACCACCGTGGCCGGATCGACGCCGTTGGGTGCCGCGTACACGTTCCACTGGTTGTTGCCGATCTTCTCGAACGCCAGCGCCACCGGGATTTCCAGGCCTTGCTGGTCGAACGCCACCACCGAAGTGGCGTAGGTGGCCAGCGGCGTGGGCGGCACTTGCGCCGCGGCGATGCCGGCGCGCGCGTCGAGGTTGAATTCCGCGGTGATCTCGCTGGTCTGGCGAGCGGGAATCGGACCCCCGGTGGGCAGGCTCAGGGGCTGCGGCTCGAAGGCGGTGCGGTTGCCGTTGATGTCGGTCGGGTAGCCCATGAGGTTGGCGCCATCGTTGTTGATGATGTTGCCGTCGGCGTCGAGCTTGAACATGCCCGCGCGCGAGTAGGCCATGGAGCCGTCGCGCTGGCCGAGCTCGAAGAAGCCGTTGCCGTTGATGGCCAGGTCCAGGTCGTTGCCGGTGACGGTGATGTTGCCCTGGGTGAACATCTGCGAGACGGTGGCCACCGACACGCCGATGCCTGCGTTGATGCCGCCGGCGGAGTTGATGGAACTGGCGTAGAGCTCGGCGAACTCGGCGCGCGAGGTTTTCATGCCCACCGTGTTGGCGTTGGCGATGTTGTGGCCGATCACGTCCAGGTTGCGGCTGGCGCTGTTCAGACCCGAGAGACCTTGCTGGAATGCCATGGTGATGTCCTTGTGAGGGGGAAAGAGGGGGTGTGCGGGTGGGATGAAGAAGAAACGGCGCGGCTCACATGAAGGCGCGCACCTGGTCGTAGCTGGTGGTGCGCCCGTTCTGGAGCTGCAGGCTCATGGCGCCGTTGGTGAACGCCACCGAGGCCACCTTCACGCGCGACAGCGGCGTGGCCTCGACCGGGTCGGCGCCGTTGTTCGCGCGCACCCGGAAGCTGCCGACGTCGGCCGGGTTCAGGCTGCCGGCGTCCCAGTCGAAGGCGTGCTGGCCCTTGCCGAGCGCGCCCATGTCGATGGTGTCGATCACGCTGCCGTTCTTGCCCAGGATGTCCACGTAGACGCGGCTGGCGTCGTCGCCCAGCGACAGCGCGCCCTTGCCGACGCTGCCGTCGAAGGTGACGGTGTTGCCCTCGATCAGGGCCTCGCGCCCGATCAGCGTGGTGCCCTGCAGCGATTGCATGGCCGCGCTCTGCGCGGCCATGCCCTTGAGCGTGGCGTTGAGTTCCTGGATGCCGCTGACCGTGTTGATCTGCGCCATCTGGGTCGTCATCTGCGCGTTGTCCATCGGGTTGAGCGGGTCCTGGTTGTTGAGCTGCGCGACCAGCAGCTTGAGGAACCGGTCCTGCGAGGCCTGCGGGTCGGTCGCGTTGTTGCCGCCGCTCACGGCCGTGGTGCTGCCCACGGCGCTGCCCAGGTTGCTGAGGTCAAGGGGCTGGGAAATCATCATGGCTCATCGTCCTTTTCACTGCCCCATCTGGAGCGTTTTGAGCAGCAGCGACTTGGCCGTGTTCATGACCTCGACGTTGTTCTGGTACGAGCGCGAGGCCGAGATCATGTTGACCATCTCCTCGA
>CAZFOT010000108.1:0-10174 GCA_964520365.1 uncultured Hydrogenophaga sp.
GTCTTGTTGCTGTGCCCGTGGCCGAAGCCGGGGTTGATGCGCAGCCACACCCGGTGCCCGGGCGAACGCGTGCCCAACTGGTCGAGCATGTCGATGGAGCCCGCGTTCACCGGCACGCCATGGCGCACCACGGTGTCCAGGGTGGCGTGGTCGAACAGGTCGGCGGTGAAGACGATACCGCTGGCGCCGCAGGCCGCCGGGGCCGCGGTGTAGCCCGCGGCCAGCGCGCGTTCGATCTCGCCGCGCGACACCGCGTCCACCACCACGCCCTGTTCGCGCATGAGCCGCAGCAGGTGGGTGTTGGCGTTGGCCTTCTGGGCGAAGCGGATGGTGTCGAAGGCGCGCAGCTCGCCGATGCACTGGCGGATGGTGGCCGCGTCGTAGACCCACAGCGGAGTGCCGTGTTCGCGGGCGAGGCGGGTGAGGGTGGCGGCGTCGAAAGGATTCATGGGTCGGATGATGCGCTTCGGATGTCATGTTGCAAAATGCTTTGTTTTGCAGGCTGTATTCAAATTTGATATGAAGCTGACCCACCGCCAGATCGAGGTGTTCCGCGCCGTGATGCAGGCGGGCCATGTCACGCGCGCCGCCGAGCTGCTGCACACCTCGCAGCCCACCGTGAGCCGCGAGGTGGCGCGCCTGGAGCAGGTGCTGGGGCTGGCCCTGTTCGACCGGCGCAAGGGGCGGCTGCAGCCCACGGCGCGCGCGCTGGCGCTCATGGAGGAAGTGCGTCTGTCGTACGTGGGGCTGGACCGGATCGCCGCCTCCGCCGCTGCCCTGCGCACGTTCGCGCACGGGCGCCTGCAGGTGGCCTGTCTGCCCGCGCTGGCCCATGCGCTGCTGCCCGACGCGATCCGCCGTTTCATCGGGCGCCAGACGGAGGCGGCGGTGAGCCTGGCGCCCATGGACTCGCCCCAGCTGGAGGCGGCGCTTTCGGAACAGCGGTTCGACCTCGGGCTGAGCGAGCGCCGCGAGCCGCCCAGCGCCTGCGACTGGCAGCCGCTGCTGGTGGCCGACGAGGTCTGCGTGCTGCCCGCGACCCATGCCCTGAGCGCGCAGGCGCGCCTCTCGCCGTCCGACTTCGATGGGCAGGCCTTCATCAGCCTGTCGCCGGCCGACCCCTACCGGCAGCAGATCGACGCCCTGTTCGGCGAAGCGGGCGTGGCGCGCGAACTGCGCCTGGAAACCGCCAGCGCGGTGTCGGTGTGCGCGCTGGTGCGCGAAGGGCTGGGGCTGGGCATCGTCAACCCGCTGACCGCGCTGGCCATGGCGGGCGAGGGCCTGGTGGTGCGCCCGCTCACCGTGTCCATACCCTTCCAGGTGGCCGTGATGACGCCGCGCTGGCGTGCCGAGCACCCGCTGCGCGCCGACTTGGAAACCGCCCTGCACGAGGCGGTGGAGGCCTTCAGCCGGCGGCTGACAAGGATCTGAAAAGCAACAGACGACAAAAAAGCCCCCGCGCTCCGCCGCTGCGCGGGTCGCTGCCCCCCGAGGCGGCGCTTTTTGTCTTGGGGCGGCCCGGCGACAAAAAACCCGCTGCGGCGTCCCGAGCGGGTTTCGAGTGCGATCCGGTGGAACCGGATGGCGGCGTGATCAGTACAGCTTCTTGGGCAACTGCATCGAACGCACGCGCTTGTAGTGGCGCTTGACGGCGGCGGCCTTCTTGCGCTTGCGCTCGGCGGTGGGCTTTTCGTAGAACTCGCGGGCACGCAGGTCGGTCAGCAGGCCGAGTTTTTCGATGGTGCGCTTGAAGCGGCGCAGGGCGACGTCGAAGGGTTCGTTGTCTTTTACACGGATGGTCGTCATCAGAGAAGGATTTCCAGAATACGCGGAAAGAGGATGGCCGGGAAGATCGGGCCCGGGCGTCGTTTCCGCAAAATGTCCCGTCATTGACTAGTATTGGCAGACGGGGATTTGCCAGCAAAGCCTTGAATTATAGCCATTTCGATGGGGCAGGCAAGCCGGCTCCCCGGCGGGGAACGGCGCGAGCAGGGCGTGTCAGCGGGCCGCGGGCGGTTGGCCGACGGTGCCTGCCACGACCTCGGTGAATGTGCGCTCCTCGCGCAGGATGAAACGCTGGCGGCGCGCGAGCTCGAAGTTCGCCCGCCCCTCGTCGTCGGCGCGCAGGCGCGCGCGGTAGGCTTCGTAGGCGGCCAGGCTGTCGAAGGCGATCAGCCCCCAGGCTTCGTAATTGGTGCCCTCGCTGGGCAGGAAATAGCCCACGAGGTGGCCGCCGCAGCGCGGGATGATGCGGCCCCAGTTCTCGGCGTAGGCGCGGAAGGCTTCGACCTGGAAGGGGTCGAGTTCGTAGCGGATGAAGCAGGTGATGGTCATGCGGGTTCTCCTCAAGGGTGGCCACCATGTTGTCCCGCGCCGTGGCCGCAATGCTTCGCCGTGGAGCGAAACATCGCGGCCCGCGCATGCCGCACACTCGGGCCATGAACACCAACCGCATCGCGCACGTGGCCGCGCTCGTCGGCGAGCCGGCCCGCACGGCCATGTTGATGGCGCTGATGGATGGGCGCGCGCTGACCGCGCGCGAGCTGGCCGATGCGGCCCGCATCACGCCCGCCACCGCCAGCCGCCACCTGGGCCTGCTGGTGGAAGCTGGCTTGCTGAAGGTGGAGCGCCAGGGGCGGCACCGCTACCACCGCCTGGCCTCGCCCGAGGTGGCGCGTGTGCTCGAAGGCCTGATGCAACTGGCGGCGCCACCTCCGGCGCCGCGCCGCGTGGCCGTGGGTCCGCGCGATGCCGCGCTGCGCACCGCGCGCACCTGCTACGACCACCTGGCCGGCCGGCTGGGTGTGGCCATCGCCGGCCACTTGCTGGCGTCGGGCGTGGTGGTGTTCGACGACGAAGCCGCCGCTGCTCAGGTGACCGACCGCGCCGCAAATGCCCTGCAGCACCTGGGGCTGGATGCCGATGCCGCGCTGGCCGGCGGCCCGGGCCGGCGCCCGCACTGCCGTCCGTGCCTGGACTGGAGCGAGCGGCGCATGCACCTGGCGGGCCGGCTGGGCGCGCTGATCTGCCACCACTGCCTGGAGCGCGGCTGGCTGCTGCGCGGCCAGGGCACGCGCGCGCTCGCCATCACGCCGCCGGGCGCACTGGCCTTGCGCGACTGGCTCGGCCACGAGCGCTGGCGCGAGGTCGTGGGCGACTGAGCGAGCCCGTCAGGCGGTGGGCAGGGCCTGCGCGCAGGCGTGGGCGCTGGCCCAGGCCCATTGGAAGTTGTAGCCGCCCAGCCAGCCGGTCACGTCCACCACCTCGCCGATGAAGTACAGGCCAGGCTGCTTCGACGCCATCGTCTGCGACGAGAGGTCGCGCGTGTCCACCCCACCCAGCGTGACCTCGGCCTTTCTGTAGCCTTCGCTGCCGGTGGGCGTGAGTTCCCAGCGCGACAGGCGCTCGGCCAGCCGTGCCAGGGCTTTGTCGCTGGCTTCGCTCACCGGGCGCTGCCAGTCGGCGTCTTGCAACACCCAGGCGTCCGCCAGGCGGCTGGGCACCAGCGTGGCGAGTTCGTTGGCGATCCGTTTGCGCGACGCGGCCTTGGCGCGGGCCAGGGCCGGGGGCAGGTCCACGTCCGGCGCCAGGTTCAGGCGGATCGGCATGCCTTCGCGCCAGTAGCTGGAAATCTGCAGCACCGCCGGGCCGGAGAGGCCGCGGTGGGTGAACAGCAGGTCTTCCAGGAAGGCCATGCGCTCTTTCCTGGAACCGGTTTCGATCTGCACCGGCAAGGCGAGCCCGGCCAGGTCCGCATAGGGCGCCCAGCCATCGCCGTCGAAGGTGAGCGGCACCAGGCCGGGGCGTGGCTCCACCAGGCGCAGGCCGAACTGTTTCGCGATCCGGTAGCCGAAATCGGTGGCGCCGATCTTGGGGATGGACAGGCCGCCGGTGGCGATCACCACGGCACGGCTGGTCACGGTGCCGCGGTCGGTGTCGATCTCGTACACCGCGTCGCCGCCCTGGCGGATGGCCTTCACGCCGCAGGGCTGCCAGCGCTGCACGCCACCGGCGTCGCACTCGCGCAGCAGCATGGCGATCAGGTCCTCGGCCGAGCGGTCACAGAACAGCTGGCCTTTGTGCTTCTCGTGGAAAGCGATGCCGTGGCGCTGCACCAGCGCGATGAAGTCGGCCGGCGTGTGGCGCGAGAGCGCCGAACGGCAGAAATTCGGGTTCTGGCTCAGGAAGTGCTTGTGGGGCGCGCGCGGGTCGATGTCGCGGTTCGTGAAGTTGGCCCGGCCGCCGCCGGAGATGCGCACCTTCTCCGCGACCTTCTCGCTGTGGTCGATCAGCAGCACTCTCTGGCCGCGCTGGCCGGCGATGCCTGCGCAGTACAGGCCGGCAGCGCCGGCGCCGATGATGACGGCGTTCCAGGGTGTGCCGCTCACGCGCTCACCCTTTCCAGGTGAACGGAAACTTGAACTGGCGCCAGAAGCCGTCGGGCACGTAGTCGCCCAGCACGCCGTAGCGCTCGGGCCAGGCCTTCTCGCTCTTGACGGCTGTGCCGAACAGGTGGTCGAGAAACGCGTAGTGGGCCGCGTAGTTGCGGTCCAGGGCTTCCTTGTCCTGGCTGTGGTGCCAGTGGTGGAAGTTGGGCGTGACGATCAGGTAGCGCAGCGGGCCCAGTCTCACGCTCACGTTGGCGTGGTTGAACACCGCCTGGAAGCCCACGATGATGATGTAGGCGTCGATCACCTCCTTGGAGAAACCCAGCAGGAAGATCGGCGCGAGCACCAGGGTACGGGTGATCAGGATTTCGACGATGTGCTGGCGCGAGCCGGCCATCCAGTCCATGTGCTTGGCGCTGTGGTGCACCGCGTGCAGCCGCCACAGCAGCGGTACCTCGTGGTAGGCGCGGTGGGTCCAGTACTGCACCAGGTCGGCCACCAGCACGATCAGCGGCAGGCCGATCCAGAATGGCAGCGCGCCGAACCAGCCGCGGATGCCGTCGTCGGCGGCCCAGCCGAACAGGCGGTGCACCAGCAGGTTGGTGGCCAGCAGCATGAAGCCGATCACCATGTGGTTGACGATGAAGTGCTGGAAGTCGGTCTGCCACTCGGGCCGGAACACCGGCTGGTCCTTGCGCAGGGCGAACAGCTTCTCGATGAAGATGAAGATCAGCGCCGAGCCCAGCAGGTCCAGGATGAACCAGTCCAGGCCGATGTAGGGCGTGTGGTCGGGGAAATTCGGATCGACCTCCACCTGGTGGCCGCCGAGCAGGGCCGAGAGCAGGACCAGGGCGAACGCCGCGCCGGCCAGCCAGGGTGCGCGGCGGAACACCAGGTTGGCCAGGCTGAGCGCGCCGGCCAGCACCAGCGACCAGAACAGCAACTGGCGCATGAAGTCCACGTCGTAGCTGCGGCGCAACTCGGGCGTGGTCAGGTACTGCGGGAAGTGGAAGGCCAGCACGCCGAGGAAGCACAGGATGGCCAGGGTGAGGGCGATCACGCCGGTCACGAGGCCGCGGCCCGGTCGCAAGGGGCCGTGGCTGCGGGTCAGGTCCAACAGTTTGTCGATCAAGGCGAGTTCCCCCGGCGGTGTTCAGCCGGCCCCTTGTGGCCGGATCAGCGCGCAGTGTAGCGGCGTGGGCTCAAGCCGCGAGGGATGCCGGGGCGGCAAGCGCGGCCACGCCGCTGAGAACGTCGCCCACCACGATCACCGCCGGGCTGCCGAGCCGCTCGCGTTCGAGGGTGGCGCTCAGGTCGCCCAGCGTGGTCACGGCGTGGCGCTGCTGCGGCAGGCTGGCGTGCTGGATGATGGCCAGCGGGGTGTCGGGACGCAGGCCGGTGAGCAGGTCGGCCTGGATCTGCGCGGCGCTGGAAACGCCCATGTAGATCACCAGCGTGAGCCTGGCGTCGCGCGCGGTGGCGGCCAGGGCCTTCCAGTCGGTGCCGGTGTCGCCGGGCTTGGCGTGGCCGGTGACGAACACCACGCCGTGGGCGTGCTCGCGGTGGGTCAGCGGCACGCCCAGCGAGGTCAGTCCCGCCAGGCCGGCCGTGATGCCGTTGACGACTTGCACCGCGATGCCGGCGGCCTGCAGGTGTTCCACTTCCTCGCCGCCCCGACCGAAGATGAAGGGGTCGCCGCCCTTGAGGCGCACCACCACTTCGCCTTCGCGTGCGGCCATGATCATGAGCTTCTCGATGAAGGCCTGCGGCGTGCTCTTGCAGCCGCCGCGCTTGCCCACGTGCACGATGCGGGCGGTGGGCGAGGCATGGGCGAGCACGCCATCGCCCACCAGGTCGTCCACCAGCAGCACCGTGGCCGCGCTGATGGCCTTGACGGCTTTGAGCGTGAGCAATTCCGGATCGCCAGGGCCCGCGCCCACGAGCGAAACCGTACCGGGCAGGAATTCAGAGGGCGTGTGCATGGGCTGGGGAATCATGGTGCTCGACCGCTTGCAAGATGTGTTCCACCTGCAGTGCGATCGGTGTGGGAATGGGCTGCGCGCCGTCGAGCACGGCGCGGATGTACGCCGCTGTGTTCATGGCGTCCACCGCTGGCAGGGCGGGCAACTGTGCCAGCGGGCCGTCCTGCTGCGGCTGCACTTCGGTGCGTTCGCCGAACTGGAAGACCTCCATGCGCGGTGTGCGCCGCGCATCGGCCACCGGCTCGCCTTCGGTGCCGCGCAGCAGCAGCGCGTGCGCGCCGGTGAGCGCCCAGGTGGCGGCCATGGAGCTGGCGTACTCGGGGTGGGTGTAGCTGCCGACGACGAAGGCACGGCCCGCGCACGGGTTCATGAGCTTGACCAGGCTGTGCGCCGGATTGCGCAGGCCCACGGCGCGGCGCACGTCGAGCAGGCGCTTGAGGCCCGGGCTCAGCACTTCGGTGGGCACATAGGCCAATTCGCCCGCATCCAGCGCGGGCACCCGGTCCGATGCCTTGATGCCGAGCGCGTCGAACACGCTGGCACTGCTCACGCGCCGGTCTTCGGTGGCGGTGCCGTGCACCAGCACGGCGGCACCGCGCCGCGCCAGCAGCAGCGCCAGCAGCGGTGTGAGCACCGGCAGCTTGCGCGCGCCGTTGTAGCTGGGCAGCACCACGGTGGCCAAGCCGTTGTCGGGCAGCCGATGCAGGCGCTGGTGCGCGGCGTCGAGGAAGCCGGCCATCTCTTCGGCGGTTTCGCCCTTGATGCGCATGGCCAGGCAGAAGCCGCCCACCTCCAGGTCGCTCACCGCGCCGTCGAGCACCTGGCCGAGCAGGTCGGCCGCCTGTTCGCGCGTGAGCGAACGCGCGCCGTCCTTGCCACGACCGATTTCCTTGATGTATTGGCTGATGCCCATGGCGCGCGATTGTCAGGGAGTTCTGATGACTTCGGGTTATATGGCGATTGGGCGGCGGCTTCAAGCGGCTTGCAGGGCCTGCGGCGTGGCCCGGACCAGCCGGCGCAGTTCCGGGATGCACGAGCCGCAGTTGGTGCCGCAGCGCAGCCGGCCTTGCAGCGCCGCGAGGCGCTGGTCGTCGGAGCCGGCGCAGTCGGGCAGTGCGCGGGTGATGTCGTCTTCGCTCACGTTGAGACAGGTGCAGACCTGCGGGCTGCGCGCGGCCACCGCCACCGGCGGCTTCGCACCGGGCATGAGCAGGCGCCGGCCATAGGCCTCGGCGGGCAGGGCGTCCTGCAGCAGGGGGCGGATCCAGACCTCGGCCCGCGTGTCGCCCGCCAGCACGAAACCGTCCAGGCGCTGTCCGCCGTCGGTCCTGACCAGGCGTGCGGTGCGGCGCTGGCCCAGGCGGCGATCGACGTAGCGCAGCGCATCGGGCGTCTGCAGGCCGAGCAGGGCTTCGATGCGATCCAGCACGCCCGCGTCCGGGGCGTCGTGCGCGGCGGCGCGGAACAGCACACCGGTGCGTTCCCGCCCGAACGGCACGCAGGTGGCGAACTCGAAGCGGGCCATCAGCGTGCGCAACCCGGCGTGGGCGGCCAGGGCCTGCTCGTCCGGCAGCCAGGCCATGGCCAGCAGCGTCCAGGGCAGCTCGGCCTTGAGCACCTTGACCGCCGCGTGCTTGAGCTCGGGTTGTTTCGACGCGGGGCAATAGGCCGAGGTGGTGAGCGCGTTGACCCCGGCCAGCACGCCGCCGACGCTGCTGCGCCCGCTCAGGTATTCCGGGCCCCAGTGCATGGCGATGAAGGCCTGCGACAGACCCATGGCGGTGGACGCCTGCAGCGGCACGACGATGGAGCCGCGCTTGCTGGTCACGTGCACCAGGTCACCGTCCTTCAGGCCGCGGCGCTCCATGTCCTGCGGGTGCAGTTGCACCACGGGCTCCGCCACATGGCCGAACAGGCGGCCGAGCGTACCGGTGCGCGTCATGCCGTGCCACTGGTCGCGCAGGCGCCCGGTGGTCAGCGAGAAAGGGTAGCGCGACTCGCGCGGCTCGGCCACGGGCTTCCAGGGCAGGGCGGCGAAGCGGGCCCGTCCGTCCGGCGTGGGGAAGATGCCGTCTTCGTACAGCCGCGCCCAGCCTTGTGCCTCGCCCTCGCGCAGCGGCCACTGCTGCGGGCCTTTTTGTTCCAGTA
Organism: uncultured Hydrogenophaga sp.; assembly: GCA_964520365.1. GTDB lineage: Bacteria > Pseudomonadota > Gammaproteobacteria > Burkholderiales > Burkholderiaceae_C > Hydrogenophaga. The sequence goes on from CAZFOT010000108.1 coordinate 8,519, forward strand.
GGGCGTAGCTCAGGCCGGTGATGTCGAGGTCGCGCCCGCGCGTGGAAGCGCGGTGTTCGTTCCAGATCGATTCGGGGCCCGCATAAGGGAACAGGCTGGGCTGGCCGGGGCGCAGCGTGGCTTCGAGCCGCTGCGCGAAATCGACCACGATGCGCCAGTCGTGCCGGGCTTCGCCGGGCGGGGCAACCGCGGCGCGCACGCGGCTGATGCGGCGCTCGCTGTTGGTCACCGTGCCTTCTTTCTCGCCCCAGGTGGTGGCCGGCAGCAGCAGGTCGGCGAAGTCGCAGGTGGTGGCGGTGGCGAAGGCCTCCTGCACCACGACGAACTCGGCGCGCTCCAGCGCGCGGCGCACCGTGGCCTGGTCGGGCATGGACTGCGCCGGGTTGGTGCAGGCGATCCACAGCGCCTTGATCTCGCCGTCGGCCGCGGCCTGGAACATCTCCACCGCCGTCTTGCCGGGCTTCTCGGGCACGTCGGGCACGCCCCAGAGCGCGGCCACTTCGGCGCGGTGTTCCGGGTTGGCCAGATCGCGGTGCGCGCTGAGCAGGTTGGCCAGGCCGCCGACCTCGCGCCCGCCCATGGCGTTGGGCTGGCCGGTGAGCGAGAACGGGCCGGCGCCGGGCTTGCCGATCTGGCCGGTGGCCAGGTGCAGGTTGATCAGCGCGGCGTTCTTGGCCGTGCCGCTGCTGCTCTGGTTCAGGCCCTGGCAGTACAGGCTCAGGGTGGCGGCGCGAACCTGCGGGTCGCTGCTCGCTCCGTGTGCGAACCACTGTGCGGCGGTGAACAGGTCTTGCTTCGGCACGCCGCAGACCTGCGCCACTTGCTCCGGCGTGTGTTCGCGCACCAGTGCCTTCAGGGCGTCGAAGCCGGTCGTGTGGGCGGCGATCCAGGCGCTGTCCACCCAGCCTTCCCACAGCATGATGTGCAGCAGGCCGTGGAACAGCATCACGTCGCTGCCGGGCTGGATGGGCAGGAACAGGTCGGCCAGTTCGGCGGTGTCGGTGCGGCGCGGGTCGGCCACGATGACCTTCATGCCCGGGTTGTTGCGCCTGGCCTCCTCGATGCGGCGGAACAGCACCGGGTGGGCGTAGGCCGCGTTGCTGCCGACGAAGAACAGGCAGTGCGCATGGTTCACGTCGTCGTAGCAGGCCGGCGGCGCGTCGGCGCCGAGCGTGGCCTTGTAGCCGGCCACCGCGCTGCTCATGCACAGGCGCGAGTTGGTGTCCACGTTGTTGGTGCCGATCAGCCCCTTGGCCAGCTTGTTGAAGACGTAGTAGTCCTCGGTGAGCAACTGGCCGCTGATGTAGAAGCCGACCGCGTCGGGGCCGTGGTCGCGGATGATGCGGCGGAAGTGGCGGGTGGCGAGCGCCATGGCACCGTCCCAGTCGGTGCGCTGGGCCGGTGCGCCGCGCGCGGCGCGCACCATGGGGTGCAGCAGCCGGGTCTGGGCGGACACGGCCGGGGCCGCCGTGAGGTGCAGCGTCTGGCCCTTGCTGCACAGGCGCCCGAAGTTGGCCGGGTGGTCCGGGTCGCCGCGCACGCCGGTGATCCGCATGCCCTCGGTCTCGATGATGACCCCGCAGCCGACGCCGCAGTAGGGGCACGTCGATCGGGTGAGGTGCCTGGCTCCCTCTCCCTCTGGGAGAGGGTTGGGGT
>CAZFOT010000108.1:10184-11099 GCA_964520365.1 uncultured Hydrogenophaga sp.
GAACAGCCGCCGCGCCGGGCCGCCCCAAGCCAGGCTGCGCCCCCTTGTGGGGCAGCGACCCGCGCAGCGGTGGAGCGTGGGGGTCATCATTCTGATGGCGCGCTGGCCCTGCGATCGGGCGGGTGAGGTCGGTCGCTTGCGTCGCGAGTTCGTTCGCGTCCAGATGAACCACGCCGTCTTCCACCTTCACCGAAAACTTCGGCGTGCAGCCCTCGTCGGGCGCTGCGGCCTGACCGGTGCACAGGCCGATGGTCCAGTTGTGCAGCGGGCAGGCCACGCTGGTGCCGAACACGATGCCTTGCGACAGCGGGCCGCCCTTGTGCGGGCAGCGGTCGAGCAGGGCGAACACTTCGTCTTGCTCGTTGCGGAACACCGCCACATCCAGACCATGCTCGCGTTGCACGCAGCGCGAGCCCAGCACCGGGATGTCGTCCACGCGTGCAATGGGAATCCAATCGTTCATGCGGCACTCCCTTCGAGTGAAACGGCCTTGATCGGTATGAACTGGCGCGTGTCCACAGCCGCCTTCTGGTGTTCGAACCAGGGGTCTGGCTCGCCGTCGAGCGCGAACTGCAACTGTTCCCACAGCGCCTTGCGGCCTTCGGCGTCGTCCAGGATGCGCTTCTTCACATGGTCCAGGCCCACGCGGTTGATGTAGTGCACCGTGCGCTCCAGGTACCAGCCTTCGAGCCGGTAGAGCTGCATGAAGGCGCCGGTGTATTCCATGACTTCCTCGGCGGTCTTGAGCTTGGCGAAGAAGTGCGCCACCTCGGTCTTGATGCCGCCGTTGCCGCCCACGTACATCTCCCAGCCGCTGTCCACGCCGATGATGCCCACGTCCTTGATGCCGGCCTCGGCGCAGTTGCGCGGGCAGCCGCTGACCGCGAACTTCACCTTGTGCGGCGCGTACATGCG
>CAZFOT010000109.1:0-11091 GCA_964520365.1 uncultured Hydrogenophaga sp.
CAGGCGCATCTGCTCGATGTGCTCGTTGATCGCGCTGTCCTTCTCGATGAACAGGTCGCGCTGCGGCACGTAGGCCTCGGGCTGGTAGTAGTCGTAGTAGCTGACGAAGTACTCGACCGCGTTCTTCGGGAAGAACTCGCGGAACTCGCTGTAGAGCTGCGCGGCCAGCGTCTTGTTGGGCGCGAACACGATGGCCGGGCGGCCCAGCCGTGCGATCACGTTGGCCATGGTGAAGGTCTTGCCCGAGCCGGTCACGCCCAGCAGGGTCTGGAACACCTCGCCGTCGTTCACGCCTTCGACCAGCTTTTCGATCGCCTCGGGCTGATCGCCCGCGGGCGGGTACGGCAGAAAAAGCTCGAACGGTGACCCGGGAAACCGGGCGAACTCGCCCTCCGCGGCGCGGGCTTCACCCCCTTCAGCGGGGGGTGTCTTCGTGGGCAGAGGTGTCGGTGTCAGAGGCATTCGCGGATTGTGCCGGATGGCCGGATGGTGGTTCGGCGTCAACGGGGCGGCGCTGCCGGACCGCGGGCCTGGCCAGCAGCTCGACGTAGCACTGCGCCGCGCCACCCTTGGCCAGGGCATCGACCAGGCCGATGAGCTGCGCCGGCGGCACCGCCTCGGCGGCGTCCTGCGCGGGACCGAAGCGGCAATCGAAGTCCCAGAAGTCGGCGCCTTCGGGCAGGCCGCGGCGGCGCTCGCGTTTCATGTACCTGCGGATGTCGTGCTTGACGGCATCGAGCACGCGGTCGGGATGCTTGCCTTCAGGGCGCAACGGGTATGTTTTTCTCATGGGCGAGTCCAGGTGGAGCGAGGGAACGACCGCCCTGTGTGGACGCGAACCGGGGCGCTGATTATGCGGTCAGTCCGGCGGCAGCCGGATTTCCACCAGGCCTTCGCCCATGTGGCGGTGCGGGCCGAACACCGCTTCCATCGCGGCCGCCTCGGCCGTCTGCCATTGTTCGAACACCAGGCGTTCGCCGTCGGTGAGCGCGTCGGGTCCGGGTGCTTCACCGTGGAGCCCCACGATGCGCAGGTAGGCCGCGTACACGGGCGCCACCAGCGCCCCGTCGCCCAGCGCGGCTTCGAGCGCCCCGCGAAAGCGCCGCTCGGCCGCCTCGCGCTGGGCGGGGGTGGTGTCGTCGGGCACGAAGAGCTTGAGGGAATAGGTCATGTCGCGGCGGAAGGCACAATGGATCGATTATCGACCTGGCCACCGGCCGAACCGCCCATGCACACCACCCGCCCCACGCCCGGCAAGGAGGAAATCGCCCTGCTGCCCGAATTCGACCGGCTGGGGCTGGATCGCATCACGCTGGTGGACAACGGGGCGCAGGCCAGGGAAGCCGCCGCCGCGCTGCGCGACCTTCCGGCCTGGGGTTTCGATACGGAGTCCAAGCCCACCTTCTTCAAGGACCAGGTGTCCGACGGACCCCACATCGTCCAACTGGCCACGCTGCAAAGGGCCTGGGTGTTCCAGTTGCACGAGCCGGCCTGCCGCGAGGTGGTGGCCGGCTTGCTGGCGGAAAGCGGGTTCACCAAGGCCGGGTTCGGCCTGGGCGACGACACCAAGCGCATCCAGTCGAAGCTCGCGGTGGAGCCGGCCGGTGTGCTGGAACTCAATGCCGTCTTCCGCGCGCGGGGCTACCGCAAGGACATGGGCGTCAAGGGCGCGGTGGCGGTGCTGTTCCACCAGCGTTTCATCAAGTCGAAGAAAGCCGCCACGTCGAACTGGGCCAACCCGCGCCTGAGCGAGGCGCAGTTGATCTATGCCGCGAACGACGCCTACGCTGCCGCGCGCGTTTTCGAGGCCCTCAAGGCCTGAGCGCGCAACGGCGTGAGCAGATCGCCCAGGCCGTTGTGGTCGATCTCGTGCATGAGGGCCAGCAGGCGGCCGACCTCCCCTTTCGGGAAACCTTCGCGCGCAAACCAGTTGAGGTAGTTGCCGGGCAGGTCGGCGATGACGCGCCCCTTGTGCTTGCCGTAGGGCATTTCCATCGTGAACAGGCGCTCCAGGTCCTCGGGCTTCACGCGCTCACCTCCGCATGGGTTTCCGACGCAACGGCCTGGCCCTGGTCGAGCCAGCCGCGCACCGCGGTGGTGAATTCGGCGGGTTTCTGGCGCATCAGCCAATGGCCGGCGTCGAAGCCCTGCGCCGTGCAGCCCGGCGTCTGGTCCAGCTGCGCCAGCCAGCGCGCCGAATGGAACATGAAGGGCTTGCGCCGGCCGTAGAGAAACAGCGTGGGGATGCGGGGGCCGAGGACCTTGTCCACCCGCGCCACGCCGCGCAAGCCGCCGAACGAGCCCCACCACTGCATGGCATAGGGGTAGTTCATCTGCCAGCCAATGCGCTCGGGCGCCGTGCGGCAGCCGATCTTGCGCGCCATGAAGCGGGTCATGCGGTTGGCCAGGCCGGGCGCTGCGCCGCCGATCTTCCAAGCCGCCGCCAGCCAGACCTGGTAGCCCGCGATCATGAGCTTTTCCTTGCCCGTGAGCCCCTTGAGGTAGGCGCCGGAATTGGTGTCGCCAATGTCCACGCCGACCACGCGAGCAACCCGCTCCGGACAACGGGCCGCGTATTCGTAGCCGAAGAAACAGCCCCAGTCGTGCAGCAGCAACGTGACCGGCCCGCCCGGACTGACGGTATCGACCACCGCGCCGACCAGCTCGCACATCTGATCGACCGACACCGGCCGGGGCGGTTTGGACAGGTCAAACCCCGGCAGGGCGAACCGCACGCAGCGGTAGCCATCGCGCAGCGCGGCGACGGTGTCGTCCCACAAGGCCGGCGTGTCGGGCCAGCCGTGCAGCATGACCACGACCGGGCCCTCGCCTTCAACGATGACATCGAGGTTCTGGACGCTGAGGGTGGTTGGCATCGCGTGTCTCCGTTGGGGGTGTTCGTGGCGGGATCGTAGCGCACGCCTTCCGGTGGGACGTCGCACAGATGCCAGGGCAAAGCCGCTCGGTCATACTTGCCCGCATGCGCAAAACCATCTTCACCACACCGGTGGTCAACGCCATGTTCAGAGGCTTCTCGGTCGGTTTTCTCCGGCTCACTGGTTGGCGGCTGGAAGGAACGCTTCCAGCGCACGCGAGCAAGAGCGTGTTCATCGCCGCCCCCCACACCAGCAACTGGGACCTGCCCTACACGCTCATGGTGGCTTTCGCCCTGCGACTCAATATCTGCTGGATGGGCAAGCAGAGCCTTTTCAAGGCGCCGTTTGGCGGCGTGATGCGCTGGCTGGGAGGCATCCCGGTGAACCGCGAGCAGTCCACCAACCTGGTCGCGGCTTCGGCCGCGGCGATCCGGGCCGCGGACGGGCCGTTGCAGTTGATCGTGCCGCCCGAGGGCACGCGCAGCAAGACGCACTACTGGAAAACCGGCTTCTACTACATCGCGCTGCAGGCCGGCGTGCCGATCGTGATGGCCTACATGGACTACGCGACCAAGCGCAGCGGCCTGGGACCGGTCTTCGTGCCCACGGGCGATATCGGCGCCGACATGGTGGCGATCAAGGCGTTCTATGCGCCGTTCAAAGGCAAGAACGCCGCACAGACCTAGATAAGGCGAAACAGGGGATCACAACGCCTGCGCCAGGCGCCCCACGCCTTCTTCGATCTTCTCCACGCCGACCGTGGCGAAGCTCAGGCGCAAGGTGGCGGCGTCGGGCTCGGTGGCGTAGAACGGCGCGCCGGGCACGAAAGCCACGCCTTTTTCGATCGCGCGCTTGGCCAGCACGCCGCCATCGGCCACCTTGCCGCCGGCACCGGTCAGACGGGCCCAGACGAACAGGCCGCCCTGCGGCTGCACGAAGCCGATGGCGTCGCCGAGTTCGCGCTTCAGCGCGTCGCCCATGGCAGCGGCGCGTTCGGCGTAGACCGCGCGCACCCGGGCCAGGGTGGCCGGCATGCGGCCGGCCTTGAGGTACTGCGCGGCGGTGGCCTGGGCGAAGGTGCTGGTGTGCGCATCGCTGAACTGCTTGCACATGGTGGCCTTGCCCAGCAGTTCAGCCGGCGCCACCATCCAGCCCACGCGCAGGCCCGGGCTCAGCACCTTGCTCAGGGAACCGCAGTGCACCAGCAGGTCGCGGCTGCCGGGCACGTGCGCGCTGAGCGCCAGCAGGCTGGGCGGCGGCGCTGCGCCGAAGTACAGATCGCCATAGGGATCGTCTTCCACGATCAGGGTGCGGTGCTTCACCGCCATTTCCAGCACCTTCTGGCGCCGCGCCTGGCTGAGCAGGGCGCCGCTTGGGTTGCCGAAGGTGGGGATGAGGTAGACGAACTTCGGCCTGTGCCGTTCGATGAGTTTCTCCAGTGCATCGGTCTGCACGCCGTCGCCGTCCACCGGCGCGCTGATGAGTTCGGCGCCGTAGAGGCGGAAGCACTGGATGGTGGCGAGGAAGGTCGGGCCTTCGACGATGACCTTGTCGCCGGGCGAGATCAGCGTCTTGCCGAGCAGGTCGAGCGCCTGCTGGCTGCCGGTGGTCACGATGAGATCGTTCGCGCTCACGCCCTGGGCGCCCTTGCCGGCCATGAAGGCGGCGAGTTGCTCGCGCAGCGGCTGGTAACCCTCGGTCGCGCCGTACTGCAGGGCGGCGCCGGGCTCCTCGGCGAGCGCGGCGTTCACGGCCTCGCGGATGCCGTCCACGTCGAACATGGCGCTGTCGGGAAAGCCGCCAGCGAAGCTGATGATGCCGGGCTTGCCCAGCAGTTTGAAGAGTTCGCGGATGGCGGAGGTCTCGACGTTGTCGAGCCGGGTCGCAAATGGAAAGGACATGCTGAGGTCTCGTGGTTGCGCAATGCGTTCAATGGTAGCAAGGGATGTTCTGCCAACCGCCCTCGGCGGAAAAGGGGGATTGCGGGCGGGTCTCGGTGCAGTGCTTCACGCTTTCCGGCACATAAAAAACGCGCCGTTGCACCCAGGGTTGGTTATGCTCGCAAATCCGTAATCTCTTATGAAGGAATATTGGAATGAAATCAATGTTCTCGCTTCTATGCCTTCTGTGCGCGGTCTGCACGGGCACGGTCCACGCCAAGGATCTGATCCTTGCCATCAGCGAAGGCTCCTCGGGCGGCACCGACCACGCGCGGGTGATCATGAAATACCAGGGGCTGGCGGAGACGCTGGGCAAGAGCATCGGCCAGAAGGTCAACGTGGTGTTCATCCGGGAGTTCGCGGCGCTCGAGGAAGGCCTGAAGAACCAGCGCTTCGACCTGGCCATGGCGCGTCCGAGCGACTACCCGGCGCGGGGCCTGCGCGACCACGGGTATCAGTACGTGGCTTCCGCGCGGCCGGACGGCCAGTGCCTCATCATCGTGCCCAAGGAATCCGCCTACCAGACGCTGGCGGAGATCAAGGGCAAGCGCATCGTGATGCCCGACCCCACCTCCTACATGACCCGGTTCTGCACGGCCGAACTGCGCGACCAGGGCATCGATGTGAACAAGGAAAACGTGCAGAAGGTGCGCGAGCAAGGCGCCGTGCCGTTCTACCTCGCCAACAAGTTCGCCGACGTGGGTGGCGTGGCGTCGTACTCGGGCGTGGCGGCCGCGCTGGACAAGACCGGGCATCGCGTACTGCACCGCAGCGTGACGCAGCCCTACTTCCCCCTGATCGCGGGCAAGGCCTTCACGCCGGCCCAGATCGCGGCGATGCAGCTCAGCCTCAACGCCCTGCCCGAGAGCGAGGAAGGCCGGGCGGTGCTCAAGCGCATCGGCATCCAGGGTTTCGACACCACCACCGAGAAGCGGCTGCGCGAGCTGCTCGTCTGGCTGGGGCTTTGAACCTGGATTGAACTGCGCTGGCCCTACACTGCGCAGCATGACCCACAACCAGATCGAAGCCTTCTTCGCCACGCTCCAGAGCGCCAATCCCCACCCGCAGTCGGAGCTGGAATACACCACCGTCTTCGAGCTGCTCACCGCGGTGCTGCTATCGGCCCAGGCGACCGACGTGGGCGTGAACAAGGCGACGCGCAAGCTCTTTCCCGTGGCCAACACGCCGCAGGCCATCCTGGACCTCGGGCTCGAAGGACTGGAAGGCCACATCAGGACCATCGGTCTGTACCGCAGCAAGGCCAGGCACCTCATGGAGACCTGCCGCATCCTGGTGGAGCGCCACGGCGGCGAGGTGCCGCGCACGCGCGAGGCGCTCGAAGCCCTGCCTGGCGTGGGCCGCAAGACGGCCAACGTGGTGCTCAACGTGGCCTTCGGCCAGCCCACCATGGCGGTGGACACGCACATCTTCCGGGTCGGCAACCGCACCGGCCTGGCGCCGGGCAAGACGCCGCTGGCGGTGGAGCGGCAACTGATGAAGCGCGTGCCGCCGGCCTACGCGGTGGACTCGCACCACTGGCTGATCCTGCACGGGCGCTACGTGTGCCAGGCGCGCAAGCCGCTGTGTCCGAGGTGCGCGGTCTCGGCCTGGTGCGGGTTCAAGGACAAGACGAAAGCCTGACCCGGGTTCAGCGCAGCGCCTGCACGAAGGGCAGCGCCAGAACGCCCTGGGTGGCGGCATGCAGCAGCAGGCCCACCAACGCGCCCACCAGCGTGCCATTGATGCGGATGAACTGCAGGTCGCGGCCGATGTGCCGCTCTAGCACGCGGCTCATGTCGTGCGCGTCCCACGCGGCCACGCGCTGCGCCACGAAACCCACCACCGTGTCGCGGCTGGCTTCGAGCATGTGCGGCAAGGCCGCCTGGGCCTGCAGGTTGAGCCATTCACGCAGGCGCGCGTCGCCAGCGAGCTGCTGCCCGGTCGATTGCACTACCGACGCGATGCGTTCGGCCAACGGGCTGTCGGCCCGGGCCGCGTCGTCGCGCAGGGTGGCCATGAAGTCGTGCCACCAGGCGTCGATGGGGTCCGACCACCCGGGCTGGGCGATCCAGGCATCGCGCCAGCCGGCCACCCGGGCCTGCCATTCGGGATCGGATTGCAGCCGCTCGATGGACGCCTGCATCCAGTCGTCGAACCGGTGGCGCAGCTCGTGCGCCGGATCGGCCGCTACGTCGGACAAGGTGCGCGTGAGCGCGGCCACCAGTTTGCGCGTGGCCAGGCGCGCGGCCACCTGGTCCAGTCCCACGTACTTGAGCTGCTTGAGTTCGATCGCGATGGCGTCGGTGAGGCGCTCCTGCACGCTGTCCTGCTCGGCCCAGCCGGCGAGCTGGCGCAGCAGGCCGTCCAGCCACTGCTGGTGGTGGCCGTGGGCGGTGAGCGCCGCCAGCGCCTGTCCACCCAGCGCCGACAGGTTGGCTTCGCGCAGCATGCGCTGCGCGAGCCGCGCCACCCACTGCCGCGCCGGGGTCTGGTCGAGCGCGTCGAGCAGCGCGGGCGTGGCCTGCCGCAGCCACGGCCCCACCCGCTGCGCGGATTCGGGCCGGGACAGCCAGCGCCCCAGGTTGCCGGCCATGTCCCAGCGGGCGAGCGCGGGCTGCACGTGCTCGGCAGTCAGGAAGTGCTCGCCCAGGAAGCGCGCCAGCTGGGCGCCCAGTTGGTCCTTGTGGGCGACGATGATGGCGGTGTGCGGAATCGGCAGGCCCAGGGGGTGGCGGAACAGCGCCACCACCGCGAACCAGTCGGCCAGCGCGCCGATCATGGCGGCCTCGGCCGCGGCCGCCACGTAGGCCCAGGCCGCGTGGCGCGGCTCCAGCAGCGTGGCCACGGCGTAGACCAGGGCCGCCAGCAGCAGCAGGCCCAGCGCCAGCGCCTTCATGCGGGCCAGGCTGTAGGGCGCGAATGCCGGATTCCTCATGTCCGAAGTGTGCCCTCTCCCGCTGGATCAGACCGCCAGGCAAAGATGTGCGCCGGGCTCGGGCGCCTGCGCCGGCCATTCGCCCACCGTCCGGATCGGGACGTGGCCGCGCGCGGCCAGGAACTGTACCGCGCGGATCACACCCGCATGGGTGACCCAGACCGCCTCCGTGCCACCGCCGGCGCGCAGATCGGCCAGCGCCGCGGCCACGCGGTCGATCACCTGCTGGGTGCTCTCGGCACCACCGAACCGGTGGTGGGCGAAGTCGGCCATCCAGGCGTCGAAGGCGCTGCGCGGCACGGCGTCCCAGCGCTGCAGCTCCCATTGGCCAAAGTCCATCTCGTTCAGCCGTGGGTCGATCGACAGCGGCCCCAGGTCGGACCGAAGGCCTTGCAGCGCCCTGGCCAGTTGCCCGGCCCGGCCCAGGCCGGACACCCAGACCGGCGCCTGCGAAGGCAGCAAGGGCGCCAGCGATGATGCCGCCTGCCGGGTGTGTTCGGCGCTGGCGGCCACGTCGCTGGCGCCGTAGCACAAGCCGGGTGCCAGATCGACCCGCGCATGGCGCAACAGCCAGAGCTTCATGCCGGCAGCGACACCGCCAGGGCCAGATAGAACGCCACTTCGCACACCTGCTGCGTGGCGCCCAGGCCGTCGCCGGTGAAGCCCTGCAGGCGCCGCTGCAGCAAGCGCCGCATCCAGGCCAGGCCCACCAGCGCGCCCAGCACCGCCTGCGGCCAGGGGGCGGCGGGCAGGACCCACCAGGCCAGCACCATGGCGGGCACCCACCAGACCAGGCCGGCCAGCACGCCGGCGTTGGCGATGCGATCGGCCAGGGGCTTGCTCTTGGAACTCGCCGTGTCGCCCACGTGCGGCAGGGTGCGGATGACGAACAGCGGCAGCAGGCGCGAGGTCACGTGCGCGGCGAACAGGGAAGCAACGGCCAGCCGGGGATCGACCTGCGCCAGCAGGGCCAGCAGGCCGACCTTGGCCAGCAGCGCCAGCACCAGCGCGATGGCACCATAGGTGCCGATGCGCGAGTCCTTCATGATCTCCAGCGCCCGCTCCCGGTCCGGGCTGCCGCCCAGGCCATCGCACAGATCGGCCAGGCCATCCTCATGGAAGGCGCCGGTGCTCAGCACCCCCAGCACGGTGCTGGCGATCGCCGCCACCCACGGCGTGGCGGGCACGGCCGGCAGCGCGAGCAGCATGCCGTGCATCAGCGTCGCGGTGAGCCCGCCCACCAGCCAGCCCACGCCCGGAAAATGCGCCGCGCTGGCGCGCAGCATGGCCGGGCTGAAGCCCACCCACCCGGCCAGCCGGCCCGTCACCGGAATGCGGGTGAAGAACTGCAGGGCCAGCAGGAAATGGCGGGCGGACAAGAGCACCCCCCTGCGCCGCTTCGCGTCTTCCCCCCGGGGGGACACAGCCTGTGGCCCGGCGGAGCCGGTTCCATGGCTGTCCTTGGGCGAGGGTGTTGGCTCCATGACGTCGGTGACTAAAAGGTGGGCATGCTCGACGGAGTGCCATCTTGCCGCGACACGCCCGCCGCCTCGAAGCTGGCCATTTCGCGCAGCAGCGCGCACGCGCTCACCAGCAGCGGCCAGGCCAGCGCCGCGCCCGAGCCCTCGCCCAGGCGCAGGCCCAGGTCCAGCAGCGGCTCGGCCTTGAGGTGCGCGAGCATCAGCGCATGGCCGTGTTCGCCCGAGCGGTGGGCGAACACGCAGCGCTGCAGCACGTGCGGCGCCAGTTGGCTGGCCACCAGCACGGCCGAGCTGGCAATGAAGCCGTCGACCACGATCACGCGCCGCTCCTCGGCGGCCTGCAGCACCGCACCCGCCAGCGTGGCGATCTCGAAACCGCCGAAGGCCGCGAGCGCGGCCAGCGGTGTCTTCGCATCGGCGTGGCGCGCCAGCACTTCGCGCAGGATGCCGATCTTGCGCTGCACCGCCTCGGCATCGAGCCCGGTGCCCGCGCCGGTCACGTCGGCCACGTCCAGCCCGCCCAGGCGCGCGAGCAGCATCGAAGCCGCCGAGGTGTTGCCAATGCCCATCTCGCCGAGCAGCAAGGCGTTGCCCGGCAGGCTTCTCAACACCTCGCGGCCGTTGGCGATGGCCTGTTCGCACTGCGCCGCGCTCATGGCCGGGCCGTCGAGCGCGTCGGCCGTGCCGTGCGCCACCTTGCGGATCAGCAGGCCCTCGCGCTCGGCGAAGTCGTGCTTCACGCCGCAGTCCACCACGCTGAGGCCGATGCCGTGCTGGCGCGCGAGCACGCTCACCGCCGCGCCGCCGGCCAGGAAGTTCTCCACCATCTGCCAGGTCACGTCACTCGGGTAGGCCGAGACGCCGCGCGCGGCCAGGCCGTGGTCGGCCGCGCACACCAGCATCTGCGGCGCGTGCAGTTCCGGCTGGGCGGTGCCCAAGATCAGGCCGATGCGCAGCGCCAGCGCCTCGATGCGGCCGAGCGAGCCCAGCGGCTTGGTCTTGTTGTCCAGCGCGCGCTGCAGGGCCTGGGCGAGTTCGGGCTGGGTGATGTCAATGATGGGGCTCATATCAGTTCTCCACAGCGCTGGAGCACGACCCGCAACGCATGAAACAGCCCCGTCCAGGGGCAGCAAGGGTTCGGCTCTGCCGGCCCGAGATGCCGTCTCCCCTCGAAGCGCCGAAGGCGCGCAACGGAAGGGAGAAGTCGCGCAGCGGCGCAGGGGGGTGTTTCATGTCAGGGTGCGATGAGTTGGTCGAGCACGCCGGGCTCGAAGTGGGTGTGGATGAAATCGGCCAGGCCGTCGAACACGGTCTCCAGCGTGGGGGCGGTGGCGCCAAAGAGCGCGTGCAGCACGCTCGGGTCTTCGAACAGGCCGTGCAGGTAGACGCCGAGCACGTTGCCCGCTGCGTTCTGCCAGCCCAGACCATCGGGCAGCACCTCGCGCGCCACGTCACCACCGGCGGCCATGGCCGGGTGCTGCGCGGTCTGGCCGTGGTGGATCTCGTAGCCCGCGGCGGCCACGCCCGAGAGCGCGGCCCAGGTGCCGCTCAAGGCGCCGAAAGCGGTTTGCGTGCGGCGCACGGTTTTCTGCCGATCGAACTGCGTCACCAGCGGCAGCAGGCCCAGGCCGGGCGCGTTGCCGTCGATGCCGTGCGTGTCGATCAGCGCCTCGCCCAGCATCTGCAGCCCGCCGCACACGCCCAGCACCGCCCCGCCCTGCGCGGCGTGCGCGGCGACCGCGCGGTCCAGCCCCTGCGCGCGCAGCCAGGCCAGGTCGGCCGCCGTGGCCTTGCTGCCGGGCAGCACGATCCAGTCCGCTCCCGCGCAGTCAGCCGGTGTTCGCGCCCACACCAGGCGC
>CAZFOT010000110.1:0-11079 GCA_964520365.1 uncultured Hydrogenophaga sp.
GGAGACTCCCGTCACCTCCGCTCCGCGCCGGGCGCGGCGCTCAGGAGTGCCTCACCGCCCAGCGATCTGGTTGGCGCGCACCCCGGCGAGGCGGATCTGCTCGGACTGCTCGGGCGTGGCGATGGGCAGGATTTCGCCGGCAGCCAGCAGGCCCAGGCGGCGGGCTTCCGCGAACTCGGCGCGAACCTGCTCGCGCGTCTTGCCAACGCCGCGCTCGGCCTGCACCGGCAGGATCTCGCCGTGGGCGATCAGGTTGGCGTCGCGGGCAGCCACGGCCTCGGCGCGGACCTCGGCACGGCTCACCGTCGAGGTGAAGGAGAAGACTTCGTTGCCCTGGACCGGGCCTTCGGCAAAGGAGGCGCCAGCGGTCAGGGTCAGGGCGAGGGGCAGGAGGATGCGGGTCGAGAGCTTCATGATGGTTCCTTGTGAGAGGGAGTTGGTAAGGCTTGCATGCCGCCTTGTGTTCGGCATGGAGAGACTGTAGAAACCGGGCCTGTCGTTTTCCGAACGCGAGAATTACCAATTCGTAATGCAGCCCACCCACCGTTTCCCGGACAATGGCCACCGGCCCTTTCTCTTTCTCCCTGTCACGTTTCTCCCATGCGCATCCTAGTCATTGAAGACGAAACCAAGCTGGCGGACTACGTCAAGCGCGGCCTGTCCGAGTCCGGCTACACCGTGGACGTGGCGCGCGACGGCATCGAGGGCCGCTACCTCGCGCTGGAGGGCGACTACCAGATGGTGGTGCTCGACATCATGCTGCCCGGCATCGACGGCTTCGGCGTGCTCTCGGCCTTGCGCGAGAAGCGCAACACGCCGGTGCTGATGCTCACCGCGCGCGACCGGGTGGAAGACCGCGTGCAAGGCCTGGAAGCCGGCGCGGACGATTACCTCGTCAAGCCGTTCGCGTTCTCCGAACTGCTCGCCCGCGTGGCGGCCCTGTTGCGCCGCGGCCCGTCTGCCGCCGAGGCGGCCAACACCCGCATGACGGTGAGCGACCTGGAAATGGATCTCCTCAGCCGCAAGGCCTGGCGCGCCGGCCAGCGGCTGGACCTGACCGCCAAGGAGTTCGCCCTGCTCGCGCTGCTGGCGCGGCGCAAGGGCCAGATCCTCTCGCGCACCACCATCGCCGAACAGGTGTGGGACATGAACTTCGACTCCGACACCAACGTGGTGGAAGTGGCGGTGCGCCGCCTGCGCTCCAAGATGGACGACCCCTTCCGCCCGAAACTGCTGCACAACGTGCGTGGCATGGGCTACGTGCTGGAGGAACGCACATGAACACCCAGGCGGTGGCCGCGGCCACGAGCGACTTCAAGGTGCCGCCGACACCTTGCACCTATTCGATCGGCAAGCGCCTATCGTTGCTGCTCGCGCTGCAGACCATCATCGGCCTGGGCGTGCTGCTGGCGAGCATCTACGGCGTGACCCACATGCTGTTCGCCGCCAAGCAGGACGAGGAGCTGCGCAGCTACGCGTCGGTGCTGGTCGACATGCTCAAGGATTCGCACGTTCATGGCGGCGAGGCCGAGATGACCGCCAAGCTGGCCTGGGTGTCCGAGCGCCGTCCCGGCAGCTTCGTGCTGCTGAACCGCGGCGACGGCAGCGAACTCTATCGCGACGCTTCACCCACCTTCGACCCGGAGACCGCGCCCTCGCGCGGCATGCTCTTCTCGGTGCCACGCGCCGACGGCGGTGCGCCCTACCAGGGTCGGCTGGTGATCGATTGCACCCGGGACGCCCAGCACGGCCAGCGCATAGCGCTGCTGCTGGTCGGTGCCGTGCTCGCCGGCGCTGCACTGGCCGGCTGGGGCACCTACTGGCGCGTGCGCTGCAGCCTGCGTCCGCTGCTGGACCTGGCCGCGCAGACCAAGGCCATCGACGCGCGCCGCCTGGGCCAGCGGCTCTCGCTGGCCGAGCCGGTGGAGGAGCTGCAGCCATTGATCGACCAGTTCAACGGGCTGATGAACCGCGTCGAGCGCACCTATGCGCAGCTCGAAGGTTTCAACGCCGACGTGGCCCACGAACTGCGCACGCCGCTGGCCAACCTGATCGGACAGACCGAGGTGGCGCTCAGCCGCGAGCGCAGCGCCGCCGAACTGGAAGACACGCTGCACTCCAACCTCGAAGAGCTGCAGCGCATGGCCACCATCGTCAACGACATGCTGTTCCTCGCGCAGGCCGACCGCGGCGTGAAGGCGCGGCGCGGCGCGCCGGTGAGCATGGCGCAACTGGTGCGGCAGGTGATGGAGTTCCACGAGGCACCGATCGAGGAGCGCCAACTCAGCGTGGCGATCGAGGGTGACGCGGAACTGACGATGGACGAGCCGCTGGTCAAGCGCGCTCTCTCGAACCTGCTGGGCAACGCCATCCGCTACGCCGAAAAGGGTTCGCGGCTGGGCGTGCGCATCGTGCGCGAGCCTGGCGACAGCGTTCGCCTGTGGGTGGAGAACGTGGGCCCGGCCATCGAGCCCGAGCACCTGCCGCGCCTGTTCGACCGGTTCTTCCGTGCCGACACCTCGCGCTGCGAAATGGAAAAACCGCACCATGGCCTCGGCCTGTCGATCGTGGCGGCCATCGCCCGCATGCACGATGGTTTCCCGGCCGCCGAGTCCAGCGGCGGCACCACGCGCGTGGGCTTCAGCATGCAGACGGGCGGCTGACAAACGCCCACGCCTACGCGGGCAGGAACAGCGCCTGCAGATCGCTCAGGAAATCGAAGCCGCGCCCGGTGGGCCGGACGCGGCCGGCGTCGCGCTCGACCAGCCCTTTTTCCACGGCGCGGTCGAGCGCGGGCTCGATGCTGGAGAGCGGCAGGCCGGTGCGTTCCATGAAGCGCTGCAGTTCGAAGCCCTCGCGCAGGCGCAGGGCGTTGAGCATGAACTCGAACGGCAGCTCCTTGCGCGAGACCTCGTCCGCGCTCGCCACCGCATCGCCCGCCAGGGCGCGCTCCATGTACAGGCGGGGATCGCGCACGCGCACCGGCCGGCCGATGCGATGGGCGAAGCTGAGCTTGCTGTGCGCGCCCGCGCCGATGCCCAGGTAGTCGCCGAACTGCCAGTAGTTCAGGTTGTGCCGGCACCGGTGGCCGTCCCGCGCATAGGCCGACACCTCGTAGCGCTGCAGGCCGGCCTGCCCGGTGGCTTCCGTGATCAGGTCCAGCATGTCCCAGGCATCGTCCTCGGGCGGCAATGCGGGCGGGTATTTGGCGAAGTAGGTGTTGGGTTCCAGCGTGAGGTGGTAGATGGATATGTGCGGCGGCGAGAACGACAGCGCCGTGCGGATGTCCTGTTCGCAATCGGCCAGCGACTGGCCGGGCAGCGCGTACATGATGTCGAGATTGAAGGTGTCGAACGACCGGGCGGCCTCTTCCACGGCGGCCATGGCCTGGCCGCGGTCATGCACCCGGCCCAAGGCCTTGAGATGCTGGTCGTTGAAGCTCTGGACCCCGATCGAGAGCCGCGTCACGCCGGCTTGCCTGAACGCGCGGAAGCGGTCCTTCTCGAAGGTGCCCGGATTGGCTTCCAGCGTGATCTCGGCATCCGCGTCGAGGCGCACCAAGGCGCGGATGTCGCCGAGCAGGCGGTCGATGGCGGCGGGTGAAAAAAGGCTGGGCGTGCCGCCGCCGATGAAGACGCTGTGAACCGCCCGGCCCCAGATCAGCGGCAGCGAGGCGGCCAGGTCGGCGCGCAGGGCGTCGAGGTAGCGCGCCTCGGGCAAGGCCTCGCCGGGCGCGGCGGTCGCCGTCCATTCGTGCGAATTGAAGTCGCAATAGGGGCACTTCTTCAGGCACCAGGGCAGGTGGACATAGAGCGAGAGCGGTGGAAGGCTCTGCAACTGCAAGGTGCCGGGACGCATCCAGTGGCCGGCATCGTTCCATGCCTCGGGCGCCCTGCCCTGGGTTTCACCGTGCGCCCGGGGCCAGGACATGGGCGCCGGCTTGCCGGTGATCATGCGGGAGCGTCGGTGGCCGCCGCGAACCAGCGCTCGCGCATCAGCGCCAGCATTTGCCGCGCCGCGCGCCCTCGGTGGCTGTTGGCGTTCTTCACCTCGTTGGGCAACTGCGCGAAGGTCTTGCCGAAGGCGGGGATGTACATCACCGGATCGAAGCCAAAGCCGTTGTCGCCCACGGGTTCGCGGGTGATGAGGCCGGGCGCGCGGCCGGTGGCCACCAGAGGCTCGGGGTCGTCCGCGCTGCGCAGCGCCACCAGCGTGCTGACCAGCGCGGCGCGGCGGTCGTTCACGTCCACCATTTGTTCCAGCAGGGCGCGCACGTTGTTGCCATCGCCCTTGGGATAACCGAATCGGGTCGCGTAGTAGGCGGTGTCCACGCCGGGCAGGCCACCGAACGCGTCCACGCACAGGCCCGCGTCGTCCGCCACCGCCGGCAGCCCGCTCAATCGGGCGGCATGGCGGGCCTTGGCCAGCGCATTCTCGACAAAGGTGCGGTGCGGTTCGGGCGCCTCCGGAATGCCCAGCTCACCCTGGCACACCAGTTCCACGCCCAGCGGCGCGAACAAGGCCTGCAACTCGGCCAGTTTGCCCTTGTTGTTGGATGCGAGCACCAGCTTCATGCGAGACGGCCGTCGATTCAGGCCAGGTCCAGCGCGCGGCGCTGCATGGCCACGAGCTCGCCAATGCCCTTCTCCGCCAACGCCATCAGGCCATCCATCTCGCGCCGCGTGAAAGCCGCGCCCTCGGCCGTGCCCTGCACCTCGACGAAATGGCCCGCGCCGGTCATCACCACGTTCATGTCGGTGTCGCACGCAGAGTCTTCCACGTATTCCAGGTCGAGCAGGCTCGCGCCCTGGAGCAGGCCCACGGAGATCGCGGCCACGTGATCCTTGATGGGCGAAGCCTTGATCTTGCCCTCGGCGAGCAGCTTGCTCACCGCGTCGTGCGCGGCCACGAAGGCGCCGGTGATGCTGGCCGTGCGGGTGCCGCCATCGGCCTGGATCACGTCGCAATCCAGCGCGATCGTGCGCTCGCCCAGCGCCTGGAGATCGAACACCGCGCGCAGGGATCGTCCGATCAGCCGCTGGATTTCCTGCGTGCGGCCACTCTGTTTTCCGCGCGCGGCTTCGCGGTCGCTGCGGGTGTGCGTGGCCCGTGGCAGCATGCCGTACTCGGCCGTCACCCAGCCTTCGCCACTGCCCCGCTTGTGCGGCGGCACCTTCTCTTCGACAGAGGCGGTGCACAGCACCCGCGTCTGGCCGAATTCGATGAGCACCGAGCCTTCGGCATGGATGGTGTAGCCCCGCGTGATGCGAACGTCACGCAAGGCATCTGGGGCCCTTTGGCCCGGTCGGATCACTGCGGTCATGGGGGAAAGAAAAGGGGTTTCAGGTCTTGCGCTCGGCCGTGCGGCGGATCGCTTCATTGATTTCGGCGATCGACCGTTCGATCGCCTCGTCGTCCATGTCCTCGATGGTCGGATCGGGCACGCCCGACTGGATGGTGGAGGCGAACACCCCGTCGTCGATGTCTTCGGTGGACACCCGGGTCGACTGGAATTCCTCGGGCGTTTCCCATTCCATGGCCAGCACGGTCACGTTGTCGCAACGCTGCCCGCCGCGCTTGAGCGCCATTTCCACCAGTTCGGGAACGGCCTGCTCCAGGGGTCTCTTGGAGAGCTCGGACGTGATCTCCTGGTCCGTGACCGTGCCCCAGAGGCCATCCGAACACAGCAGCACGCGGTCGCCCTGCTGCAGTTGCAGGGGACCGGACAGGTCGTAGACCGGCTTGGCCGGCGATCCCAGGCAGGTGAACAGGATGTTGCGGTTGATGTGGTCGGTCGCCCGCCCGAGATGGGCCTGCTGTTCCATGTAGGAGTGGTCGCGGGTGCGCGTGAGCAGCTTGCCGTCGCGCACGATGTAGAGGCGCGAGTCGCCGCAATGCACCCAGTGCACGTGGTTGCGCTCCATCACCGCCGCCACCAGGGTGGTGCGCGGCGTGTCCAGCATGCCTTTTTCGGAAGCGTAGCGAATGATCTGGTGGTGCGCCGCCATCAGGGCGCTGGAGAGAAACTCCGCCACCTCGCGCACCGTGGGGTTCGCGGCCTTCTGGAAATAGGCGGAGAAGGTCTGCAGCGCAAGCTGCGCGGCCATGGCGCCCTCGGGATGTCCGCCCATGCCATCGGCCAGCACGAACAGCCCAGCTTCCCGGGTGTACGCGTAGCCCATGCGATCTTCATTGCGTTCGCGACCGCCCTGGCGACTGATCTGGTAAACCGAAAATTTCATCGAAACTTGGTGCCAGCATTGGTGGACTTGCGAAGTATCGATTTCTTGTTGTCCGACACGATGCTATCGAACTGCAGCCGCATCTTTTCAGCCACGGTCAGCTTGGTGTAGCTGCGCTCGGTCTCCCGGCTGAGTTCCTTCTGCAGGGCGAACACCGATTGCGGCCGGGACAAGGGATCGAGCGACATGCACCATTCCACCACCTCGATGAGGTTGTCCGAGTACACGCCGCGCAGACGGGACAGGGCGAGCGACAGCCGGTCTTTCTCCAGCCGCTGGGGCGCGTCGTTCGGCGGATAGCCCTGCATGCTGGCATAGATGCAGGCACCGATCGCGTAGATGTCGGTCCATGGCCCCATGGAGGAGTCGCGGCGGTACATCTCGGGCGCGGCGAAACCCGGCGTGTACATGGGCCTGATGAAGTTGCCTTCCTTGCTCAGCACCTCGCGCGCCGCCCCGAAATCGATCAGCACCGCGCGGTTGTCGTCGGTCACGAAGATGTTGGCCGGCTTGATGTCGAGGTGCAGCATCTTGTGCTGGTGCACGATGCGCAACCCCCGCAGCACTTCGTCGTACAGCGAACGGATGGTGGATTCGCGGAACACCTTCTGCTTCTTCTGCTCGCGGGCCGTGATGATGAACTCCTGGAGGGACGCGCCCTCGAGGTAGTTCATGACCATGTAGACCGTCTCGTTCTCGCGGAAGAAGTTCAGCACGCTCACCACCGATGCGTGCGAAATCTGGGCCAGGGCACGGCCTTCCTCGAAGAAGCTCTTGAGGCCGAGCCGGTAGAGCGAGAGTTTCTCGGGCTGCACCTGGGGCAGCAGTTCGCCCGGCGCGCGCGAGGCCAGCGAGGACGGCAGGTACTCCTTGACGGCCACCTGCTGGCCCTCGGTGTCCACGGCCAGGTAAACGACGCCGAATCCACCCGCGGCGACCTTGCGAACGATGCGATAACCACCTATGACGGTGTCGGGCGGCAAGGGGGCGGGTTTGACCTTTGACATAATTCGGATGGATTCCGGAACGCCTCGTTTTGGACCAGATACCTGATGGGGCATCAGCGCGATGGCAGTTTACAGCATGACCGGTTACGCAACGGGCCAATCCGGCGGGGCTGCGGGAGCCGCCGCCGCGGAGGCCGGCCGGGATGCCAAACCCTCGCTGGGCGTGGAAATCCGCTCGGTCAACAGCCGGTTCCTGGACCTGGCCTTCAAGCTGCCGGACGATCTGCGCGGCGCCGAACCAGCGCTCAGGGAACTGCTCACGGCCCGGCTCAAGCGAGGCAAGGTCGAAGTCCGGGCCTGGATCGAAGGCCGCACCGAAACCGGTCCGCGCGCGCCCAGCACCCAGGAACTCCAGAAGCTGCTGGGGCTTCAGGACAATGTGCGCGCCTGGCTGCCCACCGCCAGCCCGCTTTCCGTGGCCGAGGTGCTGCAGCTCTCATCCCGCAACCACTTCGATGTGGGCGATTTGCACAAACCCCTGATCGAACTGGCCTCCACCGCCCTGGACAACCTGCTCTCGGCGCGCGCTCGCGAGGGCCAGCGCCTGGCCGACATGCTGCTGGACCGCCTGGGCCAGTTGCGGCAACTGGCGCGCGATGCGCAGCCCCTGATTCCCCAACTGGTGGCCCAGCAGCGCCAGCGCTTCATCGACCGCTGGAACGAGGCACTGGCGGCGTCGGCCAGCGCCGTGACAGGCAACGCCGTGGCGCCAGAGATGGCACACGACCGCGCGTTGACGGAAGCCACCGCCTTCGCCATCCGGATCGACGTGGCCGAAGAGCTCACGCGGCTGGATTCCCACCTGAGCGAGATCGAGCGGCTGCTGAACAAAGGCGCCGAGATCGGCAAGCGGCTCGACTTCCTGATCCAGGAACTGCACCGCGAGGCCAACACGCTGGGCTCCAAGTCATCGAATCTGGAGCTGACGCGGATCTCCGTGGACATGAAGGTGCTGATCGAGCAGATGCGCGAGCAGGTGCAAAATTTAGAGTAGGTTTTCAGGCGGTCTCATGCCACCTCAAACCGCCGCCTAAGTCGTTGATTCCCGTTGGAAAGTAGATTCAGGCCGTCGCACGGCATCTCACCCCAGTGCATGCTGTTTGTAGGGGTTTGTGGGGGGGGGGTCGGGCTAAGCGCCCGATCCCCTGTCGTTTTTTCGCACCGACCCCCACAAGCTCCCCGGAGAGCCGCGCCAGGCTTGGTTCTACGCGATTTGTCGCGTTCGCCTGACTGGCGCGCACTCCATGTTCCGAAGCACTTGGAAAGGAGATTGCGTGATGTCAGTGATGAGCCATGAAGCCGTAAAACGCGTGACCGACCTGACCCTGCGTGCGTGGCTGCGCGCCGGTCCGGTCGACAAGGGGACCCACCTGGCGTGCATGGGCATCGCCTCCGACATCGCTGAGCGAGCCCTGAACCATGCGCTGCAGTCCGTGGAGGGGATCTACAACCAGTACGACTACCTGCTGGAGCGCCGGATGGCACTCACCAAGTGGGCTGAGTACCTGCATTTGCTGGAGCAAAGCCATGCATCGCCGATGACCTACAGCTGAATGTCGCGAGCGACGCTGCCGTCCACACGGCACCCTTGCAGAGATCGAGTGCCTCTCAAGCACTGAGGGTCACAGGAAAGTAGTGCGCATGAAAGACGCAAAAGTAGTGCATTGACAAAACTCAATAGTAGTGAAATAATAAATCGCAATATTAGTGTAACTATCGGACCATGGCGACGCCTAGCGAAAAGCTTGCTGCCTCTCTCGAACAGCTCAAGGCCATACAGGACAGAGGCCAACGCGTCGTTCAAAGCTCGGCCTTGTCGCGTACCCATCGGGAGCGTCTGAGCAAGGCAGGCTACCTGCAGGAAGTCATCAAGGGCTGGTACCTCCCTGCCCGGCCTGATCTCTCCGCCGGCAGCACCGCCGCCTGGTCCGCCGGCATGCGCGACTTCGTCGCCGGCTACTGTGATGCCCGTTTCGGAGAAGCTTGGCACCTGGGTCCCGAGCTCTCCCTATTGCTGAGATCGGGCGAGCGCACCCTCCCCCGGCAGTTGCAGGTCTGGTCCGCCGCGGGCAACAACCAGTTGGTGCAGTTGCCCCACGGGTGTTCCTTGTTCCTCTATCGAGCGCCCCAACTCCTGCCCGCAGAGCCGCATGCGGAAGATCAAGGCATCCGTCTTGTGAATCTCGCGGATGCGCTCGTGGCCGTGTCGCCGACGTTTTTCGTGCAACAGCCTCTGGCCGCACGCATTGCCCTGGGGATGATCGATGACACCGCGCCGCTGTTGCAGCGACTGCTCGACGGTTCCCACTCCGTCATCGCCGGCCGCCTGGCAGGCGCGTTTCGCGCGGTGGGCCGCATCGACTTCGCGAACAACCTTGTCGGCACCATGCGCGGCGCTGGCTACACGGTTCAAGAAATCTCTCCGTTCGAAGCGCCACCACCGCCGCTGCTCACCAGCCGCCCTGTTTCTCCTCACGTGCAACGCCTGCGCTTGAATTGGGCGGCCATGCGCGAAGCAGTCATTACAGCTTTTCCTGCACCCGGCCCCATGCCCACCGATGAGGCGCAAATTCTCATGGACATCGAAGCGCGCTACGTGGCGGACGCTTATCACTCGTTGTCGATCGAGGGCTACCACGTCACGGCGGACCTGATCGAGAAGATCCGCAACGGCGCCTGGGATCCGGAAGGCGTTGATCGCCAACAACGCGACGCCATGGCCGCCAAGGGATATTTCGAGACCTACAAGCTTGTCAAGGACTTCATCGCCAAGACGCTGCAGCAGCAGGCGAAACAAGCTGGACCACAAGGCTTGCGCGAGGCACTTAGCGCGTGGTACCTGGCGCTCTTCAGTCCCAGCGTGCAAGCCGGTCTGCTCAAGCCTTCGGACTTGGCCGGATGGCGCAACCATCAGGTGTTCATTCGCGGCGCCTTGCACGTTCCTCCTGCCAAGGGAGCTGTGCGGGAATGTATGCCCGTACTGTTCGAGCTCATCGAGAACGAACCGCACCCTGCCGTCCGGGCCATCCTCGGGCATTTCCTGTTCGTCTTCATCCATCCCTACATGGATGGCAACGGCCGTCTGGCCCGCTTCCTGATGAACGCCAAGCTCGTCACCGGCGGCTATGTCTGGACCATCATCCCGGTGCAGCAGCGGCAGCACTACATGCAGGCACTGGAGCGCGCGAGCTCCCATGGCGAGATCGGGCCGTTCACGGACTTCATTGCGCAACTGACTCGGGGGCAGGCACTGACCCCCTTGCCACGGCCAGACTGATCTGCTCCCCGGACCGCTTCAGACTGCTTGCGGACACGCAGGATTTACCAACCAAGCGACCATGGACCCCAAATAGAAAGCCCTTGCTCTTCTCGATGCCGCCGATCATGTTGCCCCCTGCGCTGTGCATCGCCTTGCGCCACTCACTGCACCTCGGTGGCGGCAAAGCCAGCATCTGTCTCGCGGATGATGTCGATTCCGTCCAGAAGCTGCTCCACGAGTTCCCGGCGCGACCCTTCGTACTGGAGAAGCCGCTTGCGAAGATCCAGATGAATGACCTCAAACTGGTCGCGCACCCGATCGAAATCACCCAGGAGCTGATCTGCCTGAGCAATGATTTCACGAGCTCGTTCGGCCGCCCGGTCCTCGTCGATGGACACCATCCGGCCTGCTTCGGTCTCTTGAATCCGGTACTCGATGGCGGCCTTCTCCGCATAGAGTGAGGCCAAACGTGAAAGCACCATGTGCACGACCCCTGTCTCCGAAAGTGCGAAGCGGTCGGCCATGGCCTTCACGGTCATCAGGTATTCCAGGGAACACGTCGCGAGAACAG
>CAZFOT010000111.1:0-10942 GCA_964520365.1 uncultured Hydrogenophaga sp.
TTGGAGGGGGGACGGCATCTCGGGCCGGCGGAGCCGGACCCTTGCTGCCCCTGGATGGGGAACCCTCATACCGATGGAGCCCTTGACATGAAATCCGCCTCGATCGTCACCCCCGCCTACGCGGTCCGCACCCTCGCCGCCTGGGGCGTGGCGCTGCTGCTGTTCTTCCCGCTGGGCTGGCTGCTGCTCACCGCGTTCAAGACCGAGCTGCAGGCCATCGCCGTGCCGCCCGAGCTGTTCTTCAGTCCCACGCTGGAGAATTTCCACGAGGTGCAGGAACGCAGCGACTACCTGCTCTACGCGAAGAACTCGGTCATCACCAGCGTGCTGTCCACGTTGATCGGCCTGATGATCGCCGCGCCGGCCGCCTACGCCATGGTGTTCTTCAAGGGCAAGCACACCAGGAACATCCTGATGTGGATGCTCTCCACCAAGATGATGCCGGCCGTGGGCGCACTGGTGCCGATCTACGTGCTGGCGCAGAAGAGCCACCTGCTGGACACGCAGCTCGCGCTGATCATCGTGTTCACGCTGTCCAACCTGCCCATCATGGTCTGGATGCTGTATTCGCACTTCAAGGACATCCCGCACGAGATCCTGGAGGCCGCGCGCATGGACGGCGCCTCGCTCTGGCAGGAACTGCGCCTGGTGCTGCTGCCGCTGGCCATGGGCGGCCTGGCGTCCACCGGCCTGCTGTGCCTGGTGCTGGCCTGGAACGAGGCCTTCTGGTCGCTCAACCTCACCGCCGCCAAGGGCGGCACCCTGGCCACGCTGATCGCCAGCTACTCCAGCCCCGAAGGCCTGTTCTGGGCCAAGCTCTCGGCCGCTTCGCTCATGGCGATCGCACCCATCCTGGTGTTCGGCTGGTTCAGCCAGAAGCAGCTGGTGCAGGGCCTCACCTTCGGCGCCGTCAAGTAAACATCCTCAGGACAAGAAACATGGCCTACCTGCAACTCCAAGGCATCGAGAAATTCTTCGGCGAGCACCGCGCCATCAAGGGCATCGACCTGGACATCCGGCAAGGCGAGTTCGTCGTCTTCGTGGGTCCGTCGGGCTGCGGCAAGTCCACGCTGCTGCGGCTGATCGCCGGGTTGGAGCAGATCGATGGCGGCACGCTCAGCCTGGAGGGCCGCGACATCACGCACCTGCCGTCGAGCAAGCGCGATCTGGCCATGGTGTTCCAGAGCTATGCGCTCTACCCGCACATGAGCGTGTTCGAGAACATGAGCTTCGCGCTCAAGCTCGCCAAAGTGGACCCGAAGGTGATCACCGAGAAGGTGAACCGCGCGGCCGACATCCTCAACCTCACGCCCTACCTGCAGCGCACGCCCAAGGAGCTCTCGGGCGGGCAGCGCCAGCGCGTGGCGATCGGCCGCGCCATCGTGCGCGCGCCCAAGGTGTTCCTGTTCGACGAGCCACTGTCCAACCTGGACGCGGCCCTGCGCGGCCAGACCCGCGTGGAGATCGCCAAGCTGCACCGCGACCTGGGCGCGACCACCATCTACGTCACGCACGACCAGGTGGAGGCCATGACGCTGGCCGACCGCGTGGTGGTGCTGCGCGACGGCCTGATCGAGCAGGTCGGCACGCCGCTGGAGCTGTACGACCGCCCGGCCAACCAGTTCGTGGCGCAGTTCATCGGCACGCCCCAGATGAACGTGGCACCGCTGCAGAAGATGCCGGCGCCGATCCAGCAGCTCGCACCCACTGGCGCGACGGGTGGTTCCATCGGCCTGCGCCCCGAGAACGTGGTGGTGCGGCCCAATGGTCAGGGCGCCATCCGGGGCCAGGTCGACCTGGTCGAAGCGCTCGGCGCCGAAACGCTGATCTACGTGAGCACCACCGAAGGCGCCCCGCTGGTGGCGCGGCAGAGCGAACGCACCGCGCTGCACGCCGGTGATGCCGTCACGCTGGACATCGCCACCGATCACGCCCACTGGTTCGACAACGCCGGGCGCGTGGTGCCCCACGCCGACGCCACCGCCTGAGCACCCGCTTCCCACCGCATCCCACTTCCAACGCGAACCCCGTGAACGCCCTCACCATCCTCCACCTCGGCCTGGGTTCCTTCCACCGCGCCCACCAGGCCGTCTACCTGCACCAGTTGCGCCAGTCGGGCGACACCCGTTGGTCCATCGCGGCGGGCAACCTGCGCCCCGACATGCGGGAAACCATCGCCGCCCTGCAGGTCCAGGGCGGCGCCTACACGCTGGAGACCGTCACGCCACAGGGCCAGCGCAGCTACACGCGCATCGAATCCATCCAGCGCATCATTCCCTACCAGGACGACCTGGCCCCGCTCGTGGCGGTGGGCGCCGACCCGGACACCCGCATCATCTCCTTCACCGTCACCGAAGCCGGCTACTACCTGGACGCCCGGGATCGGCTGGACTGGCCCGCCTTCCCCGACCTGCGCGCCGACCTCGAAGCCGTGAAAGCCGGCCTGGCCGGCCACACCCTCTACGGCGCCCTGGTCACGCTGCTGCGCGCGCGCATGCGGGCCGGCGCCGGCCCGGTGACGCTGATGAACTGCGACAACCTGCGCCACAACGGCGAGCGCTCGCTCGCCGGCCTGCTGCAGTTCATCGAAGCGCTGGGCGACACCGGGCTGCGCGACTGGGTGCAGGCGAACACCGCCAGCCCCAACGCCATGGTGGACCGCATCACGCCCCGCCCCACGGCCGATGTGGCCGAGCGCGTGCGCGCCGCCACCGGCTGGGACGACCAGGCGCCGGTCATGGGCGAGAGCTTCATCCAGTGGGTGATCGAGGACACGTTCATCGCCGGGCGCCCCGAATGGGAACGGGTGGGCGTGGAGATGGTCGCGTCGGTACAGCCCTACGAAGAAGCCAAGATCCGCCTGCTCAACGCCACGCACAGCTGCATCGCCTGGGCCGGCACGCTGGCGGGGTTCCTCTATATCCACGAAGGCACGCACCACCCGGCCATTCGCCAGATGGCCCACGACTACGTCACCCACGACGCCATCCCCGTGCTGCTGCCCAGCCCGGTCGACCTGCCCGGGTACCGCGACGTGGTGCTCGACCGCTTCGGCAACCCGGCCATCCTGGACACCAACCAGCGCGTGGCCATGGACGCCTTCTCCAAGATCCCCGGCATGATCGCGCCCACCATCCGCGACCGCCTGCAGCGCGGCCAGACGATCGACAGCGTGAGCCTGCTGCCCGCGCTGTTCCTGGCTTTCCTGCAGCGCTGGCACCTGGGCCAGTTACCCTTCGAGTACCAGGACCAGGCCATGGACATGGCCGCCGCGCTCGCCATCTGCAACGCCGCCGACCCGGTGGCCGCCTTTGCCGCCGACCCCACGCTGTGGGGCGAACTGGCGGGCGATGCCCGACTCGTGAGCGCGCTGCGCCACGCCACCGACCGCATCCACGCCTTCATCTCGGAACCCGCCACGCCATGACCCTGCGCCTCAAGAACAAGCATGCCCTGCTCACGGGTGCCGCCGGCGGCATCGGCCTGGCGGTGGCTGCCGCCTACCTGCAGCAAGGCGCCCGCTGCACCGTGGCCGACATCGGCAAGACCGCCAGCGCCGAGCTGACACAGTTGCTCAATGCCTACCCCGACAGCCTGCAGTACGTGCCCACTGACGTGACGCAAGCCACCCAGGTGGATGCGCTGCTGGACACCGCCAGCGCCCGGTTCGGCGCCATCACGACGCTGTTCAACAACGCAGCCGTCTTCGACATGGCGCCGCTGCTGGAGAGCGACGAGGCGATGTACGACCGCATCTTCGCCGTCAACGTCAAGGGTGCGTTCTTCGTCATGCAGAAGGTGCTGGCCCACATGGTCACCCAAAAGGTCAAGGGCGGCGCCGTGATCAACATGGCCTCGCAGGCCGGGCGGCGCGGAGAGGCCCTGGTGTCGCACTACTGTGCCAGCAAGGCGGCCGTCATCAGCTACACCCAGAGCGCGGCCCTGGCCATGGCGCCGCACCGCATCCGCGTCAACGGCATCGCGCCTGGCGTGATCGCCACCCCCATGTGGGCGCATGTGGACGCCTTGTTCGCGAAGTACGAGAATCTGCCCATTGGCGAGAAACAGATCCAGGTCGGCAAGGCCGTGCCCCTGGGCCATATGGGCGACCCCACCGACATCTGCGGCGCCGCGGTGTTCCTCGCCAGCGACGAATCGGCCTACGTCACCGCGCAGACGCTGAACGTGGATGGCGGCAACGTCATGAGCTGAAGACACGAAGCCTTCTTTCAACCGACCCGGATGCCCACCAAGCCACTCACCGTCCCGCGCCAGTTCAAGCCCGAGCTGGAGCGCGAGTACGCCCGCTCGCCCGACCTGGGATACGAAGCCCAGACCGAAGTCGGTTTCGTGCGCTGCCTCTCGCACGGCTTCCCCACACCGCTGGCGCGTTGGCACTACCACGACGAGTACGAACTGCACCTCATCACCGCCACCAGCGGCAAGGTGTTCGTGGGCGACTGGATCGGTCCCTTCCAGCCCGGGCAACTGGTGCTCACCGGCCCGCGCCTGCCCCACAACTGGGTCAGCATGGACCTGGCCGACGGCGGCGTGCCCCTGCGCGACCTGGTGATCCAGTTCTCGCACGAGCCCCTGGCGCACGCCAGCGAGACCATTCCCGAGATCAGCGAAGTGCTGCCGCTGCTGGAGCGCGCCAAGCACGGCATCGAGTTCTTCGGCATGTCCGACATCGCCGAGGCGCACTGGCACAAGGTCAAGGGCACGCACGGCCTGCGCCGCTTCACCGCCTTCTGCGCCTACCTGGCCGATCTCGCGGCCTGCACCGACTACCGCCTGCTCTCCAGCGCGCAACTGCAAAGCGACGGCGACGACGCCTCGATCGACCAGATCGACGCCGTGGTCAGCCGCATCACCGACCACCTGGCCGAGCCCCACTCGGCGGCCGAACTCGCCAGCGAGCTTGGCATGAGCGAGAGCCGCTTCAGCCGCTTCTTCCGCCGCGCCACCGGCAACACCTTCACCGACTTCGTCAACCGCGTGCGCATCAGCCGCGCCTGCCAGTTGCTCATGGACACCGACCAGCAAGTCACCCACATCTGCTACGAGGTCGGGTTCAACAACGTGGCCAACTTCAACCGCCGCTTCCTTGAAATCAAGGGCATGACGCCGAGCGAGTTCCGAAAACAGTCGTTGACCCGGTTCCACGGCGCGCGCTGACGCGGCGCGCGCGCCCTCACTCCGCTTCCCGACCCATGTTCCTCGGCCTCGACCTCGGCACGTCCGAACTCAAGGCGCTTCTGCTGTCCGACCGGCACGAAGTCATCGCCACCGCGCGCTCGCCGCTCACGGTGCAGCGCCCGCAGCCGCTGTGGTCCGAACAGCACCCGACCGACTGGTGGCAGGCCCTCGAACAGGTGATGGACCAGCTCCATCGCGAGCATGCGCAGGTGTTGGCGCGTTTGCAGGGCGTGGGCCTGTCGGGCCAGATGCACGGCGCCACCCTGCTCGGCGCGCAGGACGAGGTGCTGCGCCCCGCCATCCTGTGGAACGACGGGCGCAGCGGCCCGCAGTGCGAGCAGCTCACCCGGGCCGTGCCCCGGCTGGCGGCCATCACCGGGAACCTCGCCATGCCCGGTTTCACCGCGCCCAAGCTGCAATGGGTGCGCGAGCACGAACCTGCCGTGTACGCGCGAACGAAGCGCGTGCTGCTGCCCAAGGACTGGTTGCGCCTCATGCTCACCGGCGAGGCCGTGAGCGACATGTCGGACGCCGCCGGCACCCTGTGGCTGGACGTGGGCCGGCGCGACTGGTCCGACGAGGTGCTGGCCGCCACCGGTCTCTCGCGCAGCCACATGCCGCGCCTGGTCGAAGGCAGCGAATGCTCGGCCTGGGTCAAGCCCGAACTGTGCCAGCGCTGGGGCTTGCCGGCGCGCGTGCCGGTGGCCGGCGGCGCGGGCGACAACGCCGCCAGCGCGGTCGGCATGGGCCTGGTCCGGCCCGGACAGGGATTCGTCTCGCTGGGCACCTCGGGCGTGGTGTTCGTCACCGGCGAGCGGTTCCAGCCCAACCCGGCCCGCGCGCTGCACGCCTTCTGCCACGCCTTGCCCGGGCGCTGGCACCAGATGAGCGTCATGCTCAGCGCCGCCAGCGCCGTGACCTGGGCCACCCGCAGCCTCGGCTTCGACGACGAGACCGCCCTGCTCGCCGCGGCCGCTTCGCTCGACGCCGAGGGTCGGATGGCGGCCCCGTTTTTCCTGCCCTACCTCAGCGGCGAACGCTCGCCGCACAACGACCCGCTGGCCACGGCCGCCTGGAGCGGGCTGCGCGCGCGGCACGGCCGCCCGGACCTGGCCTATGCCGTGGTCGAAGGCGTGGGCTTCGGCTTGCGCGATGGCCTGCTCACCCTTCCCGCCACCGATTCCCCGCTGCGCACGCTCTCGCTCGTGGGTGGCGGCTCGCGCAGCGCCTGGTGGGCGCAGCTGCTGGCCGACACCTTTGGCCTCGCGCTGCAGGTCCACCAGGGTTCCGAGAGCGGCGGCGCCATGGGTGCGGCACGCCTGGCCTGGCTGGCCTGCGGCGGTGACCAGGACGCCGTGTGCATCACGCCGCCCGTCGCCCGAACCTTCGAGCCCGACGCCAGGCAGCACGCCCTGCTGGTGCGGCGGCACGGCGCGTTCAGGGCCCTATATCCGGCGCCACCGGCGCGTTAGCCGCCTCCGCGGACGGCCCCATCAGGCAACTGGCGCGTGGGCACGGGCGGCCCGGCGCCTCACAGCCGGTTACATCGACACCCGAACCAGCGCGCATGCGCCGGCCACCCATCGCCGACAATCCCAAGCCATGTCCCAGTCTCTATCGATCCGGGCGGTGCTTGTCCTGGCACTGGCCTTTGCCGCTCCGTGGTTCGCCTCGCCGCCTGCGAGCGCGTCCACGTTCGAGCTGCCACCGCTCGATCGCATCGTCCACTACGCGCCCAAGCTGCCCTTGCAGGTGTTCACCGCCGACGGCGTGGAAATCGCGCAGTTCGGCGCCGAACGGCGCGAATACGTGCCACTGGCCCGGATACCGCAACGGCTGAAGGATGCCGTGCTCGCCGTGGAGGACGCACGCTTCTTCGAGCACTCGGGCATCGATCCCAAGGGCATGGCGCGCGCGGCGGTGGCCATGATCACCGGCGGGCGCAAGCAGGGCGCGTCCACCATCACCCAGCAACTGGTGCGCACCATGCTGCTCACCCGCGAACTCTCGGCCGAGCGCAAGGCCAAGGAAATCCTGCTGGCGCTGCGGCTGGAGCAGGCCATCTCCAAGGACCGCATCCTGGAGATCTACCTCAACGAAATCTTCCTGGGACAGCGCGCCTACGGGTTCGCCGCCGCCGCGCAAACCTACTTCGGCAAGCCCATGGACCAGCTCACGCTCGCCGAGACCGCCATGCTCGCCGGCCTGCCGCAGAACCCCTATTACGCCAACCCGGTGGCCAACCTCGAGCGCGCCGTGCGGCGCCAGCGCGTGGTGCTCGAACGCATGCACGCCGTGGGCGCGATCGACGAGGGGCAACTGGCCGCCGCGCGCGCCGAGAAGCTGCGGCTGCATACCCGTGGCCCACGCGGCGTGCACGCCGCGCACGTGGCCGAAATGGCCCGGCTCGCGGTGGTGGAACGGTTCGGCACCGAGGCCTATTCCATGGGACTGCGGGTGACCACGTCGCTGCGCTCGGCCGACCAGCGCGCGGCCCACGAAGCGCTGCAGCGTGGCGTGCTGGCCCACGATCGCAAGGGCGCGTGGCGCGGCCCCGAAGACCTCGAATCCCTGCCTTCGGGCGGCGGCGCCGAGCTCGAACGCGCCGCCGCCGAGGCCTTGAAGGACCACCGCGACGACGAAACGCTGCGGGTGGGCATCGTGCTCACGGCATCCGCCAAGGAAGTGCTCGTGCAACTGGCCAGCGGCGAGCGGGTGCGCATCCAGGGCGAGGGGCTCCGCTGGGCCCAGCGCGGGCTGGCCGCCAACGCCAAGCCGCCCCTGAAACTGGCGCGCGGTTCGGTCATCCGGGTCGTGAACAGTGGTAAGAACTGGTCCATTTCGCAATGGCCCGAGGTCGAGGCCGCGCTGGTGGCGCTCGACGCCCAAACCGGCCGGGTGCGCGCCCTGGTGGGCGGGTTCGACTTCACGCGCCAGCCCTTCAACCACGTGACCCAGAGCTGGCGCCAGCCCGGCTCGGCGTTCAAACCGCTGCTCTATTCCGCCGCGCTGGAAGAGCGCGTGATGCCCGCCACGCTGGTGGACGACCTGCCCTTCACGGCGGCCAACGGCTGGAGCCCTTCCAACAGCAACGGCGAACACGCCGGCCCCATCACGCTGCGCACGGCGCTGGCGCGCTCGAGCAACCTGGCCAGCGTGCGCGTGCTGCAGCACGTCGGCACGCAGCGTGCTCGCGACTGGGTCACCCGCTTCGGCATGGACGCGGCGCGCCACCCGGACAACCTCACGCTCGCGCTGGGTACCGGCAGCACCACGCCGATGCAGATGGCGCAGGCCTACGCGACCCTGGCCAACGGCGGTTGGCGCGTGGAACCGGTGGTGGTGGAGAAGATCACCGACGCCCAGGGCAAGGTGCTGTTCGAGGCGCCGCCGCCGGCCGCGCGCACCGAGGACAACCGCGCCATCCCGGCGCGCAACGCCTTCCTGGTCAACAGCCTGCTCAACGACGTGGTGCGCTCGGGCACCGCGGCCCGGGCACAGGCCGTGCTCAAGCGCGGCGACCTCCACGGCAAGACCGGCACCACCAACGACGTGCACGACGCCTGGTTCGCCGGCCACCACCCCACGCTGTCCGCCGTGGTGTGGCTGGGCCACGGCAAGCCGCGCAGCCTGGGCAGCCACGAGTCGGGCGGCCGCCTGGCCTTGCCGATCTGGATCGATTACATGGCCGCCGCCCTCAAGGGCGTTCCGCCCGCCGGACCCGGCACGCCGCCGCCGGGACTGATCCGCGATGGCGACGACTGGCTCTACAGCGAATGGCGCAACGGCGGCTGGGTGGCGCACATCACGGACGACCCGGCCAACGTGCAGTACGCCCAGCCTCCGGGCCTGTTCTGGAACCTGCGCAGCCTGCCCAGCCAGCCCGGGAACATGTTTCCCTTTGACGAGCGACCTTGAATGGGACACCCCCCTGCGCCGCTTCGCGGCTTCCCCCTCCCTGGCGCGCCCTTCGGGCGCTTGGAGGGGGGACGGCAGCTCGGGCCGGCGGAGCCGGACCCTTGCTGCCCCTGGCTTTCGAGTCCACACACGCGTTGCGGTCTTGCTCCCTCTCCCACTGGCGAGAGGGCTGGGATTAGGGTGGCGGTCAGGCAGATGCCCTCCGTTTCATGCGCTTCGCGCGCGCACTCTGCAGTCCCTGCTCTCCCGTGTTGACCCCGGAGGCGAACGGAATCAGGCCGCGCAGAGGCGCGCCTTCGCTTCGGCGTACTCGCGCTTGAAGCGCGCCACCAGGTCGGCCGCGGGCACCACCTCGCGGATCGCGCCGATGCCCTGGCCGCAGCCCCAGATGTCGCGCCAGGCCTTGGCCGCGTTGGCGCCCTCGCCGGTGCCGAAATTCATCTTGCTCGGGTCGCTCTGCGGCAGGTTGTCTGGGTCCATGCCGGCGTTCTGGATGCTGCCCTTGAGGTAGTTGCCGTGGATGCCGGTGTAGAAGTTGCTGTAGACGATGTCGTCGGAGTCCGACGCGGTGATCATTTCCTTGTAGCCGTCCACCGCGCGCGCTTCCTCGGTGGCAATGAAGGCCGAGCCGATGTAGGCCAGGTCGGCGCCCATGGCTTGCGCGGCCAGGATGGCGCCGCCCGAGGCGATGGCGCCCGACAGCGCGATCGGGCCACCGAACCACTCGCGGATTTCCTGCACCATGGCGAACGGGCTCTTCACGCTGGCGTGGCCGCCGGCGCCGGCCGCCACCGGGATCAGGCCATCGGCGCCCTTCTCGATCGCCTTGTGCGCGAACACGTTGTTGATCACGTCGTGCAGCACGATGCCGCCCCAGCCGTGCACGCCCTGGTTCACGTCTTCGCGCGCGCCCAGGCTGGTGATGACGATCGGCACCTTGTACTTGGCGCACAGGGCCATGTCGTGCTCCAGCCGGTCGTTGCTCTTGTGCACGATCTGGTTGATGGCGAACGGCGCGGCCTTGTTGTCCGGATTCGCCTGGTCGTGCGCGGCCAGCGCCTCGGTGATCTCGGCCAGCCACTCGTCGAGCTGCGATGCGGGGCGCGCGTTGAGCGCGGGCATGGCACCGACCACGCCGGCCTTGCATTGCGCAATGACCAGCTTGGGGTTGCTGATGATGAACAGCGGCGAACCGATCACCGGAAACTTCAGGTTCTTGAGAACGGGCGGCAGGCTGCGGGCGGGTGCGGTCATGGTGTCTCCGGGGAATGGGTCAGATCAGAACGATTCGATGGCCAGCGCGGTCACCGCCTCGGCGCCGTCCACGATGGCATCGCGCACGCCGGGCGCGCGGCTGAGGATGTGGTCGGCATAAAAACGCGCGGTCGTGATCTTGGCCTGCATGAACGCGGTGTCCTGTCCCTTGGCGGACAGATCCTCGGCCACCATCAATGCGCGCGCCATCTGCCAGCCGGCCATGAGGTTGCCGGCGAGCATGAGGTAGGGCACGCTGCCGGCGAAGGCCGCGTTGGGGTTGCTGCGCGTGTTCGCGGCGATGAACGCCACCACGTCCACGAAGGCCTGGCGCGCGGCCGTCAGGCGCCGGCCCACGGCCTTGGCCTGGGCGCTGCCGGCGGCCAGCTGCGCCTCGGTCTTCTCGATCTGCGCGGCAATGGCCTTGGCGCCGGTGCCGCCGTCGCGCGCGGTCTTGCGGCCCACGAGGTCGTTGGCCTGAATGGCCGTCGTGCCTTCGTAGATGGTGAGGATCTTGGCGTCGCGGTAGTACTGCGCCGCGCCCGTCTCCTCGATGAAGCCCATGCCGCCA
>CAZFOT010000112.1:0-6881 GCA_964520365.1 uncultured Hydrogenophaga sp.
GCTGGACGCGGCCAGCGTGGCCGACCTGGTTGGAGTGGAGTTCGAATTCGTCAACTTCGCCGCCGAATACAAGGACCGCGTGTTCGCCGAGTTCCTGCGCGAGTACCAGGCCGGGCGCACGCCGAATCCCGACATCCTGTGCAACGCCGAGATCAAGTTCAAGGCCTTCCTCGACCACGCCATGCGCCTGGGCGCCGAGAAGATCGCCACCGGGCATTACGCCCGTGTCCGCGAGCGCGATGGCGCCTTCGAGCTGCTCAAGGGCCTGGACCCGTTGAAGGACCAGAGCTATTTCCTGCACCGCCTGACCCAGGCGCAACTGGGCAAGACGCTGTTCCCGGTGGGCGAGCTGCCCAAGACCGAGGTGCGCCGCATCGCCGCCGAGATCGGCCTGCCCAATGCGAAGAAGAAGGACAGCACCGGCATCTGCTTCATCGGCGAGCGCCCGTTCCGCGACTTCCTCAACCGCTACATCGCGAAGGAGCCGGGCCCCATCAAGGAGCCGAACGGCCGCACCATCGGCCAGCACGTGGGCCTTTCCTTCTACACGCTGGGCCAGCGCCAGGGCCTGGGCATCGGCGGCTTGCGCGAAAAAGGCGCGCAAAAGGGCGGCAACGAGCACGCGCCCTGGTTCGTGGCGCGCAAGGACATGGACCAGAACACGCTGTGGGTGGTGCAGGGCCACGACCACCCCTGGCTGCTATCGCCCGCGCTGCGCGCGCAGGACGCGAGCTGGGTCGCGGGCAGGCCGCCCCAGGCTGGCGCGCTGGCTGCCAAGACGCGCTACCGACAGGCCGATGCGCCGTGCGCGTTCGAGACGGCGGGCGAAGACGGCTTCACCCTGCGCTTCACCGAACCGCAGTGGGCCGTGACGCCGGGACAGAGCGCGGTGCTGTACGACGGCGATGTGTGCCTGGGCGGCGGCAATATCCGATGAACTCCCCCCTGCGCCGCTGCGCGGCTTCCCCCCTCTCTGGCGCGCCCTTGGGGCGCTTGGAGGAGGGACGGCACCCTTGGGCCGGCAAAGCCGGACCCTCGGTGCCCCTGGATGAAGGCACCTCATGCCTGCGCTCCCTCTCCCTCTGGGAGAGGACTGGGGTGAGGGCTGCGTCCGAGCAGACATGCCCTCGGTTTCATGCGCAGCGCCAGGGACCGCAGAGATGACGACACCGCTGCGCACCCATCTGGAGGACTGGTTCCCGGTGCTGCGCTGGGCGCGGGGCTACGGCCGCGCGCATTTCACCGGCGACCTCACGGCGGCGGCCATCGTGACGCTGCTGCTGATCCCGCAAAGCCTGGCCTATGCGATGCTGGCCGGCATGCCCGCCGTCACGGGCCTGTATGCCAGCATGCTGCCGCTGGTGGTGTACGCCCTCATGGGCAGCAGCCAGGTGCTCGCGGTGGGGCCGGCGGCGCTGCGGTCCATCATGTCGGCTGCGGCGGTGGGCACGGTGGTGGCGGTGGGCGGCGCCAGCTTCGTCGCCGCCAGCGCGGTGCTCGCCCTGCTGGTGGGCGGCCTGCTGCTGGCCATGGGCGCGCTGCGCATGGGTTTCCTCTCGGGCTTTCTGAGCCACCCGGTGCTCTCGGGCTTCATCTCGGCCTCGGGCATCCTGATCATCGGCAGCCAGTTGCAGCACCTGCTGGGCATCCCCTTGTCGGGCCACGACGCGCCGACCCTGCTCGGCCACCTGGCGCGCCAGTGGTCCGCCGTGCACCCGCTGACGCTGGCGGTCAGCGGCGCGGCCATCCTCGCGCTGCTGGGCATCCGCTTCCACCTCAAGAGCGGGCTGGTGGCGCTGGGCCTGGCCGCGCCAACGGCCGACCTGCTCACCAAGGCCGCGCCCTTGCTGCTGCTGGTGCTGAGCACCGTGCTCAGTTCGGTGCTGGGCTGGCGCGAGCAGGGGCTGGCGGTGGTCGGTTTCATCCCGCGCGGCTTGCCCACGCTGGACCTGGGCGCGCTGGGCACCGACTGGTGGCCGCTGGTGCAGGCCCTGTTCCTGCCGGCGCTGCTCATCAGCCTGGTGTCGTTCGTGGAGTCGGTGTCGGTGGCGCAGACTTTCGCCTCGCGCCGGCGCGAGCGCATCGACCCCAACGCCGAGATGCGCGGCCTGGGCGCGGCCAATTTCGCGGCCGGCCTGACCGGCGGCTTCGCCGTCGGCACCAGCTTCTCGCGCACCGTGGTGGCGGCCGACGGCGGCGGGCGCACCCCGGCCTGGGGCATCTACACGGCGGTGCTGCTCGCCGCCACCGCCCTGTTCTTCACGCCCTGGCTGCGCAACCTGCCGCTGGCGGTGCTGGCGGCCACCATCGTGGTCGCCGTCTACAGCCTGGTGGACGTGCGTTCGTTCCGGCGCGTGTGGCGCTATTCCCGGGTCGACTTCACCGCCCAGGCGCTCACCTTCGCGGTCACGCTGCTCATCGACCTGGTGACCGGCCTGGTGGTGGGCGCGCTGGCCTCGCTGGTGCTGCACCTGTGGCGCAGCAGCCGCCCCCACATCGCCACCGTGGGCCGCGTGCCGGGCACCGAGCACTACCGCAACGTGCACCGCCACGCGGTGGAAACGCACCCGCACATCCTCGGGCTGCGGGTGGACGAAAGCCTGTACTTCGCCAACGCGCGCTTCCTGGAAGACCAGGTCGCGGCGCTGGTGGCGCTGAACCCGGCGGTCAGGCACGTGGTGCTGCAGTGCACCGCCGTCAACGACATCGACGCCAGCGCGCTGGAGAGCCTGGAGACCATCGCCCAGCGGCTCAAGGACGCCGGGGTGCGGATGCACCTCAGCGAGGTCAAGGGCCCGGTGATGGACCGGCTCAAGCGCAGCGACTTCCTGGAACACCTGAGCGGCCAGGTCTTCTTCACCCACCACCAGGCGGTGACGGCGCTGGCCGGGCCGGCGGAGCCGGACCCTTGATGCCCCTGGCTTTCGAGTTCCACACACGCGTTGCTGTCTTGCTCCCGCTGGCGGGAAAGGGTCGGGGTGAGGAGGGTGGCGGCCAGGCAGACGCCCTCCGTTTCATGCCCTGCGGGTGGCGCGCCGGACCTATCTCGCCCGCTGCACATCCAGCGGCGACACGCTTCCCGCCTGGTTGCCCCACGCCTGGCGGATGTAGGTGGCCACGGCGGCGATCTCGGCATCGGTCAGCAGGGTGCGGAACGGCGGCATGCCGTAGGGCCTGGGGTGGCCCTCGGTGGCGGGCGCGAATCCGCCGCCGAGGATGGCCTGCACCGGGTTCGCGGCCGACACCTGGGTGACGGCCCGGTTGCCGGCGAGCGCCGGGTAGGCGTTGCGCGCGCCTTCGCCGGCCCCGCCATGGCAATCCATGCAATGGGTTTCGTAGAGGCGCTGCCCGGTGTCCACCACGGCCGATGGCGCCGGGCCGGCCGGCGCGGGCCGGGCCGGGGTGCCAGCATCCAGGCTTTGCAGGTACACGGCCATGGCGCGCAGGTCGGCCACGTCCAGATGCTGGGTGCCGTGGAACACGACCTCGGCCATCGGCCCCATCGCCGAGGCGCCGCCTTCCACGCCGCGTGCCACGCCGGTTTGCAGCAGGCGCACCACCTCGTCCTCGCGCCAGTGGCCCACGCCAGCCTCGCGGCGGTCGTGTAGCGAGGGGGCGTACCAGCCCTGCTCGGCCATGAGGCCGCCCGTGAATTCGCCGCCGCCGCGCACGCCGCCCAGCGCGTCGCGGGTGGCGTGGCAGGCGGCGCAATGGCCCAGGCCACGCACCAGGTAGGCGCCGCGGTCCCATTCGGCGGCCCGGGCCGACGGCACATGCGGGCCAGGCTCGGGCAGTGCCTCGCCCGGCTCGAAGTACAGCACCCGCCAGACCGCCAGCGCCGCCTGCGTGTTGACCGGAAAACGCAGCGCGTGCGGCGGGTTGGCCTGGGGCACGGGCGGCAGGCTTTGCAGGAAGGCGTACAGCGCGTCGCTGTCCTCGCGCGTGACGTGGGTGTAGCTGGTGAACGGAAAAGCGGGGTTGAGCAGGCGCCCGTCGCGCGAGCGGCCCTGGTGCATGGCGCGCCAGAAGGCATCCGCGCTCCAGCGGCCCAGGCCATGCCCGGGGTCGGGCGTGAGGTTGCCCGGGTACACGCGCCCGAACGGCGTCTGGATGGCCGCGCCACCCGCGTACGCGGGCCCGCCCTTGGCGGTGTGGCAGGCCGCGCAATTGCCGGCACGGGCCAGGTAGGCGCCGCGCTCGACCTGCTGGGGCGAAGCCGCGGGCACGGCGCCGGCCAGCGGCGGCAGGGCCGGCGCCCACAGCTCCCGCGCCACCATGGCCAGCACGGACACCAGCAGCAACAGGCTCAGGCCCACGGCCAGCCACAGGAAGCGGCGGGCCTGGGAGGAAGCCGTGGCGGACGGTGGGCGCATCGCTCGGTCCGGCTACTGCGCGTGGCTGCCGCAGTCCATCGGCAGGGGCTGGGTGGAGGTCGGGGCGGGATGGGTGCTGGCCGGCAGCGGCTGCGCCGCCAGCCAGCTCGCGGCCGCGCTCACGTCGGCGGCCGACAGGCGTTCGGCGATCCGCTCCATGCAGTCGGGCGCGCTGGCGTGGCGCAGGCCGGTTTTCCAGGCGCCCATCTGGGCGATCAGGTAGTCGCGCGGCAGGCCCAGCAAGCCCGGGATGGCCGGGTTGGCGCCGGTGAGCGCCGCGCCATGGCAGGCCACGCAGGCGGGAATGCCGCGCGCGGCGTCGCCGCTGCGCACCAGCGATTCGCCGCGTGCCAGCACGTCGGGCGGCGCGGCGGGCGGCTGCGGCGCCGGGTAGGGCAGGTCCAGGCTGGCGAAGTGCTCGGCCATCTCGCGCAGGTAGGTGTCCGACAGGTTGTCCAGCAGCCGGGCCATGCCCGCGTTCTGGCGCCGGCCATCGCGGAAATGCAGCAACTGGTTGTAGAGGTAGCCCGCCGGCTTGCCGGCGATGCGCGGGAAGTAGCCGCTGCTGGTGGCGCGGCCCTCCTGGCCGTGGCACAGGGTGCAGGCCATCACCCGCTGGGCCATGGTGTCGGGCACGGTGCGCGACGGGGGCTCGGCGGCCGATGCCGCGGCCGGTGCAAGAACCAGCCAGGCGAGAACAAGGGCAAAGAATGGCGGCAGGCGTTGCATGGACCGATGAAGCTACCACAGGGCCGTCATCGCACTACACTGGATGGACATTGCCCTCATGACCGCCCCACCCGACCCCGACCACTGCCCGCTGTGCGGCGGCGACAACCGCTGCGCCATGGAAATCGAACGCGCCACGGGCGAGCGGCAAGCGCCTTGCTGGTGCGTTTCGCAATCCTTCAGCCCCGCCCTGCTGGACCGCATTCCCGCCCAGGCGCGGGGCAAGGCCTGCATCTGCGCAGCCTGCCTGGCCCGCTTCGAGGCCGAGGCCCGGGAGAAGACTTAGAGCCTGTTCACGATCTACAAGGGGTCGCGCGCCGGGTCCGACTCGGCCGGCGGCAGCGCGGGCGCCTGGCTCAGGCTGCGCAGCCACTCGCGCCAGATCGCCACCAGCAGCGCCATCAGCACCGGGCCGACGAACAGGCCGACGATGCCCATGGTCTTCACGCCGCCCACCAGGCCGAAGAAAGTCGGCAGGAAAGGCAGCTTGACCGGCCCGCCCACGAGCCTGGGGCGCAGCGTCTTGTCCACGATGAAGAGCTCGACCGAGCCCCATGCGAACAGGCCCACACCGGCCCACAGATGCCCCGAGCCCACCAGGTAGAGCGAAACCAGGCTGAACGACAGCGGCGCGCCGCCGGGGATCAGCGCCATGAAGCCGGTGGCCACGCCCAGCAGCACCGGCGAGGGCACGCCCGCGATCCAGTAGGCCACGCCCAGCACCACGCCTTCGCCCACGGCGATCAGGCCCAGGCCGGTCACGGTGGCGCTGACGGTGGCCGGCACCACGCGCGAGATGCGCTGCCACTGCAGCGGCAGGATGCGCTCGCCCACGGTGTCGAGCTGCTCGGCGATGCGCGCGCCGTCCTTGTAGACGAAGAACAGCGTGATCAGCATGAACAGCACCGTCAGCGCGAGATTGACGGCGTCGCCCGTGGCGCTGAGCACCATGCGGTAGATGTTGCCGATGTGCTCGCCGCTGAGGATCTGGATCCAGTCGCCCAGCGCGTGGGGCTCGCCCAGGTGCTCCCGCCAGTAGGTGGCCAGGGTTTCGCCCACCCAGGGCAGGGCCTCGATCCAGCCCGGCGGCGGCGCGCCCTTGCGGTTGACTTCAAGCAGCCACGCCACGAAGGTGCTGGCCTCCTTGAGCGCATAGTGCAGCGCCATCGCCAGCGGCACCACCAGCACCACGATCACGACCACCAGCGCCAGGCTGGCCGCCAGCGTGGTGCCGCCGCCGCAGGCGCGCACGCCCCTGCGGTACAGCGGCCAACTGGCGAAACCGATGATGAGCGCGGCCAGGACCGGGACCAGGAACCCCCGGAAGAAGTAGACGCCGGCCGCCACGATCAA
The DNA here is from genome assembly GCA_964520365.1 of uncultured Hydrogenophaga sp. Classification (GTDB taxonomy): domain Bacteria; phylum Pseudomonadota; class Gammaproteobacteria; order Burkholderiales; family Burkholderiaceae_C; genus Hydrogenophaga. Next base: position 6,456 of record CAZFOT010000112.1, read on the forward strand.
GAGCAGCAGGCCGCGGATGATCAGCGAGGCGTGCGGGACGGGGGGCATGGGCAGCGTGCGGGAACAGAATCGGCGGGACTGGGAAGCGGACCAATATAACCGAGCCTTCCACGCCTGTTCGTGGTTCGCAAGATGCCGCGCCCGAGAACCGATAAGCTAGGAGGCCCCGCCTCGCCTTTCATGACCACCCCGCACCCCGACCATTCCCTGCCCGCCCTGCGCGAACGCTATGGCAGGCGCTACCGCTGGCTGCTGCTGCTGTCCGTGATGGTGGGCACGATGGCGGCCATCATGTCGTCCACCATCGTCAACGTGGCCATTCCGGACATGAGCCAGCACTTCACGCTGGGGCAGGAACGCGCGCAGTGGGTCACTTCCGGCTTCATGGCCGCCATGACGGTCTCCATGTTGACCACGCCGTGGCTG
>CAZFOT010000112.1:6891-10829 GCA_964520365.1 uncultured Hydrogenophaga sp.
CTACGGCTACCGGCGCACCTACTCGGGCTGCATGTGGCTGCTGCTGGCCGGCGGCCTGGCGGGCGGCTTCGCCAACAACTTCCCGCTGGTGCTGGCCGCGCGCGTGGCCGAGGGCCTGGCCGCGGGCGTGGTGCAACCCATTCCCGCCATCATCATCCTGCGCGCCTTCGAGCCGCACGAACAGGGCCGCGCCAGCGGCATCTTCGGCATGGGCGTGGTGCTGGCGCCGGCCATCGGCCCCAGCATCGGCGGCCTGCTGGTGGACGGCTTCGGCTGGCGCTCCATCTTCTTCATGGTGGTGCCGTTCTGCCTGGCCTCGCTCTGGCTGGGCAAACGCTTCGTGCCCACCACCGCGCCCGGCGGCGCCGCGGCCAACCCGCAAGGCGCCGGGCTGGACTGGCGCGGCCTGCTGCTGGCCGCCGCCGGCACGCTGTGCCTGCTCAACGGCCTGGTCGAACTCAAGGGCGGCACGCCGGCCATCGGCATCGCATTCCTGGGCGCGACCGCCGCGCTGCTGCTGGTCTTCGTGTGGCTGCAGCGGCGCACGCTCAAGGCCCGGCGCCGCAAGCCCGGCGAAGGCGCCGACCCGCTGATGAACCTGCGGCTGTTCAACGACCGGCGCTTCGCCATGGGCAGCATCGTGGCCTTCATCTACGGCATCGCGCTGTTCGGCTCGACCTACCTGCTGCCGGTGTACATGCAGATGGGCCTGGGCCTGTCGGCCTCGTACGTGGGCACCATCCTGCTGCCGGCCGGCCTGGTGCTGGCGGTGACGATCGCCATCGTCGGCCGCCTGGCCGACCGCCAGCCCACGCACCAACTGGTGAGCATCGGCCTGGTGTTGCTGGCGGCGTCGTTCGCGCTGGTGGTGACGATCGACCTGGGCCGGCCGGCCCAGATCATCCCGCTGCTGGTCGCCTGGGCCATCCTCGGCCGCATCGGCCTGGGCTTCATCCTGCCCTCGCTCAACATCGGCGCCATGCGCGGGCTCGACGCCGGCTTCATCCCGCAAGGCGCCAGCGTCATCAATTTCCTGCGCATGCTCGGCGGCGCCGCCGGCGTGAGCCTGTGCGGCATCGTGCTGGAATGGCGCGTGGCCGCCCACGGCGCCCTGCTCGACACCGGCACCACCAGCCCGGCCCGCATGGCCGCTTTCAACGAAACCTTCCTGATGCTGGCCGCGATCTGCGCGCTGGCGCTGGTGGCGGCATGGAAACTGCGCGAGCGCCAGACTGAAGCACAATGAAGCCCTCACAACCAGGAACCTCAAAGCCCGTGAGCAGCCACTGGATCGAAGCACCGTCATCGGCCACATGCCGAGGGACCGGCTTCGCCGGGCCACAGGCGTGCCCTCCCTTCCCAGGAGGGAAGACGCACAGCCGCCCGGAGCGAAGGGTCTCGTCAAGCACACGCCGTGGAACCGGCTTCGCCGGGCCACAGGCGTGGTCCCCCCGCCCAGGGGGGAAGCCGCGCAGCGGCGCAGGGGGGCCTCTCTAGTGTGCCAACTGCTCGGCCTCAACTGCGCCACCCCCACCGACGCCGCGTTCAGCTTCACCGGCTTCTGCCAGCGCGGCGGCAACACCGACCACCACGCCGACGGCTGGGGCATCGCGTTCTTCGAGGGCAAGGGCCTTCGCCTGTTCATCGACCACCAGAGCGCGGCGCACTCGCCCATGGCCGAGTTCCTGCAGCGCTACCCGCTCAAGAGCCGCAACATCATCGCCCACGTGCGCAAGGCCACCATCGGCGAGGTCACGCTGGAGAATGCCCACCCCTTCGTGCGCGAGCTCTGGGGCCGCCAGTGGGTGTTCGCCCACAACGGCGACCTCAAGGATTATTTTCCGCCGCTGCACAGCCACTTCCGCCCGGTCGGCACCACCGACAGCGAGCGCGCCTTCTGCTGGCTGATGCAGGAACTCTCGAAGTCGCACGCCAGCCTGCCCGACGTGCGCGAGCTCACGCTGACCCTGCGCGAGCTGATGCCCCGGGTGCGCCGCTTCGGCACCTTCAACATGCTGCTCTCCAACGGCGAGGCCCTGTGGGCGCACTGCAGCACCAAGCTGCACTGGCTGGTGCGGCAGCACCCCTTCGCGCAAGCCACGCTGATGGACCGCGACTGGACCGTGAACTTCGCCGAACTCAACCACCCCGGCGACCGCGCCGCCGTGGTGGTCACCACGCCGCTGACCAGCAACGAACAGTGGGCCGCGTTCGAACCGGATGAACTCAAGGTGTTCGTGGACGGCCTGCCGGTGGAATAAGGCCCGCCCCCGCAGCGCTGCGCGCTACCCCCTCAAGGGGGCGACACCAGCCGTCTGGCAAAGCCAGCCCGGCGGTGTCCCTGGATGGGATCGCTTCGTGCGTTGCGGGCCGTTTCTCTAGGGCCAACCCTGATACCCGGGCGACCCTGCGGGCCACGTACCCGGTCTATCATCGACCAGCGCCCCTTCATGGGTTGCCCGCCATCGAATCACAACCAGGAGACTCACCATGCAAAGACGCCATCTCATCGCCGGAGGCATCGCCGCAGCCGCATTGCCTGCCTTCACTTTCGCGCAAGGCCTGGAGAAGCCCAAGGCCACCATCGCCGTGGGCGGCAAGAACCTGTTCTATTACCTGCCGCTCACCATCGCCGAGCAGCTCGGCTACTTCAAGGACGAAGGCCTGGACCTGACCATCGTCGATTTCGCCGGCGGCTCGCGCGCGCTGCAGGCCGTGGTGGGCGGCAGCGCCGACGTGGTCTCGGGCGCGTTCGAGCACACGGTGAACATGCAGTTCAAGGGCCAGCCCATGCGCGCCTTCGTGCTGCAGGGCCTGGCGCCCCAGATCGTGCTGGGCGTCAACCCCAAGACCCTGCCCAACTTCAAGTCCGTGGCCGACCTCAAGGGCAAGAAGGTCGGCGTGACCGCGCCGGGCAGCTCCACCAACGTGCTGGTGAACTTCGTGCTGGCCAAGGCCGGCCTCAAGCCCAGCGACGTGAGCATTGTCGGCGTGGGCGCAAGCAGCGGTGCCGTGGCGGCCATGCGCTCGGGCCAGATCGACGCGATCAGCAACCTCGACCCGGTGATCACCCTGCTGCAGCGCTCGGGCGACCTGAAGATCGTCTCCGACACGCGCATCGTGAGCGAGGCCGAGCAGGTGTTCGGCGGCCCCATGCCGGCGGGCTGCCTGTACTGCCCGCAGCCCTTCATCGACCGCCACCCCAACACCGTGCAGGCCATGGCCAACGCCATGGTGCGCGCCAACAAGTGGATCCAGCAAGCCGGCCCGGGCGACATCATCAAGGTGGTGCCCGAGAGCTACCTGCTCGGCGACCGCGCGATCTACATCGACGGTTTCCTGGCGGCCCAGAAGGCGCTCTCGCCCGACGGCAGCTTCCCGGCCAAGGGCCCCGACACGGCGTTCAGGGCGCTGGGCAGCGTGGACGCCAAGCTGGCCGAAGCCAAGCTGGACCTGAATGCGGTCTACACCAACGCATTCGTGCAGAAGGCCAACCAGAAGTACCCCAAGGGATGACCGCCGCCATCGAGCTGCAGGACGTTGCCTGCACCTTCGTCAGCAAGGATGCGCCCGATCAGCGCTACACCGCCGTCGAGAACGTCTCGCTGACCGTGGGCGCGGGCGAGTTCGTCAGCGTGGTCGGCCCCACCGGCTGCGGCAAGAGCACGCTGCTCAACGTGGCGGCCGGCCTGCTCTCGCCCAGCAAGGGCTCGGTGCGCATCTTCGGCCAGCCGCTGACCGACATCAACACCCGCGCCGGCTACATGTTCCAGACCGAGAGCCTCATGCCCTGGCGCACGGCGCTGGACAACGTGCAGGCCGGCCTGCAGTTCCGCGGCGTGGCCGACGCCGATGCGCGCCAGCAGGCCGGCGACTGGCTGCGCCGCGTCGGCCTGGGCGGCTTCGGCGACCGCTACCCGCACCAGCTGTCCGGCGGC
>CAZFOT010000113.1:0-9066 GCA_964520365.1 uncultured Hydrogenophaga sp.
GCGAAGGGTCGGCCACCAGTGCCTGCAGCCGCAGGCCCCAGGGCAGGCGCGGGCGGCTGCCTTCGCTCACCAGGCGGCGCACGTGCGCGCTCGGGTCGTGCACCCAGCCTGCGAGGGTGGACAAGGTGGCCTGCGGCGCTTGCTGGATGAAGGGGCGGATCGCGAACTCGGCCGTGAAGCGCTGGGTGAGCGCGTGCAGGCAGCGCAGCGCGCGCGGCACCTGGGCCAGGCCGCGGCGCGCGACGAACTCGCCCGCCGACCACAGCACCCAGCCCGTGAGGCCCAGGTTGGCCGCATCGCCCTTGCCGGAAGCGAGGTTCACCGGCTCGCCCGCCGCATCCAGGCCCAGCGGTGGTGCAAGGCTGCTTTCCAGCACGGTGCAGGCCGCGTCGAAGTCTGATGGCAACGTGGCTTCCAGCGCAGCGGCCACCTGCATGGCCCGGGCCTTGAACGCCAGCGCCTCCAGGCCGTGCAGCGCCTGTTGCTCGAAGGCGCGGCGGTCGAACGCCGGCCAATGGTGCTGCAGGTGGTTGCCGGCGAGTTTCACCGAGCCGGGGTTGATGAGGTTCTTGAAAGCTTCGGCCATCTCAACCCACGCGTTGTAGCAGGCCGGTCAGCGCATGGACGACCGTGGCCCGCCGCACGGCGGCGCGGTCGCCATCGAAACGCCGGCACTCGGTGAACACGCCCTGCGGCGTGGCCCAGCCGAACCAGACCGTGCCCACCGGCTTGTCGGGGCTGCCGCCGGTGGGTCCGGCCACGCCGGTCACGGCCACCGCCAGTTGCGCGGCCGAGCGCGCCACGGCACCGGCGGCCATGGCGTGCGCCACCGGCTCGCTCACCGCGCCCTGTGTCTCGATCAGCGCGGCGGGCACGCCCAGCAGCTCGGTCTTGGCGGCGTTGGAATAGGTGACGAAACCGCGCTCGAACCAGTCGCTGGAGCCGCTGAGCTCGGTGCACGCCCCGGCGATCAGGCCGCCGGTGCAACTCTCGGCCGTGGCCATCATCAGGCCGCGCGCCTTGAGTTCGGTGGCGAGTCTTTCCAGCAGTGGCGTGAGCGGTGTTCCGGCCACGTCAGAACTTCCAGAGGGCGATCACCAGCAGCGTGCAGAACGCGGCGGCGAAGTCGTCGAGCAGGATGCCGAAGCCGCCGCGCGGCCCGAAGCCCTTGAAGGTCCGGTCGGCCCAGGCCATGGGGCCGACCTTGACCGCGTCGAACAGGCGGAAGATGGCGAACGCAGCCAACTGACCCCAGAAGCCGGTGGGCATCACCAGCCACAGCACCAGCCAGAAGGCGACGATCTCGTCGATCACGATGTGGCCGGAGTCGGCCACGCCCATGTGCCGCGCCGTCACGGTGCAGGCCCACCAGCCCACCAGGGTGGCCAGCCCGATCAGCACCGCCCAGCCGGTGTCGGACAACAGGGGCTGCAGCAGCAGGAAGGCCGCCCACGCCCACAAGGTGCCCACCGTGCCGGGTGCGATGCGCGGCAGGCCCGAGCCGGCGCCCAGCGCGATGAAGTGCGCCGGGTGCTTGAGCGCAAAAGCCCAGGTGGGGCGGGCAAGGGGCGCGGCGGACGCGGACGGGTCGGTCATCGGCGCATTATCGGTGGCCTGCTATCAGCCGAAGTGGTCGAAGCCTCGGGTGGCCACAGCGTGCCGCGTGCCGTTGGCATGCACTGCCCACAAGCCGGGTTCGGCAGTGAAGCGCCCGATGCGCGTGACCGGTGTGGCGCTGGCCTGCGCCGCGGCTTCGATCGCCGCGCGCGAACCGGGGTCGGCCGTGAACAGCAGCTCGTAGTCGTCGCCGCCGTGCAGCAGGCAATCCCATTGGTGCGCTGGCGGCAAGGCCTGCAGCGCCGGCGCCACCGGGAGGGCGGGCAGGTCGATCTCGGCGCCGAGGCCGCTGGCTTGGAGGATGTGGCCGAGGTCGCCGGCCAGGCCGTCGCTCACGTCGATGGCCGCGCGGGCCACGCCTGCCAGCGCCTGCCCGAGCGCGAGCCGGGGCGTGGGACGGTCGAGCCGCTGGCGCAATTCGGGTGCGGCGTGCAACGTGCCGGCCCAGGCTTCGCCTTGCAGCAGCGCCAGGGCCAGCCGGGCCTCGCCGGTGCGCCCGCTCAGATACAGGTCGTCGCCGGCACATGCCGCGCCGCGCCGCAGGGCCTGGCCGGTGTGCAGTTCGCCGAACACCGTGACGCAGATGTTGAGCGGGCCGCGCGTGGTGTCGCCGCCGACCAGCGGGCAGGCGTGGGCGTCGGCCAGAGCGAACAGGCCTTCGGCGAACGCCGCCAGCCAGGCGTGGTCGGCCTCGGGCAGGGCCAGCGCGAGGGTGAAGCCCAGCGGGCGTGCACCCATGGCGGCCAGGTCGCTCAGGTTCACGGCCAGCGCCTTGTGGCCGAGCGCCTGCGGGTCGCAGCCGTTCAGGAAGTGGCGGCCTTCGACCAGCATGTCGGTGGACACGGCGAGCTGGTGGCCGGGCGCGGGCTGAAGCAGCGCGCAGTCGTCGCCGATGCCCAGCGCCACGTTCGCGGGCAGGGCGGTGCCGAGTCGCTGGAAGTGGCGGCGGATCAGGTCGAATTCGCCCGGCGGGGCGGGCGTGTCGGCCGAGGGGTTCATGGCGCAGCAGGCCCCGATCCGCGGTCCGGGTCGGAAGGCGGCGCCTGGCTCGGCCAGTCCCAGGGGTCGTCGCCGAGCCGGTCCGTGTCGTCGCTGCGCTCCAGGAAGGCTTCGGCCCAGCGGCGGTGTTCCGCGTCCATGCTGTCGCGCTGGGCATCGGGCGACCAGGCGGCTTCGATGTCGCTCACGTCTTCCGGCGGCACCGGCGCTTCGGTGCGCGGGGGCAGGAAGAAGCCCAGCGGGTGGCTGCGCAGGCGCCGGCGCAGGGCCAGGTGGATCAGGCCGCGGTTGACGTCGCTGATGTTCTGCGCCTTGAGCGCCAGCCGGTAGGCAAGGTAGAAGCTGAAGACCAGGTTGAGCGGGCCGATCATGGCCACGCCGGCGGCGGCCCACCAGAAATCCGGGTCGGCCAGCACCCCAGGCCCGATCGAGATGGCGGCGGCGGCCAACTGGCCCGCGGACAGGGTGACGTGGCGCACGTCCAGCCCGAGGCCGAAGAAATGCGCGAACACCGGCACCAGACCCAGCATGAAGCCCAGCGAGGTGTTGGCGGCCAGGCCCGAGACGTTGTCGCGGAAGAAACGCGCCCAGCGCTCGGCGCGCGCCGTGCCCAGCCAGCGCGTGATGCGCGGGTTGTGGCGGATGGCCGAATCGAGCCGGTAATAGACGAACCAGTTCTCCATCCAGCCGGCGATGATGCTGGAGGCGAACAGCAGGAAACCGGTGAAGGCCGCGAACAGCGCGCTGGGACCCAGCAGGTGCAGCGAGTGCATCACGTAGGTGGCTTTTTCGGGGCCGATCATGTGTTCGCCGGTGGCCAGGGCGAGCAGCCCGCTGATGGTCAGGACCACCGGGACCACCAGCCCCACGTTGCCCAGGATGGCCGCGATCTGCGAGCGGAACAGGTTGGCCACTTCGTCGACGAAGCGCCGCACCGCGCCCGGCTGCTGGATGTGCTTGAGCTTGGCCACCATGGCCGGCGCGGTCACCGCGGGCTGCTTGGTGGCCACCGTGAAGTGCAGCAACTGGATCAGCACGAACGACAGCGCGTAGTTCAGGCCGGCGGCAAAGCCTTCCCAGAACGCCGAGAGCACCAGCACGCCCAGGCCGAACTTGGCCCAGGTGGTGAAGCCCAGCACGGCGCCGCCGCCGGCGGCCATGCCCAGCATCTGCCGGTATTCGGCCGCGTTGCGGGTGATGTAGCGCTCGCCGGTTTCGGCGCTGCGTTCGGCCACCTTGGCCGCGGTGAGCCCGGAACTGTGGGCCACCAGCGCGCGGATGCTGCGGTTGTCCTGCCCGAGCTGCGCCAGGTCGGCCAGCAGCGCGGCGGTGGCGCGCTCGGGCTTGTCCGAGAACATGCAGTCGAGCAACTGGTGGATGCGCACGATGCGCTCGGCCAACTGGCGCAGGCGGAACACGATGCCCACCGACACGCCGTGTTCTTCCAGGTGCGCGTACACCGATTCGGCCGCCACCCGGCACACGTCGAGCTGCAGGCGCAGCTTGTCGGCCTCGTGGCGGGCCTGGCCGCTGCGCGGGCCGTGGCGCAGCGCGCTGCGGCGCAGCGCTTCCATCTGCACCGGCAGGGCATGGAAGGCGCGGCGGGCGCGGTCCTCGTGGCTCATGCGGCCCCGGATCTCGCTCGAAAAGCCGGTGGCGCTGACCTGGCCCACGCAGAACACCAGGGCGTCGAGCAGGGAAGTCTGCCAGTGCGTGGGCACTGCCGTGTCGGCGTGCTCCGCCGCGGGCGCGGGCAGCAGCACCGCGCGGATTTCCTGCAGGGTGCGCGAGTCCAGCGCCTGCAGCCAGCGCACGTCGAAGCGGCTGGCGAACAGCAGGCCGAACAGGTCGGTGATGTCGCTGGTCTCGGGCGTGCCGGGCAGCAGCTTGCGGCGCAGGCGGTGGCCCAGTTCGCTCAGGAAGGCGGTGCGCGGCGCGAAGCCGAAATCGGCCAGCAGGGGCGTGATGTCCACCGTCTGCACGAACCGCTGCCACCAGCGCTGCCAGCGCGCCAGGCGCTCGGGGTCGTCGCGCAGGGCCGCCAGCAACTGCCTGACCCGGTCCACGCTGGCCTGCGGGTCCTCGGCCTCGCCGCGCACCCAGCGCAGCGCGTCCATCAGCCACAGGTGGCGGCTGGCCAGGGGCGCGTCGGGGTCCAGCGCATCGAGCAGGTCGGACAGCGTCATGGGTGCGTCGGGTCGGGTGGTGGCGCGCCGAGGGCCGTCACCGGCGCGGCTCAATGCAGCACGCGCCCGGAAGAGCCACCATCGCCCGCGCCGGGGCCGCCTGTCTCGGCCAGCAGGGCGAACGCGGTCACCAGGGCATCGAAGCGCTCGCCGTCCTCGGCCACGCAGAAGAAGCTGCCGCGCATGCTGCCCGTGGGCGTTTTCAGGCGCGTGCCGCTGGTGTACTGGAAGGACTCGCCCGGCCGAAGCAAGGGCTGGTGGCCGACCACGCCCAGGCCCTTGACTTCCTCTGAATGTCCGTTCGCGTCGTCGATGATCCAGTGCCGGGCGATCAACTGCGCCGTCACGTCACCGGTGTTGGTGATGGTGATGGTGTACGCGAAGGCGTACAGGTCCTCGTCGGGCGTGGACTGCTCGCTGAGGTACTGGGGCTCCACCTCGCAGGTGAACTGGTATTTCGACATGGGCGGGATGTTACCGCGCGCGCATGTCTGCGGTGCGGCGGGCGCCAACAGCCTGCGAAAATGCGGGACTACTCCATGAACCGCCCTGGGCTTCCCATGACCACCCCCTACCGCATCGCGCCTTCCATCCTGTCCGCCGACTTCGCCCGCCTGGGCGAAGAGGTGAAGAACGTCATCGCCGCCGGCGCCGACTGGATCCACTTCGACGTGATGGACAACCACTACGTGCCCAACCTCACCTTCGGGCCCATGATCTGCCAGGCGCTCAAACCGCACGCGAAACAGGCGGACGGCACGCCGGTGCCGATCGACGTGCACCTGATGGTCCAGCCGGTGGACGCGCTGGCCGGCGCCTTCATCGACGCGGGCGCCGATCTGGTGAGCTTCCATCCCGATGCGAGCGCTCACGTGCACCGCAGCATCCAGGCCATCAAGGCCAGGGGCGCGAAGGCCGGTCTGACCTTCAACCCGGCGCAACCGCTGGACGTGCTGGACTGGACCATCGACGACATCGACCTGATCCTGATCATGAGCGTGAACCCCGGCTTCGGCGGCCAGGGCTTCATCGACTCGGCGCTGCGCAAGATCGAGGCCGCCCGCCGGCGCATCGAAGCCTCGGGCAAGGACATCCGCCTGGAGGTCGATGGCGGCATCAAGGCCGACAACATCCGCCGCGTGGCCGACGCCGGGGCCGACACCTTCGTGGCCGGCAGCGCGATCTTCGGCAAGCCGGACTACAAGAGCGTGATCGACCAGATGCGGGCGGCGCTCAAGTGATCGACGCCGTTCAAGCCGCCATCATCGATCTCGACGGCACTCTGGTCGACACACTGGGGGATTTCGATGCCGCCCTCAATGCCGCGCTGAAGGACCTCGGCCGCCCCACGGTGGCGCGAGCCGACATCGAGCGCATGGTGGGCAAGGGCTCGGCGCACCTGATCCGTTCGGCGCTGTTGCACGGCGGCCTCAGCACCGATGAGGCGGCGGGCGTGCAGCCCGAGGCCTGGGAACGTTACCAGGCGCACTACCTGGCCGTGAACGGCCGGCACAGCGTGGTCTACCCCGGGGTGCTCGAAGGCCTGACGGCCTTGCGTTCCAGGGGTTTGCCGCTGGCTTGTCTGACCAACAAGCCGCTGGACTTCGCGCGCCCGCTGTTGCAGGCCAAGGGGCTGGCGGGTTTCTTCTCGCACGTGTTCGGCGGCGACAGCTTCGAGCGCACCAAGCCCGACCCGCTGCCCCTGCTCAAGACCTGCGAGGCGCTGGGCACGGCGCCCGCGCAGACGCTGATGGTGGGGGATTCACAGAACGACGGCCTGGCCGCGCGCGCCGCCGGCTGTTCCGTGGTGCTGGTCACCTATGGCTACAACCATGGCGACCCGATCGACCAGGCGCCGCACGACCGGCTGGTGGATTCGCTCGCCGAGCTGGCCGCTCACCGCCAGCCCGGCGCCTTGGTGAGCTGAAAGTTCAACGTGGCCTCGCCGGCCGGGCGGCTCTCGGCGGGCCGGCGCGTGCCCTGCAGGCGGCGGCCGCAATCGGCCGGGTTCACCGCCGCGTTCCAGACCGCGCTGATGGCCACGCCGTCTTCGGATTCGTCGAGCTGGAATTCGCCGTCGTCGGCGTCGCCGGACAGCAGGGCGCGTGCCGTGCCGCCGGCGTGCGCGCGTGCCAGGGTGCCGCGCACGCTGCCGTCGTATTCGGGGTGCCGCTCGAAGCGCACCGTGCCGCTGCTGGCGGGTTGGGCGATGTCGCCGTCCAGCGGCCACAGCACCAGCGTCCATTCGCCGTACAGGTGCTGGGGCGTGAGCTCGGCGGTGGCGCAGCCAGGCGCAGATACCGGCTGCGCCAAGGCGCCAGGAGCGGACAGCGCGGCGCACAGTAACGCGGCGCCCAGGCCGTGGCGTGCGTTCATGGCGTCTCGGCCGCTTTCTGCGCGGCCTGTTCGGTGGCGCGCTGGGCGAACTCGGCGCGCAGCGCGCGCAGCTTCTCGCGCGGGTCCTCGCGCACGGTGGCTTCGTCCAGCGCCATCTCCTTGATGAAGCGGCTGGCCTGGCCGGGCACGCTTTCGCGCCCCTTCTTGCGCCGCTTGAGCCAGCTCACCGCCAGCGTGCGCTGCGCGCGGGTGATGCCCACGTACATCAGGCGGCGCTCTTCCTGCAGGCGCTGCGCCATGCTCTCGGCGGCGGCGTCGCTCTGGCCGGGCTCCTCGTCCATCTTGAACGGCAGCAGGCCTTCGTTCACGCCGACCAGCATCACGTGCGGCCACTCCAGGCCCTTGGCCGCGTGCAGCGTGGACAGCGTCACCACGTTCTGGTCCTGCTCGCGTTCGCTCAGCGTGGAAATCAGGGCGATGGTCTGCACCACTTCCAGAAGGCTCTTGCGCTCGGTCTCGGCCTGGACGCCCGCCTCATCCTCGAGCTGCCCGCCGCAGCGAGCGGCCACCCAGTCGCAGAAGTCCATCACGTTGGTCCAGCGCGCCGCCGCCACCTTCTCGTTGTCCTCGCTGTCGTACAGGTGCTTCTCGTAGGCGATGTCCTTGAGCCACTCGGTGAGGAAGGCGCGCGCGGCCTCGTGCCCCATGGTGTGGCGTGCGCGGTACTCCAGGTCGTTCACGGCGCGGCCGAACTCGTGCAGCGTGGCCACCGCGCGCGCGGGCAGGGCGGTGCCCAGCGAGTTCGAGAACAGCGCCTCGAACAGGCTCAGCTTGTACTGCGTGGCGAAGTTGCCCAACTGCTGCAGCGTGGTGTGGCCGATGCCGCGCTTCGGGCTGGTGGCCGAGCGCAGGAAGGCCGGGTCGTCGTCGTTGTTGACCAGCAGTCGCAGCCAGGCGCACAGGTCGCGGATCTCGGCCTTGTCGAAGAAACTCTGCCCGCCCGAGACCTTGTAGGGAATGTTCGCGCGGCGCAGCGACTGCTCGAACGCGCGCGCCATGTGGTTGGCGCGGTACAGGATGGCGAAGTCGCGCCATTCCTTGTGCTGCGAATTCGAGCGCAGGCTCTGGATGCGCGCCACCGCGCGCTCGGCCTCGTGATCCTCGTTGTCGGCGTCGACCACGCGCACCGGCTCGCCTTCGCCGAGGTCGCTCCACAGCGTCTTGGGAAACAGCTTGGGGTTGGGGCCGATCACGTTGTTGGCCGCGCGCAGGATGGCGCTGGTGGAGCGGTAGTTCTGCTCCAGCTTGATGACCTTGAGCTCGGGGAAGTCCTGCGGCAGGCGCTTGAGGTTGTCCAGCGTGGCGCCGCGCCAGCCGTAGATGGACTGGTCGTCGTCGCCCACGGCGGTGAAGCGCGCGCGTTCGCCCACCAGCAGCTTGAGCAGCTCGTACTGCGTGGCGTTGGTGTCCTGATACTCGTCCACCAGCACGTGGCCCATCTTCTTCTGCCAGCGCTCGCGCACCTCGGCGTGTTCGGTGAGCAGCTTCAGCGGCAGGCTGATGAGGTCGTCGAAGTCCACGCTCTGGTAGGCCGTGAGGCGCTCTTCGTAGCGCGCCATGATGGCGGCGGTCACGCGCTCGTTCTCGTCCCTGGCCTGCTTCAGGGCGTCGGCCGCGCTCAGGCCGGCGCTCTTCCAGGCGCTGATGGTCCATTGCCAGCCGCGCGCGGTGGCCGCGTCGGTGGTGCCGCCGCAGTCCTTGAGCAGGCTGGTGATGTCGTCGGTGTCGAGGATGCTGAACTGCTTCTTCAGGCCCAGGGCCTCGCCATCCTCGCGCAGCAGGCGCACGCCCAGGGCGTGGAAGGTGCACACCAGCACCTTGCGCGCCTCGCGCCCCACCAGTTGCCTGGCCCGCTCGCGCATTTCGG
>CAZFOT010000113.1:9076-10737 GCA_964520365.1 uncultured Hydrogenophaga sp.
CCCGCCTGGATGAGGCGGCCGATCTTGTGGGTGATGACCCGCGTCTTGCCCGAGCCGGCCCCGGCCAGCACCAGGCAAGGCCCGCCCAGGTGGTTCACGGCTTCGAGTTGGGCAAGGTTCAGGCCGTGGGACATCGGGACTTCGGGGACGCGGAGAGGAAAAGCGGTTGATGATACCGGCGGCGGGTGCCGGGCCGTTGCTGAGACAATCCCACCCCGTGCTCACCGTCCTGCTCGTCACCTTCCCCTTCTTCGCGCTCGTGCTCGCCGGCTTCGTGGCGGCGCACCGGCGCATGCTGCCGCTGGAGGCGATTCCCGGGCTCAACGGCTTCGTGCTGTATTTCGCGCTGCCGGCCATGCTGTACCGCTTCGGCTCCACCACGCCGATCGCGCAGTTGCTCGATGCCTCGGTGGCCGGGGTCTACCTGCTGTGCGCGCTGGTGATGGTGGCCTTCGCGATCGCCATGACGATGAACGCGCGCATCCGCTGGAACGACGCTTCGCTGGGCGCGCTGGTGGCGGCTTTTCCCAACACCGGCTTCATGGGCGTGCCGCTGCTGGCGGCGCTGCTGGGGCCGGCCAGCGTGGGGCCGGTGATCGTGCTGATCATGGTCGACATGGTGGTCACCAGTTCGCTGTGCGTGGCCCTGTCGCGGCTGGACGAAGGCGAGGGCCATGGCGTGCAGGCCATGCTGGACGCGGGCAGGAAGGCGCTGCGCGGCGTGGCGGCCAACCCCATGCCCTGGGCCATCCTGCTCGGCGCGGCGGCTTCAGCGGCGGAGTTCACCCTGCCCGGGCCGGTGGAGCAGACGGCGTGGCTGCTGGCCGACGCCGCCTCGCCGGTGGCGCTGTTCACCATCGGCGCGGTGCTGGCGCGCTCGCAGCTGCAGGCCAACCACCCCATGCCGCTGTCGGACTACGTGCCGGTGGCGCTGATGAAGCTGGTGCTGCACCCGCTGCTGCTGCTGGGGGTGGGCACGGCGGCGATCCAGCTCGGCGTGCCGCTGGAGCCCTTCGCGCTGACGGTGATGGTGCTGGTCGCCGCCCTGCCCAGCGCGAGCAACGTCTCCCTGCTGGCCGAGCGTCTGGGCGCGGACAACGGGCGCATCGCCCGCATCATCCTGGTGTCCACCGCGGCGGCCTTTCTCACGTTCTCGGGGGCCGTGGTCCTGATGACATGACGCGCGGCATTGTCGATAGTTTTGAGCTATTGAATGATTGTGAACAATCAGATTGCCAGATGGGAAGCGCGAAACTACAGTAGGTCGTTCGATCACTTGCCGGAGCCCTGCGATGACGATGGCCGCTTTCCTTGCCGACTGCCTGGAATGTTTCGCCGCCTTGGCGCAGGCGAGTTGAACGAGTTCGCCCAACCCCACTGGAGACCAAGGAGATAGCCCATGACAACCGAAGCCAAGTGCCCCTTCCACCACGCCGCCGGCGGCGGCGCGACGAACAAGGATTGGTGGCCGAACCAGTTGCGCGTCGATCTGCTCAACCAGCACTCGGACAAGTCCAATCCGCTGGGCGCGAAGTTCAACTACGCCGAAGCATTCAAGAAGCTCGACTACAAGGCGCTCAAGGCCGACCTGAACCGGCTCATGACCGACAGCCAGGACTGGTGGCCGGCCGACTTCGGCCACTACGGCCCGCAGATGATCC
>CAZFOT010000114.1:0-10698 GCA_964520365.1 uncultured Hydrogenophaga sp.
GGGCAAGACGGTGGTGAGCGTGCTGCACGAGATCGGCATGGCGCTGCACGCCGACCGGATGGTGGTGATGGCCGGAGGCCGCGTGCACCACCAGGGCGGCTGCGACGACCCGGCCACGCACCAGGCCCTCGAACAGGTCTTCGACCACCGCATCGCGATTCATCCATTGGGCGACCAGTGGGTCGCGCTGCCCCGTTGACATTTTTTTTCTTCCGGAGACCGAACCATGCAGATCGAAGAACCCCCCGTCCTGCGCGACACCCCCAAGCCGCAGGGCGAACGGCGCGGCCTGGTGATCGTGCACACCGGCACCGGCAAGGGCAAGAGCACGGCCGCGTTCGGCCTGGCCCTGCGCGCCCACGGCCGCGGCAAGCCGGTGAGGGTCTACCAGTTCATGAAAGTGCCCTCGGCACGCTTCGGCGAGCACCGCCTGTTCGAGCAACTGGGCATTCCCATCGAAGGCCTGGGCGACGGCTTCAGCTGGAAGAGCCGGGATCTGGACCATTCGGCCGAACTCGCGCGCGAGGGATGGGCGAAGGCCGAGGCCGCCATCCGCGCCGGCGAGCACTTCATGGTGGTGCTCGACGAGATCATGTACCCGCTGCGCTACGGCTGGGTGCCGCTGGATGCGGTGCTGAGCTGCCTGCGCGAGCGCCCGCCGCAGGTGCACGTGGTGCTCACCGGGCGCGGTGCGCCGGCCGAACTCATTGAACTCGCCGACACGGTGACCGAGATGACGCTGGTCAAGCACCACTTCAAAGCCGGCGTGCCGGCGCAACGCGGGATCGAGGACTGATGGGCGCGCTGCTGCCGGTACCCGCGCTGGCGGCGCTCGGGCTGCTCGGTGGCCTGGCGTCGGTGCCGGCGCAGGCGCAGGCGCAGGCGCAGCACCGCATCGTCACGCTCTCGCCCTCGCTCACCGAAGCGGTGTGCGCGCTCGGACACTGCGCCGAGCTGGTCGGCACCGACCGGTATTCGAGCTGGCCCGGCAGCGTGTCGAAACTGCCCAAGGTCGGTGGCCTGCAGGACGCGCAGATCGAAAGCATCGTGGCGCTGCGGCCCGACATGGTGCTGCTCGGCCCGCGCAGCCGCGCGGGCGAGCGCCTCACGGAACTGGGCGTGCCGGTGCAGGTGTTCGACGCGCGCACGCACGCCGACCTGAAACGCATGCTGCTCGCGCTCGGCCAGTCGCTGGGCGAGCAGGCGCGCGCGGCCGAACTGGTGCAGCGCATCGAGCACGAACTCGACGCCGCCGCACGCCGTGTGCCCGCCGCGCTGCGCGGGCGCACGGTGTATGTCGAGGTCGGCATCGGCCCCACCGCGGCGAGCGACAGGAGCTTTATCGGCGAAACCATCGCGCGGCTTGGACTGAACAACATCGTCGTCCACGCGGGCGACGGCCCCCTGTTTCCACGCATCAACCCCGAGATGGTGGTGCGCCGCTCCCCCGATCTGATCCTCGGCCCGCAGACCACGCTCTCGGGCGTGGCCGACCGCCCCGGCTGGGCGGCCTTGCCGGCGCTGCGCCAGCGGCAGGTCTGCCAGCTCGACGCCGAGCGCATGGACCTGCTCTCGCGCCCCGGCCCGCGCCTGGGCGAGGCCGCGCAGATGCTGGTCGATTGTTTGCTCGCGCTGCCGCCGCGCTGACTTCCTTTCCTTTTCAACGGACACCACCATGCAAACCCGCAAGATCCCCGCCACCATCGTCACCGGCTTCCTCGGTGCCGGCAAAACCACGCTGCTGCGCCACCTGCTCACGAATGCGCAAGGCAAACGCATCGCAGTCATCGTCAACGAGTTCGGTGAACTCGGCATCGACGGCGAGCTGCTGCGCGGTTGCGGCATCGGCTGCGACGAGAACGGCGAAGAGAACGGCCAGCTGTTCGAACTGGCCAACGGCTGCCTGTGCTGCACCGTGCAGGAAGAGTTCGCGCCCGTGATGGAACAGCTCGCCGCGCGGCGCGACCAGATCGACCACCTCGTCATCGAGACCTCGGGCCTGGCGCTGCCCAAGCCGCTGGTGCAGGCCTTCCAGTGGCCCGCGCTGCGCAACGCCTTCACGGTGGACGCCGTGGTGACCGTGGTGGACGCGCCGGCCGTGGCCGCCGGCCGCTTCGCCGAAGACCCGGTGGCCGTGGACGCGCAGCGCCGCGCCGACGAGAACCTGGACCACGACTCGCCGCTGGCCGAGCTGTTCGAAGACCAACTGGCCACCGCCGACCTGGTGGTGGTGCACAAGACCGACGGCATGGACGCGGCCACGCTCGACCGGGTGGAGGCCATCATCCGCGCCGAGACACCCGCCGGTGTGAAGCTGGTGCATGCGCAGCACGGCCAGCTCGATCTTGCGGTGCTGCTCGGCCTGGAGCGCGCGGTGGAAGACGCGATCGACCAGCGCAAGACCCACCACGACGAGGAAGAGGACCACGACCACGACGAGTTCGACTCGGTCTCGATCGCGCTCGACGTGACGGACCGCCAGCGCCTGCTCGACGCGCTGATCGCCCTGGTGCGGCGCCACGAGATCTACCGCGTCAAAGGCTTCGTGGCCTTGCCCGGCGCGGCCATGCGCCTAGTGGTGCAGGGCGTGGGCCAGCGCTTCGACAGCCACTTCGACCGCGCGTGGCGTGCCGACGACGTGCGCGCCACCCGCCTGGTGCTGATCGGCGACCACCTCGACCGCGACACGCTGCTGGATGAATTGCAGTCGGCCCTGCGCGCCGACGCCAGCGTGGCCTGACATGCACCTGCTCAGCACGCGCCCGGGCGGCCACGTCGAAGACGGCGGGCAGGGCATCGTGCGCGTGGAGCAGACGCCCGGCGACATCGTGGTGCTGAGCGCGGCCGACACCACGCTCTCGCTGCTGGCCGACGCGGCCGCGAGCCTGGGCGATGACTTTCCCCGGGTGCGGCTGGCCAACCTGATGTGGCTGCGCCAGCCCGCGTCCACCGACATGTACGTGGACGACGTGCTGCGTCACGCCCGTGTGGTGGTGATCGACCACCTCGGCGCCCCGAGCGACTGGGCCTACGTGGTGGAGCAGGCGGTGTCGCTGGCTTTGAGGAACGGCCAGTGGCTGGCGCTGTTTTCCGGCGACAACGTGCAGGACCCGCAACTGCTGATGCGCAGCACCGCGCCGCCCGAAGACTGCGACCGGCTCTGGCGCTGCCTGCGCGAGGGCGGGCGCGAGAACGCACTCGCCTTCTTCTCGCTCATCGCCCACTCGGCATTCGGGCGGGGCGAACGGCCACCGCCGCCCAGGCCGCTGCCGCCGGTCATGCCCTACACGCCGCAGGCCGCTGCACCCTGGCGCGAGGGCGCGCCCGTGGCGCTGCTGGTGTTCTACCGGGCGCACTTGCAGGCCGGCAACACGGCGGTGTTCGACGCCATGCTGGCCGCGCTGGCGGACGCCGGCCTCAACGCGCTGGCCGTGGCCGTGGACTCGCTGAAGAACCCGGCCAGCCTTGCCACCTTGCAGACCCTGTCCGCCGAGCGCGGCGTGGGCGTGGTGCTCAACGCCACGAGCTTCGCCATCGCCTCGCTCGATGGCGGCGACGAAGCCCCCGCGAACGAACCGCTGGCCGGCGACGCCCCGGTGCTGCAGCTCATCACCGCGGGCTGCTCGCTCGAACAATGGCAGGCCGACCCGCACGGCCTGCAGCCGCGCGACCTCGCGATGCAGGTGGTGCTGCCCGAGGTGGACGGCCGCATCGGCACGCGCGCCATCAGCTTCAAGGGCCTGGCCTGGCGCTGCGAGCGCACCGAGGTGGACGTGGTGCGCTACCAGCCCGAGCCCGAGCGCATCCGCTTCGTGGCCGAACTCGCGCGGCGCTGGTGCGCGCTGCGCGAGAAGCCCAACGCCGCCAAGCGCATCGCGCTCATCCTCGCCAACTACCCCAACGACGATGCGCGCCTGGCCAACGGTGTGGGGCTGGACACGCCCGCGTCCACCGTGCTCATCCTGCAGGCCTTGCGCGATGCGGGCTACGGCACCGGCGAGCTGCCCGAGAACAGTGACACGCTGATGGCGCAGCTGGTGCAGGGCGTGACGAACAACCTGGACGCGAACGACCACCGCCCCGCCGGCCAGAGCCTGTCCATGGCCGACTACCTGGCCGATTTCCAGGCCCTGCCGCCCGACAGCCAGGCCGCGGTGAACGCGCTGTGGGGGGCGCCCGAACAGGACCCGATGCAGCGCAGCGGCCGCTTCATGGTGCCGGGCCTGCGCCTGGGCCAGGTGTTCGTGGGCATCCAGCCCGCGCGCGGCCGCGACCTGGACCTGGTGGCGAGTTACCACGACGCCGACCTCGTGCCCACGCACGGCTACCTGGCGTCCTATTTCTGGCTGCGGCGCGCCTTCGCGGTGGACGCGGTGGTGCACGTGGGCAAACACGGCAACCTCGAATGGCTGCCGGGCAAGAGCGTGGCGTTGGGCGCGGCCTGCTGGCCCGACGCGATCCTGGGGCCGCTGCCGCACCTGTACCCCTTCATCGTGAACGACCCCGGCGAAGGCAGCCAGGCCAAGCGCCGCACGCAGGCGGTGATCATCGACCACCTCATGCCCGCCCTCACGCGCGCCGAGACCTACGGCCCGCTACAGGAACTCGAACGCCAGATGGACGAGTTCTACGAGGCGCTCTCGCTCGACCCGCGCCGTGCGAAGCTGCTGCGCGAGGGCATCCTGGCGCAGGTGCTCAAACACCAGCTGCACCAGGAACTCGGCTTCGAGCCGCCGGCCGACGAGGCGCAGCGCGAGCAACTGCTGGCACGGCTCGATGCCTACCTCTGCGAGATCAAGGAATCGCAGATCCGCGACGGGCTGCACGTCCTCGGCCAGTCGCCACAAGGCCGCCAGCGCACCGACACGTTGGTGGCGCTCGCGCGCTTTCCCGGTGGCCAGGGTGCGGGGCAGGGCAGCCTGCTGGTGGCGCTCGCGCACGACCTCGGCCTAGTGGATGGTTTCGATGGCTTCGACCCGCTGAGCCCCGAGTGGGCGGACGCCTGGCACGGCCCGCGCCCCGAGGTGCTGCAAGGCCTGAGCGACGAGCCCTGGCGCCACGCGGGCCACACGCGCGAGCGGCTGGAGTTGCTGGCTGTCGCGCTCGTCACGAAGCACCTGGGCACCGAGGAAACGCCGCTCGATGCACAGGCCTGGCCGCAGACCGCGCCGGTGATCCAGCGCATGCGCCAGACCCTCGCACCCCGGCTCGACGCCTGCGGTCCGAACGAGATGGCCCAGCTGATGCGCGGCCTGTCGGGCCGCTTCGTGCCTGCCGGCCCGAGCGGCGCGCCCTCGCGCGGCCGGCCCGATGTGCTGCCCACCGGGCGCAACTTCTATTCGGTGGACACGCGCGCCGTGCCCACGCCCACCGCCTACGCCATGGGCGCGCTGGCGGCCGAGCGCGTGATCGAACGCCACCTGCAGGACCACGGCAGCTTCCCCGAAGCGGTGGGCCTCTCGGTCTGGGGCACCAGCACCATGCGCACCGGCGGCGAGGACATCGGTCAGGCCTTCGCTCTGCTGGGCGTGCGGCCCAAGTGGGCACCGGGCAGCCACCGCGTGGTGGACATCGAGGTGCTGCCGATGGCGATCAGGAACCGGCCACGCATCGACGTGACGCTGCGGATCTCCGGTTTCTTCCGCGATGCGTTCCCGAACGTGATCGACCTGTTCGACACCGCGGTGCGCGCGGTGGCCGCGATTTCGGAAGAAGACGAGCCCGACGAGGTGAACCCGATCCGCGCGCGCGTGCGGCGCGAAGCCGCCGAAGCGGTGGCGGCCGGCGCGGCGGCCGAGGACGCGCAGCGCCAGGCCACCTGGCGCGTGTTCGGCCCGCGCCCGGGCGGTTACGGCGCGGGGCTGCAGGAACTGATCGCCAGCGGCCGCTGGAACGGGCAGGCCGACCTCGCCCAGGCCTACCTGCGCGCGGGCGCCTTCGCCTACGGACAGGGCGGGCATGGCACCGCCGCGCGCGAGGCCTTCGAGCAGCGCCTGGCGCGCGTGGACGCGGTGCTGCACAACCAGGACAACCGCGAGCACGACATCCTCGACTCCGACGACTACTACCAGTTCCAGGGCGGCATGGCCTCGGCCGTGCAACACCTGGCCGGCACGAGCGCCGCGCTGTACCACGGCGACTTCAGCACACCCGGCGCGCCGCGCGTGCGCACGCTGGGCGAAGAGGTGGCGCGCGTGGTGCGCGCGCGCGCCGTCAACCCGAAATGGATCGATGGCGTGAAGCGCCACGGCTACAAGGGCGCGTTCGAGATTGCCGCCACGGTGGACTACCTGTTCGCCTTCGATGCCACCACCGGCGTGGTGGGTGACCACCAGTACGCGCTGGTGGCCGACGCCTACCTGCACGACGACGCCACGCGCGACTTCCTGCAGCAACACAACCCGCTGGCCCTGCGCGGCATCGGCGAACGCCTGCTCGAAGCCATGCGGCGCGGCCTGTGGGCCGAACCCGGCGACCACCGCGAGCGCATCGAACACCACCTGCTCGCGCTCGAACACGCACTGGAGAACAAATGAAGCACACCTGCCGCGCTGCGCGCGCCAGCACCCTCACCCCAGCCCTCTCCCGCACGCGGGAGAGGGAGCCTTCACACCGTCTGCTTTCGACACAGCGCTGGAACGGGTGGTCTTCACTCCCTCTCCCTCTGGGAGAGGGTTGGGGTGAGGGCCGCGCGCCCATCCCCCATCCTGCGAAGGCCGGTTCTGACGTGCACCTCGCCTCGGCCTTTTCATGCGTCGCGGAACGCGCACAGCGCCATGGAGCACTGACATGAACACCGCCATCCCCGAACTGCACGCCGCGTCCAGCGCGGCTTTTCCGTTCACTGCGCTGGTGGGCCACGACGTGCTGCAGCGCGCGCTGCTGCTGGCCGCCATCGACCCCGGCATGGGTGGCGTGCTCATCAGCGGGCCGCGCGGCACGGCCAAGTCCACGGCGGCGCGTGCGCTGGCCGCGCTGCTGCCGCAGGCGCCCTTCGTCACGCTGCCGCTGGCGGCCAGCCTGGAGCAACTGGTGGGCACGCTCAACCTCGAAGACGTGCTGCGCGACGGCCAGGTGGTTCTCGCGCCCGGGCTGGTGGCGCGCGCGCACGGCGGCGTGCTGTACGTCGATGAAGTCAACCTGCTGCCCGATGCGCTGGTGGACGCGCTGCTGGACGTGGCCGCCAGCGGTGTGAACACCGTGGAGCGCGACGGCGTCTCGCGCCAGCACGCCGCGCGCTTCGTGCTGGTGGGCACCATGAACCCGGAGGAGGGCGAGCTGCGGCCGCAACTGCTGGACCGCTTCGGCCTGTCGGTGGCGCTGGCCAACCCGAGCGATGCCGCGGAGCGCCAGGCCATCGTGCGCGCCCGCCTGGCCTTCGACGCGGACCCGCAAGCCCTGCTGGCCCGCCACGCCGCCGCGCAGGCGCAACTGGTCGCGTCCCTCGCCGCCGCGCGCGCGCGGCTGGTCGATCTGCCCTGGCCCGACGCGGTGGTGCAACACGCCGCGAACCTCGCGCTGGCCGCCGGTGTCGACGGCATCCGCGCCGACCTGGTGATGCTGCGCGCCGCGCGCGCGCTGGCCGCGCTCGAATCGCGCGACAGCGTGCGGGTGGACGACGTGGACGCGGTGGCCGAGCTCGCGCTGGCGCACCGCCGCTCGGTGGACGCGGCCCAGCCACCGGGTGCGGCGTCCTCCGCACCCCGTCCCTCGCCAACGCCCGCGGGCGGGCAGGGTGCCCCGGCCTCGACCCAGGCCACGTCCGAGGGTGACTGGGGCGCACTGCCGCCGCAGCCGCAGGCCATGGCGCGCGTCACATCCACGGGGGCATGGCCCCCAAAAAAAGCATGAGCCACCCCGGCCCGCGCGCGCCCACGGCGCCCGGTGGCTGGCGGTGGCAGCCACCGACCCGACCCCCACGGCCCGACCTCGCCCGGCACGCGGCGCGCCCCGCCGAGGCCGAGGGCCCGGGCATTCACTGGGTGCGCACGCTGGTGGCCAAGGGGCCGCAGCCACTGCGGCAGGCGCACCTGCGCCACCACCCGGCGAATGCCCGCGTGGCGAGCCTGCACCTGATCGCGCTCGACACCTCGGGCTCGATGCGCCAGGGTGGGCGGCTGGCCCGAGCCAAGGGCTATGCCGCGCGCCTGATCGAGCAAGCCGCGCGCGCGGGCGATCACGTGGCGCTGCTGTGTTTCGGTGGACAGGGCGTGCAACTGCTGCTGCCGCCCGGCCCGGCGCGCGCGGCCGGCAGCGCGCGCGTGCGGCCGGTGGGCGGCGGCGGCGGCACGCCGCTGTCGGCCTGCCTGACCGAGGCCGAGCGTCTGCTGCGCACCGACCAGCGCCAACGCGGCGCGCGCGGCACGAACTGCCTCTGGCTGCTCACCGACGGCCGCACGCTCGAACAACCCACGGCCCCTGCGGCGGCGGGCCACATCGTCATCGTGGATTTCGACGACCCCCTGCGGCCCATCGGCCGGTGCGCGGCCTGGGCCGGGCGCTGGCGTGCCGAACACCGCCTGCCGGCCTGAACGCCACACCACACACCATGACCCTGCCTTCCTCCCTGCCGATCACCGAGGTGATCGTCTGCACCACCTGCCGCCCGCCGGGCGCCTCGCGCGACGAGCCGGCGGCTGGTGCCATCCTGTTCGAGGCCGTGCAGGCGGCGCATCTGCTGGACGGCGATCCGTCGGCGCGTGTGCGGGTGCGCGGCATGGCCTGCCTGAGCAGCTGTTCGCGCGCCTGCTCGGTGGCCTTCCAGGCGCCGGGTAAACACACCTACCTGTTCGGCGACCTCGTGCCCGATGCCGAGACGGCCGGGCACGTGCTGGTCTGCGCCGGCATGCACGCCGCCACGAGCGACGGCAACCTGCTGCGCAATCAGCGGCCCGCGCGCCTGCGCAGCGGCATCCTGGCGCGGCTGC
Organism: uncultured Hydrogenophaga sp.; assembly: GCA_964520365.1. GTDB lineage: Bacteria > Pseudomonadota > Gammaproteobacteria > Burkholderiales > Burkholderiaceae_C > Hydrogenophaga. The sequence continues at coordinate 8,928 of CAZFOT010000114.1, forward strand.
CGCCCAGCCTCGAGGCCACGGACGCATGAGCGCAGCGCCGGGCCGTTCCCAAGCAAGCTCGCACCGCCGCCCGCAGGGCGAAGGTACCCCAGTGAGCGCCGCACCCGTTTCCGTTTCCCGCCATGGCGCCGAAGGGCGCGACGCCATGGCTTCCTTTTCCCGACGCCTCAACCTCTCTTCGAAATGGAGCACCACATGAATGGAACCACCACCTCGGCGCCTGCGGGCGCCACCTCGGCCGTGCGCAGCCTGCTGCTGCAGCTGGCCGCCGCCGCCGCCCTCGGCCTGGTCGTGCTGTACGGCGTGGCCTTCGCCGAGAGTCCGGCCGCGCACAACGCCGCGCACGACGTGCGCCACGTCACCGTGAAACCTTGCCACTGAGGGAGTTGTCATCATGATTTTTCAACGACTGATCTGGGCCAGCCTGGCCGTGGCCCTTGCCGTGGGCATCGTGCAGACCGGTGTGCAGCACCTGCAGGCCGTGCCCATCATCCTCGCCGCCGAGGTCTACGAAGACGAGAAGGTGGAGGCACCGGCCGCCGCCGAAGCCGCACCCGCCGCCGACCACGCCCACCACGCCAACGAAGCCATGGCCGAGGAAGCCGAAGAATGGGCCCCGGCCGATGGCTTCGAGCGCACCGGCTGGACCCTTGTCGCCAACGTGCTGCACGCCTTCAGCATGGCGCTGCTGGTGTTCGCCGTGATGGGCGTGGCCCTGTGGCGCGGCGCGACCCTGCGCGCGCTGCCGCTGGCCCTGGTGACGGCGGCCGCCGGCTGGCTGGTGTTCCACTTCTGGCCCTCCATCGGCCTGCACGCCGAGATTCCCGGCATGGACGCCGCCCGCCTGGGTTCGCGCCAGGGCTGGTGGACCCTGGCCGCCGTGAGCGCGGCGGGTGCCTGCGCCGTGGCGGCCGGCATGCGCAGCCACCTGCGCTGGCTCATCGCGGTAGCGCTGCTGGCGCTGCCCTACGTGGTGGGCGCGCCGCACATCACGGCCGATCCGCTGGGTGGCTTCGAGGGTGAGGCACAGGCCGTGCTGCGCGACCTGGGTACCCAGTTCGTCTGGGCCACCACCTGGGTGTCGATCTCGTTCTGGGCCTGCATGGGCGTGGCGACCGGCCTGGCGTTCCAGCGCTGGGTGCAACCGGTGCTGCGCGCCAGCTTCGGGTCGGCCGGCAAGTTGCCGCAGGCGGCCTGATCGGGTGATGTTCTGCCTGCCCTGCGGGGCAGGCAGAATGCCGACTCCCCAGGAGAACCATTGCCATGACCACCGACACCCACACCCTTCCCGCCGCGGCCAGGCCGCTGCATTTCCACGCCACGCCCAAGCCGGCCGCCGATGCCGGCACGAACGCCTGGCGCGTGGAGGCCGTGCAGGCGCTGTTCGATCTGCCGTTTTCCGACCTGATGCACCGCGCGCAGACCGTGCACCGCGAGCACCACGACCCGGCCGAGGTCGAGCTCGCGACGCTGCTGTCGGTGAAGACCGGCGGCTGCCCCGAGGACTGCGGCTACTGCCCGCAGTCGGTGCACTTCGACACCGGCCTCACCGCCGGCAAGCTCATGGGCGTGGACGCCGTGCGCGAAGCCGCGCAGCGCGCGAAGCAGGCCGGCGCCACGCGCTTCTGCATGGGCGCGGCCTGGCGCGCGCCGAAAGACCGCGACGTCGACGCCGTGGCCGGGCTGGTGCGCGCCGTGAAAGAGGAGGGCCTGGAGGCCTGCGCCACGCTGGGCATGCTGTCCGACGGCCATGCCGAAACCCTGCGCGACG
>CAZFOT010000115.1:0-10629 GCA_964520365.1 uncultured Hydrogenophaga sp.
ATCAGCGGCTCGGCGATGTTGCCCACCAGGCTGGGCACGGCCAGTTTCTTCCAGACCAGCAGGTTGCGCAGGAACACCGGCCACCAGCGCCCGGAAAGGCGCGGCGATGCCCATGGTGACGGTGTGCGCAGCGGGGCTGTCGTTCGCATGTTCGTTCACACCTTCTCAGCCGTCCTCGCGGATTTGCCGGCCGGTGAGTTTCAGAAACAGGTCTTCCAGGTTTGCCGGCCGGTGCAGCGTGCGCAGGTGGTGGTGTTCGCCGAGCGCGGCCAGCAGCGGCATGGCCTGCGCGGTGTAGAAGAACACCGTCTCGCCGCTGACCTCCACGCGCGCGGCCAGGCCGCGCAAGGCCGCGTGTTCCGGGGCCTGGGCCAGGCCGAGCGCGCCCTGGCCGTACACCTCCACCACGTCCGATTCGAGGTGCCGGGCGATCAGTTCGCGCGGGCGGCCTTCGGCGATCTTGCGGCCATGGTCCAGCACCAGCAGGCGCGAGCACAGGCGCTCGGCCTCGTCCATGAAGTGCGTGGTCAGCAGAATGCTCTTGCCCTGCTGCAGCAGCAGCTGCAGCCGTTCCCACATCAGGTGGCGCGCCTGCGGGTCCAGCCCGGTGGTGGGCTCGTCGAGCATCAGCAGCTTGGGGTCGTTCACCAGCGCGCGGGCCAGCGAGAGCCGCCGCTTCATGCCGCCCGAGAGTTCGCCGGGCGTGGCGCCGGCCTTGTGCGTGAGCGCGGCGAAGTCGAGCAGCCCTGGGATGCGGTTGCGGATGGTCGCGCTGTCGATGCCGAAATAGCGGCCGTACACCATCAGGTTCTCGGCGCAGGAGAAGTCCGGGTCCAGCGTGTCCATCTGGCTGACCACGCCGAGCTGCGCCTTGATCGCGAGCGCATCGGCCGGCATGGCCTTGCCGAAGGCCTGGATGCGGCCGCTGTCGGGCACCGCCAGGCCCAGGCACATCCGGATGGTGGTGGTCTTGCCGGCGCCGTTGGGGCCGATCACGCCCAGGCATTCACCGGGCGACAGGTCGAAGGACAGGCCATCGACCACGGTGGCGCCGCCGTAGCGCTTGACCAGGTCGCGGGCCTCGAACAGAGGGGTGCTCATAGGCCAGGCATTGTGCCTGCAGGCGGCGCGGGCGCTGGCCGCGGGCCGGAACCTACAATGCTTGCCTGCCCTGGCGGCGGATTTCCAACGATTTTCGCGAAGTTCCACGTGTCACCCTCTCTTCCCGTCCTGCTGCAGTACCTCTGGCCCAAGCGGGCATTGACCGTGTTCGGCGGCTGGGTGGCCGGCGCGCGCGCCGGGCGCGTCAGCCACGCCATCATCCGCTGGTTCATCCGGCGCTACAGCGTCAACATGGACGAGGCCGCCAACCCGGACGTGCGCAGCTACGCCAGTTTCAACGAGTTCTTCACGCGCTCGCTCAAGCCCGGTGTGCGGCCCCTGTCCCGGGCCGACTTCGTGTGCCCGGTGGACGGCGCCATCAGCCAGTACGGCGCCATCGAGCGCGACCAGATCTTCCAGGCCAAGGGCCACCACTACAGCACGCGCGCCCTGGTCGGCGGTGATGCCGAGCTGGCCGCGGAGTTCGACGACGGTGCCTTCGCTACCCTGTATCTGAGCCCGCGCGACTACCACCGCATCCACATGCCCTGCGCCGGTCGCCTGCGCCGCATGATCCACGTGCCGGGCGAGCTGTTCTCGGTGAACCCTGAAACGGCCCGTGGCGTGCCCGGCCTGTTCGCGCGCAACGAGCGCGTGGTGTGCGTGTACGACATCCCGTTCGGCGACAAGCACGAGACGCAAACCCGGCCCTTCGTGCTGGTGCTGGTGGGCGCCACCGTGGTGGGCAGCATGGCCACCGTATGGCACGGCGTGGTCAACCCGCCGCGCCTCGGGCACGTCCGCGAGTGGACCTACGACGACCATGTGTTCAAGCAGGCGCGCGGCGAGGAGATGGGCTGTTTCCTGCTGGGCTCCACCGTCGTCATGCTCTGGCCCAAGGACACCATCACCTTCAACCCGCAATGGATGCCCGGGCAGGGCGTGCGCATGGGCGAGACCATGGGCAGGGCCGTGCGCGTGCCGTCTTCCTCCGCGACCACCACCGTTTGAAACCGACCCCGCCATGACCACACTCGGAACACCGCTGAGCCCCGACGCCACCAGAATCATGCTGCTGGGCAGCGGCGAATTGGGCAAGGAAGTGCTGATCGCCCTGCAGCGCCTGGGCGTGGAAACCATCGCGGTGGACCGCTACGACCACGCGCCCGGGCAGCAGGTGGCACACCATGCGCGCACCATCACCATGAGCGACCCCGAGCAGCTCAAGGCGCTGATCGAGGCCGAGCGCCCGCACCTGGTGGTGCCCGAGATCGAGGCGATCGCCACGCCGATGCTGGAGCAACTGGAGGCCGCGGGCGTGGTCACGGTGATCCCCACGGCGCGCGCCGCGCGCCTCACCATGGACCGCGAAGGCATCCGCCGCCTGGCCGCCGAAACCCTGGGCCTGCCCACCAGCCCCTATCGGTTCTGCGACTCGCTGGAAGAGCTGCAGGCCGCGATAGATCAACACATCGGCTACCCCTGCATCGTCAAGCCGGTGATGAGCTCCAGCGGCAAGGGCCAGAGCAAGATCGACGGCCCTGCCGACGTGCAAAAAGCCTGGGACCATGCAATGGTCGGCGGCCGCGTGAGCCATGGCCGCGTGATCGTCGAAGGCTTCATCGATTTCGACTACGAAATCACCCAGCTCACCGTGCGCGCCAAGGACGCCAGCGGCCAGGTGCAGACGCATTTCTGCGAACCCATCGGCCATGTGCAGGTGGGTGGCGACTACGTGGAAAGCTGGCAGCCCATGGCCATGTCGGCCAGCGCGATCGAAAAGTCGCGCCAGACCGCCAAGGCCGTGACCGACGACCTCGGCGGCTTGGGCCTGTTCGGCGTGGAGCTGTTCGTCAAGGGCGACCAGGTCTGGTTCAGCGAGGTCAGCCCGCGCCCGCACGACACCGGCCTTGTGACCCTGTGCACCCAGCACCAGAGCGAATTCGAGCTGCACGCGCGCGCCATCCTCGGCCTGCCGGTGGACACGGCGCTGCGCAACCCTGGCGCCAGCGCCGTGATCTACGGCGGCGTCGATGCGCCCGGCATCGTGTTCGACGGCGTGGCCGAGGCCCTGGCCGTGCCCGGCACCGACCTGCGCCTGTTCGGCAAGCCCGAGAGCTTCGCCAAGCGCCGCATGGGCGTGGCGCTGGCGCGTGCTGAAGACACCGACACGGCGCGGGCGAACGCCAAGCTCGCGGCGGGCAAGGTCAAGCCAAGGGTGGGGTGAGACCCTCGCGCCGGAGGGGGCGCCAAGTTCCAGGGCACCGCGGAACCGGCTTTGCCGGGCCGTCAGTGCCGCCCCCTTGAGGGGGTGACGCCGAAGGCGGCGCGGGGGTGCTACTCATGCCTTAGCGCCTCGATCGGGTCCAGCCGCGCCGCGCGGCGGGCCGGGAAGTAGCCGAACAGCACGCCGATGCCGGCCGAGAACACGAAGGACAGCAGGTTCACGCCGGGGTTGAACACGTAGGGCACGCTCATCACCGCCGACAGTCCCAGGGACGCCGCGGTGGCCAGCACGATGCCCACCAGGCCGCCGAGCGCGGCGAGCACCACGGCCTCGATCAGGAACTGCAGCAGCACCTCGCGCTCGAGCGCGCCGATGGCCAGGCGCAGGCCGATCTCGCGGGTGCGCTCGGTCACGCTCACCAGCATGATGTTCATGATGCCGATGCCGCCCACCAGCAGGCTCACCGCGGCCACCGCGCCGAGCAGCGTGGTCATCACCCGGGTGGTGCCCGAGAGCGTTTCGCCCAGTTGCTTGGTGTCGAGCACGTTGAAGTTGTTCTCGTCGGTGTCGGCCAGCTTGCGCAGCTCGCGCAGCAGCTGCGTCAGGCTGTTGGTGACGCGGGTGGGGTCGCTGCCGTCGGTCATCGACACCAGCAGCGTGTTCACGCGCGTGTTGCCGGTGATGCGCCGCTGCAGGGTCTTGATCGGCAGCAGCACCAGGTCGTCCTGGTCGTTGCCGAAGGCGCCCTGGCCCTTGGACGCGAGCACGCCGATGATCTCGCAGGAGATCTGCCGCACCCGCAGTTGCTCGCCGATCGCGGCGGCGTCGCGGTAGAGCTCGCGCCGCACGGTTTCGCCGATCACGCAAACGGCCGAGCCGGCGCGCATTTCGTCATCGGTGAAGACACGGCCCTGGCGGAGGGTCCAGTTGCCGGTGGTGAGCCAGTCGTTGGTGCTGCCGATGGCGCTGCTGGTCCAGTTGCGGCCGCCGGCCACCACGGTGGCGCTGGTGCGCGCCTCGGGCGCCACGGCCAGCACGCCGCCGATCTGCGCGGCGATCGCTTCGGCGTCGCTTTCCTTGAAGGCGGCCGCGCCGCCGCCACCGCCGGGGCCCATGCGCTGGCCGGGGCGCACCTGCAGCAGGTTGGTGCCCAGGCCCGAGATCTGGCTCTGGATGGCCAGGGTCGCGCCATTGCCCAGCGTGACCATGGTGATGACCGCGCTCACGCCGATCACGATGCCCAGGATCGTGAGGAACGAGCGCATGAGGTTGCGCCGGATCGAGCGCAGGGCGAGCAGCAGGGTGTTGAGCCACATGGTCAGTGCGCCTCCACCGGGTTGCCGTGGCCCAGGCCGACGGGATGGGGGTTGCGCACATCGCTTTCCACCACGCCGTCGACGAAGCGCACGATGCGCCGCGCGTAGGCCGCCATGTCGGGTTCGTGGGTGACCATGAGCACGGTGATGCCCTGTTCGTGGTTGAGCCGCCAGAGCAGTTCCATGATCTCCTGGCTGCGCTGGGTGTCGAGGTTGCCGGTGGGCTCGTCGGCCAGCAGCACCGCGGGCTGGGTGACGATGGCGCGCGCGATCGCCACGCGCTGCTGCTGCCCGCCCGAGAGCTCGGCCGGGGTGTGGTGTTCCCAGCCGGTCAGGCCCACCGAAGCCAGTGCGCGCGCGGCCGCGGCATGGCGCGAGGCGGCCGGCTCGCCCCGGTAGATCAGCGGCAGTTCCACGTTTTCCTGCGCCGAGGTGCGCGCGAGCAGGTTGAAGCCCTGGAACACGAAGCCCAGGTAGCGCCGGCGCAGGCGCGCGCGCTGGTCGCGGCCGAGCGACTGCACCTGCACACCCTGGAATTCGTAGGTGCCGGTGGTGGGCGTGTCCAGGCAGCCCAGGGTGTTCATCGCGGTGGACTTGCCGGAGCCGCTGGGGCCCATGATGGCCACGAAGTCGCCGGCCTCGATGTCGAGGTCCACGCCCTTGAGGGCCTGGAAGGCGGTGTGGCCTTCGCCATACACCTTGGTGATGCCGCGCAGGCGGATCAGGGGCGTGGTGCCTTGCCGGGTGCCGCCGCCCTTGGGCGAATCCGCCCCCTCGGGGGGCAGCGACCCGCGCAGCGGTGGAGCGTGGGGGCCCGTCATGATGCGTTTCCGTTGATGCGCTGGTCGGTGATGACAAGCAGGCCTTCGGTCACGCCTTCGCCGCTGACCTCGGTCATGCGGCCGTCGCTGATGCCGGTGCGCACCGTCATCGAAACGGCCTGGCCGTCGCGCAGCACCCAGACGCTGCGCTCGCCCTGGGCGCTGCCCCTGGCTTCGCCGGCCCGGCGCTGGCCGCTGCCGCGCGGCATGCGCGGCATGAGCTGGGCCATGATGCCGCCGCCGGAAGCCGCGGCGCGGCCCGCGCCGGCGGCCTGCGCGGGCGTGAAGCGCAGGGCGGTGTTGGGCAGCAGCAGCACGTCGCTGCGTTCCACCGCGACGATGGTGGCCGCCGCCGTCATGCCCGGGCGCAGGCTCCGGTCGGCGTTGTCCACGTCGAGCGTGGTCACGTAGGTCACCACGTTGTCGATCTTGGTGGAGCCGAAGGCCACGCGGTTGGTGGTGGCCGGGTAGCGGCGCGAGGGGTAGGCGCTGACGGTGAAGCTCGCGCGCTGATCGGGTTTCACCGAGCCCACGTCGGCTTCGTCCACGCTGACCTCCAGCTTGAGTCTGGTCAGGTCCTCGGCCACGGTGAACAGCGTCACCGCCTGCAGGGAGGCGGCCACCGCGTTGCCCGGATCGACCGAGCGCGTGAGCACCACGCCGTCGATGGGCGAACGGATCGAGGCCTTGGACAGATTGGTCTCGTCGGTGGCGAGCGCGGCGCGGGCCGAGGCGACGTTGGCCACGGCGCTGGCTTCGTTGGCCACGGCGCGGTCCACCGCCGCGCGGGCGGTGTCGAGCTCGGTGGCCGAGGGCACCTTGCCGCCCGACAGGCGCGCCACTTCCTCGAAGCGGGCCAGGCTGGCCCGGGCTTCCTTGACCGTGGCGCTGGTCTGCGCCTGCTGGGCCTGGGCCGCGGCCAGCGCCGCGCGCGAGCGCTGGACCTGGTCGTTGAACTTGGCGGTGTCGAGCTCGACCAGCACCTGCCCCACCTTCACGTGGTCGTTCACGTCCACCAGCACGCGCTTGACGGTGCCCGAGAGTTCGCTGCCGATGTTGACCGCGCGCGTGGGCTCCAGCGTGCCATTGGCCGAGACGGTGAGCGTGAGGTTGCCCTTGCGCAGCGCCTCGGTCACGTAGACCGGGGCGGCGTTGGCCTTTTTCTGGGCTTGCCAGGCATACCAGCCGCCCGCGGCGGCCAGCACGGCGGCCAGGCCGATCCACAGCGAGGCGCGTTGCCACCAGCGCGGCGGGCGGTCTTCACCCAGCAAGGTGTCCAGGTCGGAAGGGGTGGCGGAAGGGTTGTTGTTTTTCATGGCGCGGTGTCTGGAAAATGGGGTTAGCGGTCGGTGCCGGGCGCCTCGGGCGTCCAGCCGCCGCCGAGCGACTTGTACAGGCGCACCAGGTCGGCGCTCAGGCTGGCCTGCGTGGAGGCCACGCTGTCCTGGGTGGAGAGCAGGGTGCGCTGGGTGTCGAGCACGGCGCGGAAATCGATCAGGCCGCTCTCGTAGCGCTGGCGCGCCAGCAGCTCGGCGTTGGCGGCGGCCGCACTGGCCGCCTGCAGTCGAACCAGGCGCTCCTGGTTGCCCTGGAGCGAAACCAGCGCGTCTTCCACGTCCTTCAGCGCGGCCAGCACGGTGCCCTGGTAGCTGGCGCGGGCCTGTTCCAGCGCGGCTTCCTGCGCCTGTACCCGGGCCGCGAGGGCGCCGCCGTCGAACAGCGGCACCGACACGCTGGCCAACAGCGAACTCACCACCGACGCGCCGCTGGTCAGGGTGCCCAGCGTGAGCGCGCTCAGGCCCAGCGAACCGCCCAGGCGAAAGCTGGGGTAGCGCGCGGCATCGGCCTGCGACACCCGGGACAATGCCGCGCTGATGCGGTGCTCGGCGGTGCGCACGTCCGGGCGCTGGCGCAGGGTGTCGGCCGGAAAGGCCAGCGCCAGATCGGCCGGCGCCTGCGGGATCGGGCCGGCAGCGGACAGGCCGTCCTGCAGCGCGGCTTCCAGCGTGCCCGGCGCCTGGCCCGTGAGCACCGCGAGGCTGCTCAGGGCCTGCGCCACGCCGGTCTGCAGCGAAGGCAACTGGGCCGCGGTCTGTTCGCTGGCGGCCACCGCCTGCTCCAGGTCGAGCGAGGAAGCGAGGCCGGCCTGCACGCGCCAGCGGGTGATCTGCAGGGTTTCGGTCTGCGCGGCCAGGTTGCGTTGCGCGATCGCCAGGCGGCTTTGCTGGCTGCGCAGCTCGATGTAGGTCACCGCCACTTCGGCCGCCAGCGAGACCTGCACGTCGGCCAGCGTGGTGGTGGCGGCCTGGAGATCGGCTTCGCTCGCATTCACCGCGCTGCGGTTGGCGCCGAACACGTCGGGCTCCCAACTGGCGTCGAAGCCGGCCTGGAAGCGGTTGGTGGCGTCGTTGTCGCCGGAGCGGCTGCGCTGCGCGGAGCCCGATGCGCCCAGCGAAGGCATCAGGCTGGCCCCCTGCACGTCGCGCTGGGCGCGGGCCTGTTGCAACGCGGCCTGCGCGCTGCGCAGGCTGGTGTTGGCCTGCAGCGCCTGGGCCACCAGCGCGGTGAGCGCCGGGTCGTCGAAGCGCTGCCACCACTGCGCCAGCACCGTGGCGGACACACCCTGGGTGATCTGCGCGCCGGCACCCGACCAGCTCGCGGGCAGCGGCGTTTCGGGCAGAACGTCACCGGATGGCGCGAGGCTGGCGCAGGCACTCAGCAGCATGGCGGCGGTGAGCGTACACACCAGGCGGGTATGGCGCGGCAGAGAGGTGGAAACGGGTGTTGGGTTCATGGGTGTGGGGTGTGCGCGGCGGGTGCGCTGGGCCTATTTTGTGCAGTCCAGCCGCACATCATGTGTACTGCTCGTGAAGGGTGTGTAAAGACGGGGGACGCGATCACACGGGTTCCGTCATGGACAGCGCATGTGCCACATGATTCCTGAACACCGCGTCCATGCGCTGGAGTACATCCGCTTCTTCCACGGTGGGAGCGTCTTGGGCCAGCACCTGCGCGTGCAGCTTGTCCCAGGCCCTGGGCAGGCTTTGTGCCATCTTGCGCAGCGTCTTCAGCGTCTCTTTCGCGCGAAATCCGCAGTCCTCGCACAGCGCTTCCCACGAATGCGCGCCCACTGCGTCGAAGGTCTCTTCGCCGCCGATGCGCAGTGCCAGTGCCTCGTCGCCGTACGCGCGCACGCACAGCAGATCGTAGAACGGCGCCAGTCGGTAGCCGGCTTCGTCCACCAGTACCGAGAGGTTCTTGGCGTGGGCATCGGCGTTGCCGATCAGGTAGTTGAACATCACCCAGCGTTGCAACTGCAGCAGGTCGCTGCCCCGCACCGGCAGCGCGCGCAGCGCCGCCACCAGCTTCGGGATGCTCGCCAGCCCGCCCTGGCGCTCGTACTTCCAGCCACTGCCGTGGCCCAGCAGCTGGCAGCCGTCGAACTGGTGCAAGCCGACGATGTTGCCCGCCACGTTCACGCGGTCGTAGCGCTCCACCACATAGGCCGCCTCGGGCACGCGCAGCAGCCACACCGGTGGCACTGGCAGCTTCAGCGCCTGTGCCAGCTTCATGCAGGCGTACTCGTTGATCGCGCTCGGCCGGTAGCGCGTCTGGCGCGTGTCGGGTTTGAGGATGTGCGTGGTCGGTGCCGTGCCCACGCTTTCGGACAAGGCCTTGCGCTTCGGGTCGAACCGCAGCCCCATCTTTTCCTGGGCGCCGGCCAGCGACATCGTGGCCTGCTCGTTCGACACCAGCAGGGGCTGCCGCGCGCGCAGGCGCGCGCTCAGCTCGGGCAGTGGCAGCGCGTGGTACTGCTGCAGGGCCGAAGGCACTTCGTCTTCCGGCAGAAGGGAAAGCACGCCCGGCAGCTCGCGCCCCAGCCGGCCCAGCAGTTCGAACGCCGTCGGCTCGCGCAGCGCCAGCGCCGCCACCACGTCGTCCAGCGCCGTGCCCTCTGGCAACAGGTTTTCGAAGAAGCTGCGCACCAGGTGGCCAGCGAAGGGGCCAGCCCTCAGCGCAAATGGCGGTGCCAGCACGAAAGCCCCAGGCTGCTCCAGCCACTGCGGGTCGTATTCAAAAAAGTATTCGGCCGCGGCATGGCCAAACCAGCCCATGGGGCGGGTGTTGGCCCACACGCGCAGGCGGATCATTCGGCGCCCTTGGCGTGGGTGGGTGGGGCCGGCTCGACGGCGGGCCCGGGAGGCTGCCAGCCCGTCACCGCCACCGCAAGCCCCAGCCCGTGCGTCAACTGCAGCAGCTTCGCCAGCGAACAGCCGCCCGGTGCCGTCTCGGCGTCGCGGATGAACGACACGCTCACATTGCAGACCGATGCCGCCTGCTCGCGCGTCAGGCCCTGGCGTTTGCGCTCGGCCATCAGTTGCTGCGCCAGGGCGGAAAGGTTGGCGGGAAAGATATTCATTTTTGTCCTTGTAAGGACGTTTCAGGTGGATTTTCTCGAATTGTAGTGAAAATGTTCTGATAAGGACATTTTTCAGAAATGACCCGGTGCCGGGGCGGGTATGGACCGGGTAGGTTTTGAATACTGTTCCGATCAGAGCAAACAAGGTGCAACTCTCGAGGAAAGAGTTTTATTTATCCTCATAAGGACAAAAATACCGTGATCGAATCAGGGCATCCCTGGCTGTTCGATGGTCCGCGTGGCGAGCCTACTGGAACGCCACTTCCGCAAAGCTGCGCAGCTTGCGGCTGTGCAACTGGTCCGGCCCGCCTTCGCGCAGGCGGTCGATGGCGCGGATGCCGATGCGCAGGTGCTGGTCCACGCGCTCGCGGTAGAAGTGGTTGGCCATGCCGGGCAGCTTGATCTCGCCGTGCAGCGGCTTGTCGCTCACGCAGAGCAGCGTGCCGTAGGGCACGCGGAAGCGGAAACCGTTGGCGGCGATGGTGGCGCTCTCCATGTCCAGCGCCACGGCGCGCGATTGCGAGAAGCGGCGCTGCGGCTTGTTGTCGGGCAGCAGTTCCCAGTTGCGGTTGTCGGTGCTGGCCACGGTGCCGGTGCGCATGATGCGCTTGACTTCGTGCGGCGGCACGCCGGTCACGTCGGCCACGGCGGCTTCGAGCGCGAGCTGGATCTCGGCCAGCGCGGGGATCGGCACCCACAGCGGCAGTTCCTCGTCGAGCACGTGGTCCTCGCGCACGTAGCCGT
>CAZFOT010000116.1:0-10621 GCA_964520365.1 uncultured Hydrogenophaga sp.
GGTGGTGCTCTAACCAGCTGAGCTACGCGCCTGAAATCGATTCGAAGGCGAGAGTATATCCCAAGCCGGCGCCTGGCTTTTCGGGGCGGCTACTTGCGGCGCACCACCCTCACCCCCGCCACGTCACCCACCACCGACATGGCGCGGGCCACCTGGCGCGCGTCGCTCACCTCGATGGTGAAGGTCATCCAGGCGATGCCCTTGACCGACTGGGTCTGGACCCCGATGACGTTCATTTTCTCGCGGGCAAAGACGTCGGAGATGTCGCGCAGCAGCCCCTGGCGGTCCAGCGCCTCCACCGCCACGTCCACGGGGTACACACCCGCCTCGCCGTTCTTCTCACCACCCCACTGCACGTCGATCACCCGGTCCGGGTTCTTGACCTTGAGGTGCGCGAAATCGCTGCAATCGGCCCTGTGGATGCTCACGCCCTTGCCACGCGTGACGAAACCGCCGATGTCGTCGGGCGGCGCCGGCTTGCAGCACTTGGCCAGTTGCGTCATCAGGGAATCCACGCCCACCACCAGAACGCCGCCGGAGGCGCCCGCGGGCGGCTTGCGCGGCTTCTTCAGCCAGATGGAGGGCTCCGCCGCGGACTCCGGCTCCGCCGGCCTCAGATGGGTTTCGATCGCGCGCAGGGACAGCTCGTCCTTGCCGACCTGCTCGAACAGCTCTGCGGAGGACGACAACCCCATGGCCACGGCGAGATCATCGAGCTTGAGCGCGGTCTTGCCCTCGCGCTGCAGCAGTTTCTCCACCGCCTCGCGCCCGCGCGCCATGGTCTCCTGCATCGCCTGCGCATTGAACCAGGCGCGCACCTTGCTCTTGGCCCGGTGGCTGACCAGGTAACCCAGTTCGCCATTGAGCCAGTCGCGCGACGGGCCGCCTTCCTTGGCGGCGGTGATCTCCACCGTCTGCCCGTTCTGCAACGGCGTGTTGAGCGTGACCATGGCGCCGTCCACGCGGGCGCCCCGGCACCGGTGACCCAGGCTGGTGTGCACGCTGTAGGCGAAGTCCAGCGAGGTGGCGCCTTGCGGCAGCTCGACGATGGCCGCATCGGGCGTGAGCACATAGATCCGGTCCTCGAACAGGCCCTGCGCCGCGCCGCTGAGATCGCGCTCCCAGGCCAGCAGTTGCCGCAGCACGGCGATCTTGGCGTCGTAGTCGGAGCTGGCGGACACGCCGGCATAGCCTTTCGCGCCCGCCTCCTTGTAGGCCCAGTGCGCGGCGACCCCGTGCTCCGCATGGTCGTGCATGGCCTGGGTGCGGATCTGGATCTCGAACGCGCGGCCCTGCGCGTCCCGCACCACGGTGTGAAGCGACTGGTAGCCATTGGGCTTGGGCTTGGCGATGTAGTCGTCGAACTCCTCGGGCACGGGGGCGAACTGGGCATGGACATGCGCCAGGACGGCATAGCAGTCGTCCTTCTCGGGCACCACCACGCGCAGCGCCCGGATGTCGAACACCTGGTCGAAGTCCAGCGACTTTCCGCGCATCTTCTTGACGATGCTGTAGATGTGCTTGGGCCGCCCCTGCACCGATGCATCGACGCCCAGGCGCTGCAGATCGGTCTCAAGCCGCAGCCGCACCTGCTCGACATGCTCCTCGCGCTCGGCCCGCTTTTCGTCCAGCAGCTGGGCGACCTGCTTGTAGGTCTGGGGCTCCAGGAAACGGAAGGCAAGGTCTTCCATCTCCCATTTGACCTGCCAGATGCCGAGCCGATTGGCCAATGGCGCGAACACGTGCAGCGATTCGCTGGCCAGGGATTCGCCGGGGTCGCCCCGGCTCAACGCATGGAACCTCAGGGTCTGCAGGCGGGAGGTCAGCCGCAGCATCACCACGCGCAGATCGCGCGAGAACGCCAGCAGCATCTTGCGCACATTCTCGGTCTGGCTCGCCGCCAGCTCGGTGACCGGCGCCTTGCCGGGGGAAGCCTGGGACGGCGCGAGTTCCTGCGCGGCCGCCCGCTCCTCCTCTTTCTTGGCCTGCGCGGCCGCGGCCTTGATGCGCGCCTGGCGCTGCAGTTGCACCAGTTTCGTGGTCTCGACCGCCAGCGCCGCGAACGGCTCGCCGAAGGCCTTTGCAATCACTTCCTGTGGGCGGTTCAGATGCTGGCAGGCGTAGACCAGGTAGACGGCCGCCTGCATGGCCTCGGAGCCACCGATGTCCTTCAGAATCGCCGCGACAGCATCGGCGTGCGCCAGCGTGTTCTCGCCAGTGTCGAGTTGCTCGCAGGCCAGCAACGGCTCGGCAAAGGCGCGGGCGCGCGAAAGCGCGTTGACCTGTAGCGGCAGGCTGTCGGAGGTGGCGGCCACGATGGCGGCCGGCGCCGTCGGTCCGACCGGCACTTCCGGATCGGTGGAATGGGCAGGGATGGCGCGCTTCATTTTCAACGCATCAATGCAAGACTGGTGCCAGGAACTCCCGCACGGCGGCCACCTGGTCGGCCGCGATCAGGGTGGGCGCGTGGCCGACGCCTTCGAACGCCACGCAGCGAGCCTTGGGTCCGCGGCAGGTCATCTCGTGCGCGGTCGCGGGCGAGAGCAGGTCGGAATCGGCGCCCCGGAGCAGCAGGGTCTCGCAGCCAATGGCGTCATAGAGCTGCCAGAGCTGGGCTTCGCCGTCCCGAACCGACCGCCGCGCCGCCGATTCGTCGGCCGAGTTCACCAGCGCCTTCACCGGCAGCGCGATGGCCGGGTCGTAGTGCAGCTGGAACTGCCCGTCCCGCTGCCGCAGCATGGGCTCGCTCAGGGCCGCCCATTGTTCGGGGGAATGGGGGCCGAATCCGGTGGAGATCGACGCCAGGTATTCAAAAGCCTCCTGCCTGGACGCGAACGAGGGGTCCTGCCCCAGATAGGCCGCAATGCGCTGCAGCGCGCTCCATTCGATCACCGGCCCGACATCGTTGAGCACCAGGCGGCGCGGTGCCAGCGCGGGCTGCGCGGCGATGGCCATGCCGATCAGCCCACCCATGCTGGTGCCGACCCAATCGATCGCAGTGCCGGGTGACTCGGCGCGCAGCGCGAGGACCAGCGCAGCAAGGTCGGCCACGTAGGTGGGCACCTGGTAGGCCATCGGGTCGGCCAGCCAGTCGCTGTGGCCCCGACCGGCCACGTCCACGGCGACCACCCGGGAGCCCGGCTGCAAGGCCCTGGCCAGGGTGTCGAAGTCGCGCCCCTGGCGGGACAGGCCATGCACGCACACCACCGTGTGTCTCGACGCCGTGTCCAGGCTTGGCCAGTCCCAGTACGCCATGCGGCGCGCGGAACCGGTGACCGCATCGGGTCCACCGACGGCAAGGAATCTGAGGAATGGCTCCTGCATGAAGGGGTCGTCGCTGTATGCGTCCACGATAATGGTCCGGAGATCTTTCAACTTATCGTAATGGAACTGGAGTTCGCACATGCTCAAGAACAAAACTGCGCTCGTCACGGGGTCCACCAGCGGCATCGGCCTGGGCATCGCCAAGGCGCTGGCCCAGCAGGGCGCCAACATCGTCCTGAACGGATTCGGCGACGCCGAGGGACCCAAGGCGGAGATCGCGGCGCTGGGCGCCAGGGTGGCCTACCACGGCGCCGACATGAGCCGGCCCGCAGAGATCGAAGCCATGATGGCCTACGCCGCCGAGCAGTTCGGCCGCGTGGACATCCTCGTCAACAACGCGGGCATCCAGCACGTGGCCAGGGTGGAGGACTTTCCGGTCGAGAAATGGGATGCCATCATCGCCATCAACCTCTCCAGCGCCTTCCACGCAACCCGCCTGGCGCTGCCCGCCATGCGGTCGGCCAACTGGGGGCGGGTCATCAACGTCGCGTCCGTGCACGGCCTGGTGGGGTCCGCCGAGAAGTCGGCCTATGTGGCTGCCAAGCATGGTGTGGTGGGCCTGACCAAGGTGACCGCTCTGGAAACCGCCACCACCGGCGTGACCTGCAACGCGATCTGTCCGGGATGGGTGCTCACGCCCCTGGTTCAGAAGCAGGTTGACGCCAGGGCGGCCGCTCAAGGCATCGGCAACGAGGAAGCCACGAAACAGCTGCTGGGCGAGAAGGAGCCATCGATGCAGTTCACCACGCCGGAAGAACTGGGTGCGCTGGCGGTGTTCCTGTGCTCGCCGGCCGGCAACAACGTGCGCGGCGTGGCCTGGAACATGGATGGAGGCTGGGCGGCGCAGTAACCCACGCGAACACCAGCGGCATGCCGCTGGTGTCGGCCGCACAGGCTCTAGCGCAACTGGATGGAACCGGCCACCGTCACCCGCACGGTGCTGTTCCCCGCCGCGACGGGGATGGCCGAATCGCCGAATGATTTGGCCTCCATGGCCATCATCCGCGGGTGAACCGGCACGGGGCCGTCGTCGGTGGAACTGACCGTCACTTCCCTCAGGGCATAGCCGGCGAAGCCGAAGCCTTTGGCGAGGTCGCGCGCCTGCGACTGGAACCGCTCGATGGCGATCGCCTGGACGTCCTTCTCGAGCCGCTGCCGAGCCTGCCGGGACAGGCTGAAGCTGGCGTTCGACATGGTCAGGGTCTGGAGCTTTCCGGCGGTGCCGCTCACCAGCGCGAAGTCCCGGCCTTCGAGCAGGAGTTCGGCCGTGCCCTGCCAGCCCGTGATCTTGCCGTCCTTGCCATAGCGCGGATGCAGGCTGAACTGCCCCGTGCGCACCTCCATGAGTTCGGGCTTCTCGGCCGCCCTGGCAAGCGACAGCGCCTTGTCCAGCGCGTCCTTGAGTTCGTTCTGGACCGCCGCGGCACTCCCGCCTTCCCGGGTCGTGCGCAGACTCAAGGTGAGCAGGTCCTGGGGCACGTCCATTTCACCAGCGGCAGACAGGTTGACCACGTTCGACGGCTGGCTCGCGGGCGGCGCGGCCTGAGTGCCTTGCGCGAACGAGGCCAGGGGCGACGAGACAAAAAAAGCGGCGATCAGAAAGGGGATCGCCGTGCGAAACAAAGGCAAAGGCCGGGAAGCGTTCCCATTGCGGCAGGATTCGGTCATGGATCACTTCTGGGATTGGGCATGGCTGGGAACGCCGCGCAACTGCTCCCTGAGGCGATGGCGTTCTTCGACCGAGAGGCGGTAGGGCTTGCTGATTTCCGGCTCGTCGCCATGAGACTGGCGCAGGCTGTCGCGCAGACGCGGGTGGCTGCGCGTTTCGGGCTCCACCATGGAGATGGGCATGACGGCCACGGCGCCTTCGGCAGATTCGGAAGGCGGCCTCGGATCGGCCGGGAAAGCCCATGCGGGCATGAGCAACAACAGACAAACGCCTTGCTTGGCGAACCGCTTCATGGTGATTCCAGATATCAACAGATGCGCCATTGTCTGGTGTCGCCCGGGGCGCGCAATGGCTGGCCCAGGCAACATCTGTAACAGCGTGTCAGGAAAACAAAAATCGTGTGCTGACAAGCACTTGGCGCTGCCACAATCGCGTTTGTTACATTTCAAGGAAGTTGTTCAGATGCCACAAACCAACACCCGCCCCAACAAGGTTCTGATCGTTGACGACGACGTTCGCATCCGCGACCTTCTGCGCCGCTATCTGATGCAGGAGGGTTTTGAAGTGATGCTGGCAGAAGACGGGAAAGCGCTGAACCGTGTCCTGCAACGCGATTCGGTCGACATCATCGTGCTCGACCTCATGATGCCCGGTGAAGACGGGCTTTCGATCTGCCGGAGATTGCGGGCCAACGGCGACCGCACGCCCATCATCATGCTCACGGCCAAGAGCGAGGACGTCGACCGCATCGTGGGTCTGGAAGTCGGCGCGGACGATTACCTGGGCAAACCTTTCAACCCCAGGGAACTGCTGGCCAGGATCCATGCCGTGCTGCGCCGCCGCCCCCCGGCCGAAGTGCCTGGCGCTCCGTCCCAGGACATGGAGGTCGTGAAGTTCGGCCCGTTCGAGTTCGACCTGAGCCTGCGCACCCTGCGCAAGGACGGCTCCGACCTGCCGCTGACCACCGGTGAATTCGCCATGCTCAAGGCACTCGTGCGCCATCCGCGCCAACCCCTCTCCAGGGAGAAGCTGGCGCAACTGGCACGCGGGCGGGAGTTCGAACCGTTCGACCGCAGCCTGGATGTCCAGGTCTCGCGCCTGCGCAAGCTCATCGAGGAAGACGCCGCATCACCGCGCTACCTGCAAACGGTATGGGGCGTGGGCTACGTGTTCGTACCGGATGGCGCCTCCTGATGACCGAGGAGTCGCGCGTCCCGTTCGAGACGCAGCCGGCGTCCCTGGAGACCGCGCCCGCGCCGCTCGAAGGCCGGGCGCCCAGGAAGTTCAGCCTTTTCTGGCGCACGTTCATCCTGCTGGCGATGCTGCTGCTGGGCTGCATCGTGGCCTGGCTGCAGACCTTCCGGGCGCTGGAGTTCGAGCCCAGGGCGCTGCAAAGCGCCCAGCAACTGGCTTCGCTGGTCAACCTCACCCGCGCGGCCCTGGTGCATTCGGACTCGATCGCCAGGGTGTCGCTGGTCAAGACGCTGGCGGATGAAGAGCGTGTGCGCATCGCACCGCGAGAACCCACGGACACCTACCGCCTGTACAACACCGATTCGCTCAGCCGGCGCGTGAGCGATCGCCTGAGCGCCCGACTCGGGCCGGACACCCTGGTCGCGCGGGAGGTCAACGGCACGCCGGGTCTGTGGATCGGGTTCACGATCGAGGAAGACCCCTACTGGCTGCTGACCGATCCGTCGCGCATCGGGCTGGTGGCCGGCACGACCGTGCTGATCTGGCTGGCCACCGCCGCGGTGCTTTCGCTCACGGGGGCGGCGCTCATCGCGGGATTGATCAACAGGCCGCTCAAGAAGCTCTCCTTCGCCGCCAGCCGGTTGAGGGAGGGCGACTTCCAGGCCAGCCATCTCAGCGAAGCCGTGGCCACCAGCGAAATCCGGGAGGTGAACATCGGGTTCAACCGCATGGCCCAGCGGCTGAGCAAGATCGAGCAGGATCGAGCGCTGATGCTGGCGGGCATCTCGCACGACCTTCGCACGCCGCTGGCCCGGCTGAGGCTGGAGACCGAAATGAGCGTGGGCGACCTGCAGGCCAGGGAGCACATGGCCGCCGACATCGAGCAGGTCAACGCCGTCATCGACAAGTTCCTGGACTACGCGCGGCCAGACCATCTCAAACCCGAGCGGGTCAACCTGAACCAGGTCATCGACTCGGCCATCTACACCCTGGGCAAGGACGCATCCACGCACATCATCACCAGCGTGCCGGCGAACACCATGGTCATGGGCGACGCGGTGGAGCTGCAACGGGTGTTCTCCAATCTGCTCGAAAACGCCCAGCGCTATGGAAGAAACCCCAGGACGGGCATCACCACGGTGGAGATCGCGGCCAAGGCCAAGGACGATGCGGTGCTCATCAAACTGCGCGACCACGGCAATGGCGTCGGCCCGGAAATGCTCGAGCAACTGACGCAGCCGTTTTTCCGGGGCGACGCCTCGCGTTCAGCGGCCACCGGCACGGGACTGGGACTGGCGATCGTCGAGCGCGCCATCACCCGCATGGGCGGGCGCTTTGCCCTGGCCAACAGCAGCACCGGCGGCCTGGCCGCGCACATCAAGCTGCCCAAGGCTGCGGATTGACCGCTGGAAAGCCGGCCTCCAACGCTATCGAAACAGCAGCACCACCGCGCGGGCTTCGATCGACAGACCCTGCCCCACCGCACCGAGCTTCTCAGCGGTCTTGGCCTTGACGTTGATCTGCGAGGGCGCAAGCGCCAGGGTCCGCGCGATGCCGTCCCGCATGCCCGGAATGTGGGGCGCGAGCTTGGGGGCCTGCGCGACCACGGTGCTGTCGATGTTCGCGATCTCGAAGCCTTCGGCGCGCACGCGCCGCGCGGCCTCTTGCAGCAAGGTGCTGGAGTCGGCGCCCTTGAATCGCTCGTCCGTGTCGGGAAAATGCCGTCCGATGTCACCCAGGGCGGCCGCGCCCAGCAGGGCATCGGTGATGGCGTGCAGCAGCACGTCGGCATCCGAATGCCCCAGCAACCCCATCGAATGCGGGATGTGGACGCCGCCGATGATGAGCGGGCGGCCAGGGACCAGGGCGTGAACGTCCCACCCTTCGCCGATGCGCAGTCCAGGAATGGGCGATGTCATGTGCGGCTCCTCAGGACGGCTTCGGCCAGTGAAAAATCTTCCGGGTAGGTGACCTTGAAGTTCTGCGCGCTGCCCCGCACCAGCAACGGGCTGTGGCCGGCCGACTCCATGGCGCTGGCTTCGTCGGTCAGCCCCGCGAAGCCGCGCTCGCGGTGCGGCGCCATGGCCGCGCGCAGGGCGCCGATGCGGAACATCTGCGGCGTTTGCGCCAGCCATTTGTCGGACCGGTCGATGGTGGCGGCGGCGCGGCCATGGGCGCTGGTCTTCAAGGTGTCGGGCAGTGGAAGCGCCAGCAAGCCGCCCACGGCGTCGCCCCGGCAGGCATCGATCAGCGCATCGACCTGATCCGGCGTGAGCAGGCAGCGCGCCGCATCGTGCACCAGCACCCAGTCGCCGGCCGCCGCGCCTTGCTGCAACAGCGCTTCCAGGCCGTTGAAAACGCTGTGCGCGCGGCTGGCGCCACCGCAAGCCACGGCGGTCACGCCCGCGGGCAGCGTATCGAAACCGTGGTCGCCCGGCGCCAACACCAGCATGCGGGTGCAAATGCGCTCGACCGGCTCGAACGCCGCCAGCGTGTGCAGCACCATGGGCTTGCCGGCCAGCGACCGGTATTGCTTGGGCTGTGCCGTGCCGGCCCTCGAACCCGAGCCGGCGCAGGGGATGAGCACATGGCAGCGCGGTGTGCCGGCGGGCGAAGGGGAAAGGTCTGCATCGGTCATGGCGCTGCCGCATTCTAGAATCAGTCGCCTCACCCCCTGCCCCGCCGGGTCGGGGGTGTTTGCCATGCGCGACCTGAAAAAAGCCTTCATGCAACTGCCCAAACTCACACCCGGCAAACGCTTCGCCCTGCCTCGCCCCAGCGGTTCGGCCGACGCCATGCTGCTGGCCCACCTGGCACGGCGCGAACTGGCCGCAGCCAGGCCCACGGCCATCGTCACGGCGGACGCGACCGACGCACAGCGCCTCATCGACGAGATGGCCTTTTTCGCACCGGAACTGCGCATCGCCCTGTTCCCGGACTGGGAGACCCTGCCCTATGACACGTTCTCACCGCACCAGGACCTGATCTCCGAGCGGCTGGCCACGCTGTGGCGCATCCACAACCGCGCCAACGCCCAGGCGCAGGATGCGGGCGCCGACGTGGTGGTGGTGCCCGCCACCACCGCCCTGTACCGCCTGGCGCCGCCCTCGTTCCTCGCGGGCTACACCTTCCATTTCAAGACCAGGCAAAAGCTCGACGAGGCCCAGCTCAAGAGCCAGCTCACGCTGGCGGGCTACCAGCATGTGACCCAGGTGGTGAGCCCGGGCGAGTATGCGGTGCGCGGCGGCCTGATCGACCTGTTTCCCATGGGCAGCCCGGTGCCCTACCGGGTTGATCTGTTCGACGACGAGATTGACAGCATCCGCACCTTCGACCCCGACAGCCAGCGCAGCCTGTACCCGGTGCCGGAGGTGCGCCTGCTGCCCGGGCGCGAATTCCCCATGGACGCCGCCGCCCGGGCGCGCTTTCGCAGCCGGTGGCGCGAGCTGCTCGAAGGCGATCCGACCAAGAGCCGTGTCTACAAGGACGTGGGCCAAGGCATCGCCACCGCGGGCATCGAGTACTACCTGCCGCTGTTCTTCGAGGAAACGGCCACGGTCTTCGACTACCTTGGAGATGCCGCCACCGTGGTGCTGCACGGCGATCTCGAATCGGCCTTCCAGCAATTCTGGAAGGACACCCAGGACCGCTACCGCATCGTCCGCACCGACCCCGAACGCCCGGCCCTGCCGCCCGAGTCGCTGTTTCTCTCGGCCGGGCAGTTCTACGCTCACGCCAACGCGCACGCCCAGTTGGCCGTGCGGCCCGAGGTGGCGGACGTGGCCGACAACGCCCACGCGCAGCGGCTGGGCGACCTGTCCGTGGTGCGGGGCGCCGAAGACCCGCTCGCCCGCCTGCAGGCCCACATCCGCAATACGGCGCACCGCGTGCTGCTGGTGGCCGAGAGCGATGGCCGGCGCGAGAGCCTGCTGGATTTCCTGCGCGCCAGCGGACTGAACCCGCCAGCCTTCGAGTCACTGGCCGCTTTCCAGGCCGACGAAGAGCGGGTCGGTATCGCCACGGCTGCACTCGCGGTGGGTTTTTCCTGGCTCGAAGGCGGCATCGATTTCGTCACCGAAACCGAGCTTTTCGCCGCCGGACCCACCACCCGCCGGCGCAGGAAGCAGGAGCGGGTGAGCGACGTCGATGCGCTCATCAAGGACCTCAGCGAACTCAACGTGGGCGATCCGGTGGTGCACAACGCGCACGGCATCGGCCGCTACCGGGGCCTGGTGAACCTGGACATGGGCGAGAAGAACCCCGATGGCTCGCCCGCCCTGATGGAATTCCTGCACCTGGAATACGCGGACAAGGCCGTGCTGTACGTGCCCGTCAGCCAGTTGCAGCTGATCGGCCGCTACACCGGCGTGAGTGCGGACGAGGCACCGCTGCACCGGCTGGGCAGCGGCCAGTGGGAAAAGGCCAAGCGCAAGG
>CAZFOT010000117.1:0-10581 GCA_964520365.1 uncultured Hydrogenophaga sp.
GCCGTGGCGGATGGCGCGGCGCACGATGCGGCGCTGCACGTAGCCGCGGCTACAAGCTGGGCCGCAAGACGCCGTTCTTCCACAAGCTGGTGCCCGATCTGGTCGCGCTGATGGGCGAGGCCTATCCGAACCTGGCGGCCCAGGCGCAGCGCATCACCGAGGTGCTCAGGGTCGAAGAGGAGCGTTTCTACGAGACGCTGGCCAACGGCATGGAAATCCTGGATGCGGCGCTCGCCGGCGGCGAGAAGCTGCTGCCGGGCGATGTGGCCTTCAAGCTGCACGACACCTACGGCTTCCCGCTCGACCTCTCTGCCGACGTCTGCCGCGAGCGCGGCCTGGCGGTCGATGAAGCCGGTTTCCACGCCGCGATGGAAGCGCAGAAGGCCAAGGGCCGCGCCGCCGGCAAGTTCAAGATGGACAAGGCGCTGGACTACAGCGGTGACGGCAATGCCTTCGTCGGCTACGACCACCTCGAAGCCTCGGGCAAGGTGATGGCGCTGTACCTGGACGGCACGCCGGTGGCCGAACTCAAGACCGGGCAGAGCGGGGTGGTGGTGCTGGACACGACGCCGTTCTATGCGGAGTCGGGTGGCCAGGTGGGTGACGAAGGCGTGCTCACCAGCGGATCGGCCCGTTTCGCGGTGGATGACACCCAGAAGATCAAGGCCGACGTGTTCGGCCACCATGGTTCGGTGGAGCAGGGCACGCTGGCGGTGGGCGACAGCGTCACCGCGCAGGTGAATACCGCGTTGCGCGCCGCCACCGTGCGCAACCACAGCGCCACCCACCTGATGCACAAGGCGCTGCGCGAGGTGCTGGGCGAGCACGTGCAGCAGAAGGGCTCGCTGGTGAACGCCGAGCGCACGCGCTTCGACTTCGCGCACAACGCGCCCTTGACTGACGCGCAGATCCGGCAGATCGAGGCCCATGTGAATGCCGAGATCCTGGCCAACGAAGCCACGCAGGCGCGGCTGATGGACATCGAATCGGCGCAGAAGACCGGCGCCATGATGCTGTTCGGCGAGAAGTACGGCGAGACCGTGCGGGTGCTCGACATTGGCAGCAGCCGCGAACTCTGCGGCGGCACGCACGTGCAGCGCACCGGCGACATCGGCCTGTTCAAGGTGGTCGGCGAAGGCGGTGTGGCCGCCGGCGTGCGCCGTATCGAGGCCATCACCGGCGCGAACGCGCTGGCCTACCTGCAGTCGCTCGAGGACACGGTGGCGCAGGCGGCGGGTGCGCTCAAGGCGCCCACGGCCGAACTGAACGCGCGCATCGGCCAGACCCTGGAGCAGGTCAAGGCGCTGGAAAAGGAAGTGGCCGCGCTCAAGGGCAAGCTCGCCTCCAGCCAGGGCGACGAGCTGATGGCGCAGGCCATCGACGTGAAGGGCATCAAGGTGCTCGCGGCCGTGCTCAACGGCGCCGACGCCAGGACCCTGCGCGAGACGCTGGACAAGCTGAAGGACAAGCTCAAGACCGCCGCCATCGTGCTCGCGGCCGTCGATGGCGACAAGGTGCAACTGGCGGCCGGCGTCACCGCCGACAGCGTGGGCAAGGTCAAGGCCGGTGAACTGGTGAACTTCGTGGCCCGGCAGGTCGGTGGCAAGGGCGGCGGCAAGCCCGACATGGCGATGGCCGGCGGCACCGATGCGTCCGGCCTTCCGCAGGCGCTGGCGTCTGTTCAGGGCTGGGTCGCCGAGCGGGTTTGATTTCGGGGCTCAGGCGTCCGGCCAGTCCAGGTTGAATCCGCTTTCGAAGCGGCGCGCCTGGCCCGTGACCGGATCGTCGAACGCCATGGCGCGCGCCAGCAGCCGCAGCGGTTCGGCGAAGTCTTCCCGCTCGCCAGCCGGGCGCCGCACCGTCGGATAGAACTGGTCGCCGCGCAGCGGCAGGCCGAGCGCGTTCATGTGCACGCGCAACTGGTGACGCCGACCGGTGACGGGCTCCAGCCGGAAGCGCGCCCAGCCGCCGCGGCGCTCGATCAGGTCGATGCGGGTTTCGCTGTTGGGCTCGCCGTCGGCCTCCCGCATGCGGTAGAAGGCCTGCGGGTCTTCTTCGATGCGGCTGCGGCGCACCAGCGGCCCGGCCCAGCCCGGCGCATCGGGCGCCATCGCTTCGTAGGTCTTGTGCACCAGCCGTTCGCGGAACAGGCGCTGGTAGGCATCGCGATCCTGCGGGCGCACGCTGAACACCACGAGGCCGGCGGTTTCGCGGTCGATGCGGTG
The DNA here is from genome assembly GCA_964520365.1 of uncultured Hydrogenophaga sp. Lineage (GTDB taxonomy): Bacteria > Pseudomonadota > Gammaproteobacteria > Burkholderiales > Burkholderiaceae_C > Hydrogenophaga. Next base: position 2,226 of record CAZFOT010000117.1, read on the forward strand.
CAGCGGGCTGAGGTCGGGCAGGCCGAGCGCGCGCTTGAGGCGCACCAGCAGGGTTTCGCGCACGTAGCGCCCGCCGGGCGTGACCGGGAGGAAATGCGGCTTGTCGGCCACCACCAGATGCCCGTCGCGGAACACGATCCGTTCCTGAAAGGGAATCGCCGGTTCGTCGGGCAGCTCGCGCCAGTAGTAGACCCGCGCGCCATGCGCGTAGGGCGCTTCGGGCAGCAGCGGCCGGCCATCGTCGTCGACCACTTCGCCGCGTTGCATGCGATCGCGCCAGCCGCCGCGGTCGACGGCGGGCAGGCGTTCGGCCAGGAAGTCCAGCAGCGTGGGCCAGGGCGCCACGCGCAGGCGGGGCAGCGCCACGCAACTGGGCGAGACGCCCTCGCGCATGGGAATGGCGGGATTCTTGGGAACGTGGGCCATGGCGTGCCGATGGAGCCGCCAGCGGGTGCTCAGCGGCGCCGGAACACCAGGTCCCAGACGCCGTGGCCGAGCTTGAGGCCCCGGTTCTCGAACTTGGTCAAGGGCCGGTAGCCGGGCTTGGGCACATAGCCGCCGCTGCCGGGTTCGGCGGTGTTGGCCAGCAGCGGCTCGGCCTCCAGCACCGCCAGCATCTGCTCGGCATAGGGCTGCCAGTCGGTGGCCAGGTGCAGGTACCCGCCGGGCCTGAGCCGGTGGGCCAGCCGCTCGACGAAGGGCGTCTGGATCAGGCGGCGCTTGTGGTGCCTGGACTTGTGCCAGGGGTCGGGGAAGAAGATGTGCACGCCGTCCAGGCTTTGCTCGGGCAGCATGTGGTCCAGCACCTCGACGGCGTCGTGGCGCAGGATGCGGATGTTCTCCAGGCCTTCGTCGCCTGCCAGCTTGAGCAGGGCGCCCACGCCGGGCTCGTGCACTTCGCAGCACAGGAAGTTGTCTTCGGGGCGCACGCGCGCGATGTGGGCGGTGGCGCCGCCCATGCCGAAGCCGATCTCCAGGATCAACGGGGCGCGCCGGCCGAAAGCCGCGTCGGCGTCGAACGCACCCGGCGCGTAGTTCAGCAGGAAGCGCGGGCCGAACGCCTCATACGCCTTGGCCTGGCCGACGGTGGTGCGGCCCGCGCGCAGCACGTAGCTCTTCACTTCGCGCAGAAAAGGCACGTCGCTCGGTGGGGTGCGCGGGTGCGCGTGGCGGGGATCGGTCATGGCAGGGCGATGGTGGGGAGAGCCGTGGATTTTAGGCGGGCCATGCCGCCGTCCACGCCGCCAGCGCCGCCGGCACCGAGCCGGCGCGCGCGGGCGGCAGGCCGAGCGCCTGCGCGGCCTGGCCGAGCGTGGCCAGCGGATCGCCCAGATCCAGCGCCTGCGCGCCGTTCTGCTTGCTGAGCTTCTCGCCGTTGCCGCCCAGCACCAGCGGCGTGTGCAGGTAGATCGGTGTGGGCAGGCCGAGCGCGCGCTGCAGCAGGATCTGCCGCGCCGTGTTGTCGGCCAGGTCCTCACCGCGCACCACGTGCGTGATGCCCTGCGCGGCATCGTCCACCACCACGGCCAGCTGGTAGGCCCAGAGACCGTCGGCGCGTTTCAGGACGAAGTCGCCGGCCTCGGCGGCCACGTTCTGCTGCTGTGCGCCGAGGCGCCGGTCGAACCAGTGGAGGGTGCCCGGGCCATCGATGCCGAAGCGCCAGGCACGCGCGCGCTTGCCTTGCAGGCCGCCGTGGTCGGGCCGGCAGGTGCCGGGGTAGACGGCGCCGTGGTGGCGCTCGCGTGTGACGCCCCGGGCCGTCAGCGCGGCTTCGATGTCCTTGCGCGAACAGCCGCAGGGGTAGGCGTGGCCCCGGGCCACCAGGTGGTCCAGCGCCTGCCGGTAGAGCGTGCCGCGCGCCGATTGCCAGGCCACCGGTTCGTCGCTGACCAGGCCGCACGCGGCCAGTTGCCGCAGGATGGCCTGGTCGGCGCCGGCCACGCAGCGCGGGGTGTCCACGTCCTCGATGCGAACGATCCATGCGCCGCCGTGGGCGCGCGCGTCGAGCCAGCTGGCCAGCGCCGCCATCAGCGAACCGGCGTGCAGGAGACCGGTGGGCGAAGGAGCGAAGCGACCTTTGTACATGGCCACACAGGCCCGCGCGCTGGGGTTCAGGCGATCGCCAGCGCCAGTTCTAGGCCGGAGACGAACGCGTCCTCCACGCGGTGGCCCAGGCACCAGTCGCCGCACAGGCCGATGCCGAGGTCCGGGTCCAGCAGGTGCGAGCGGCCCAACGGCGTCTGCGTCTGCGCGAAGCGCCAGCGGTGCACCTCTGCATGGCTGGGCGTGGCGCGGATGCCGGTGATCTCGGCGAAGCCCTTGAGCAGCTTGGCCTTGACCCGCTCGGTGTCGTCTTCGAGGTGCTTGGTGGACCAGGCGGGGCTGGCCTGGATGGTCCAGCGCTCGATCGGGTCGCGCCCGGGCTTGCTCGATTCGCGCGCCAGCCAGCTGATGCGGTGGTGCGTGCTGCGCGCCGCGTTCCATTGCGGCCCCAGGTGGGGCAGGCCGGGTTGCATGGCCTGCGGGTAGGCGACCATCAGCGCCCAGCAAGGCGCGACATGCACCGGCGCCAGCGCCTGGCGCAGCTCGGGTGCCAGGCCCGAGGATCGCAGCAGGTCGTGGGCCTGAGGGTGCGGCATGGCCAGCACCACGCGGTCGAAGCCGCCCAGCACCCGCAATCCACCCGATGCGTCCTCGGCGCGCGCTTGCCACTGGTTCGGGTGAAGGGCATCGCGTTCGAGCTGTGTGACCCGGGTTTCGAGGAGAGCGGTGGCGCTCGGGTGGCCATGCCGCTCGGGCTGCTGCAGCGGTCCGGCCCACAGGTCCACCAGGGCGCTCATGCCCGGCGTGGCCACGAAATGGGGCTCCTTGGGCGTGGGCGCGCTGGCCAGCACATGGCCCAGTTCGTCCAGCACGCGCACCGTGCTCACGCTCCACGGACGCACCACCTGGGTGGCGTTGCTGCGCAGCGCGGTCTCGAAGCGCGGATCGCGCACGGTGAAATACTGCGCGCCGTGGTCGAAGCCGCCGAACCCCGTGCTGCGCGTCGCCATGCGCCCGCCGAACGCGCGGCCACTCTCCAGCAGCGTGACGCGGTGCCCGGCCTGCAGCAGCGTGCGTGCGCACACCACCCCCGCCATGCCGCCGCCCACGACCGCGACATGCAGTGGAACGGCCGGCTGGGTGGAGGCGCGGGGTCTGCGGGTGTTCTTCATGTCAGGGAGCGCGTGGCGTGGTGGTTGGGCGTGTGGCTGACTGTATCAGTTGCTTCACCGTGCGGCCCTCATCCCGACCCTCTCCCGCTAGCGGGAGAGGGAGCGTGACCGCAACGCGTGTGTGGAACTCGAAAGCCAGGGGCAGCAAGGGTCCGGCTTCGCCGGCCCGAGCTGCCGTCCCCTCTCCAAGTACCCCATGGGCGCGCCAGGGAGGGGGGAAGCCGCGTCAGCGGCGCAGGGGGGAGGGTCATACCTGACGGTGGTTGTTGAGCAGCGCGGCGCGCGCGGTGGGGTGCTGCAGTCGGTCCAGCCACCAGCGCAGCGCGCGACCGGTGTCGCCCGCGTTGCGCGGCTGGCGCCAGGCGTAGGCCAGGCGGAGGGTGTGGGTGGGCCGGTCGATGGCTTTGACGACCAGCCGGCCCGCGTTGATGAAGGGCTGCGCCAGGGACAGAGGCAGGAAGCCGGCGCCGAGCCCGCGCAGTTGCGCCTCGAGCTTGTGCTGCATGGTGGTCACGGTGAGCACGTCCTGCCCGGGGATCAGATTGTAGGTGACGCCATTGCCGCGCTGGGTGCTGTCGGCCACGGCCACGGCGCGGTACTGCGCGCGCTCCTCGTCGCACAGGCTGTGGGTGATGGCGGCCAGCGGGTGGTGGGGCGCGACCGCGAAGACGAAGGTGACCTGGCCGAGCGGCGCGGTCTGGATCTCCGGCAGCGACAGCTCCTGGGTGACGCCCAGCGCGATGTCGGCCTGGCCGCTGAGCAAGGCCTCGACGGTGCCGGACAGCGTCTCCGCCTGGAGCTTCATGCGGGTGGGCGCGTTTTCGGCGTAGAAGGCCTCGCAGATCTCGAACAGGGTGGTGCGGGAGATGACGGCGTCGGCGGCTACCGTGAGCTGCGGCTCCCAGCCGGTGGCCACCCGCTTGACCCGTTGCGCCACGGCATCGAGCTCATTGAGCAGGTACTGGCCGGAACGCAGCAGCTCCGCGCCCGCAGGGGTGAGCACGGCTCGGCGCGCGCTGCGATCGAACAGTAGCACGTCCAGCGCGTCCTCGATCTGGCGCACGCGGTAGGTGAGGGCGCTGGGCACCATGCCGAGTTCGCGCGAAGCCGCCGCCATGCTGCCCAGGCGCGCCACGGCTTCGAGCAGGCCGAGGTTCTCCGGGGAAAGGGCGGCGCGGGGGGATGAGGTGGCCATGAAAGAAGGTTTTGATTCAAACGATTTGAATGATGCCATCAAAACCGTGCAGTCAGAAAGCAGGCATCGAAGCCCAGAATTCCATCCATGGCGCAACGGGCACATCGACCCGGCGGCCAATGCCTCACCACAAAAGGAGCCCCACCATGATCCAGATTCGACACTCGGACGCTCGCGGCCATGCCGACCACGGCTGGCTCAAGAGCTTTCATTCGTTCTCCTTTGCCGACTACTTCGACCCGGCCTGGATGGGCTGGGGCAACCTGCGCGTGATCAACGAGGACCGCATCGCCCCCGGCACCGGCTTCGGCACGCACGGCCACCGCGACATGGAGATCATCAGCTACGTGCTGCAGGGCAACCTGGCCCACAAGGACAGCATGGGCAACGTCAAGGGCATCCCGCCGGGCGACGTGCAGCGCATGAGCGCGGGCACCGGCGTGCGCCACAGCGAGTTCAACCATGCGCCCGACCAGACCACGCATTTCCTGCAGATCTGGATCGAGCCCAACGTGACCGGCATCGAGCCGGGCTACGAGCAGAAGACCTTCGCCGAATCCGACAAGCGCGGGCGCCTTCGCCTGGTGGCGTCGAACGCCGGGACCGATGGCTCGGTCACCATTCACGCCGACGCGTCGATGTATGCCGGACTGCTCGATGGGGACGAATCCGCCGAGCTGGCGCTGGACCCGGCCCGCAAGGCCTACGTGCACGTGGTGCGTGGTGCGCTTGACGTGAACGGCCAGCGCCTGCAAGGTGGCGACGCGGCGGCGCTGGCGGGTGAAAGCAAGCTGTTGCTGGCTCGGGGCGACGACGCCGAAGTGCTGGTGTTCGATCTCGCATCCTGAATTTTTTTCTCGATCCTTTCATTCCATTTTTTTCAAGGAACTCTCATGAACGCTCTGCAAAACCCCCTCGCCCTGGTTGGCCGCATCTTGCTGGCCGTGCTCTTTGTGCCGGCCGGCTACGGCAAGATCGCCGGCTTCGCCGGCACGGTGGGTTACGCCACCGCCATGGGCCTGCCGCTGCCCCAGGTGGGCGTGGCCATTGCGCTGGTGATCGAGTTGTTCGGCGGCCTGGCGCTGTTGATCGGGTACCGCACCCGCATCGCCGCCCTGGCCCTGGCCGTGTTCACCCTGGTGGCCAGCTTCTACTTCCACGCCTACTGGGCGCTGCCGGCCGAGCAGCAGATGATGCAGCAACTGATGTTCTTCAAGAACATCGCCATCACCGGTGGCCTGCTCGCCTTCGCGGCCTTCGGCGCCGGCGCCTTCAGCGTGGATGCCCGCGGCAAGGCCTGAATCCCCCCGACCCCTTCCACCCGCGCGGCGCGATGTCCTCGCCGCGCCATTTTCTGAAAGTGCTTTCATGCCCAGCGTTGTCGTGGTTTATCACTCGGGTTACGGTCACACCCAGCGCATGGCGCAATCGGTGGCCGATGGCGCAGGCGCCGAACTGATCGCCATCGACGCCGATGGCAAACTGCCCGAAGGCGGCTGGGAGGCGCTGGCCGCCGCCGACGCCATCGTCTTCGGCTCGCCCACCTACATGGGCAGCGTGAGCTGGCAGTTCAAGAAGTTCGCCGACGCCTCCAGCAAGCCCTGGTATGCCCAGCAGTGGAAGGACAAGATCGCCGCCGGGTTCACCAACAGCGCGGGCATGAACGGCGACAAGCTGAGCACGCTGAACACGCTGTTCGCCCTGGCCATGCAGCACGGCATGATCTGGGTCAGCCAGGGCCTCATGCCCAGCAACACCAAGGGCGCCCAGCGCAACGATGTGAACTACCTGGTGAGCTACAGCGGCGCGATCGCCCAGAGCCCGTCGGACGCCGGCGCCAACGACATGCTGCCGGGCGACCTGGAGACGGCGCGATTGTTTGGCGAGCGTGTGGCGGCGGTGGCGGCGAAGTTCAAAAGCTGACGGAACGCATCCGGAGAGCCACCGATCCAGCGCCGGGCCGCCCCAAGCTGGATCAGCCCCCTTGGGGGGCAGCGACCCGCGCAGCGGCGGAGCGTGGGGCACACAGCCTCTACGGCGTAACATCCGCTGCATGAAAGTCCTGAGCATCATTCCCTGGGCAGACTGGCTGGCGCTGGCCTGCTTTTTCGCCTTGTGGACCGGCTATGCGGGGTTCGCCCGGGTCTGGGGCCGCAGGATGGGCTCGCTCATCCAGACCACCAACCGCTACCGCGGCTACTGGATGACCCAGGCCACCGCGCGCGATCCGCGCATGCTCGATGGCCTCATCACACAGACGCTGTCGAACACGCCGACCTTCTTCTCGTCCACCTCCATCCTGGTCATCGGCGGCCTGTTCGCGCTGCTCGGCACCACCGACAAGGCCACCGAACTGATGAGCGAGATTCCGTTCGCGCAGACCACCACGCTGGTCGTCTTCGAGTTCAAGATCCTGGTGATGGTGGCGATCTTCGTGTACGCCTTCTTCCGATTCTCCTGGTGCATGCGGCAGTACACCTTCGTGGCGCTGATCATCGGCGCCATGCCGCCGCCCGAAGATTTCGACGCGGGCAAGTTCGACCGCAAGGCCTATGCCGATCGCGCGTCGGCCATGGTGGGCGCGGCGGCGGAAACCTTCAACGACGGCTTGCGCGCCTATTATTTTTCGTTCGCCGCCATGGCCTGGTTCATCTCGCCCCTGGCCATGGTGGTCGCCACGCTGGCGGTGGTGGCCATCCTCTACAGCCGCGAGTTCCGCTCCGAGGTGCTGAGCATTCTGAAAGACGACGCAAAACCGCCGGTGGCGTGAAACACGCCCTGCGCACCGCTCCTAAAATGGCCGGATGTTCATACACCTGCGCCTGCACACCGAGTTCTCCGTCGTCGATGGCACCAACCGCATCGACGACACCGTGGCCGCCGCCGCCGCCGATGGCCAGCCCGCGCTGGCCATCACCGACCTGAGCAACCTGTTCGGCGCCGTGAAGTTCTACAAGGCCGCGCGCGGGGCCGGGTTGAAGCCGTTGCTGGGTGCCGAAGTCATGCTGCAGGGCTTCAGCGACGAGACGCCGGGCGCCATGCCGGGCAGCCACCAGCCCGCCGCGCCGCGCGTGCTGCTGCTGGTGCAGGACCACCAGGGCTATCTCAACCTGTGCGAGCTTCTGGCGCGCGCCTGGACCCGCAGCGGCGCCCGAGGCCAGGCGCTGGTGCAGCGCGAATGGCTCGAAGAGCTGAATGCCGGGTTGCTGCTGCTCTCGGGCGCGCAGGCCGGCCCCGTGGGTCAGGCCCTGATCCAGGGCGACACCCAGCGGGCGGCCGACGTGGCGCTGCGACTCGCCGGGGTGTTCACGCACCGCTTCTACATCGAGCTGCAGCGCGCCGGCCGCGCCGACGACGAGCGCCACGTGAGCGCCGCCGTGCAACTGGCCGCGCGGCTGCACCTGCCGGTGGTGGCCACCCACCCGGTGCAGTTCCTGCGGGCCGACGACTACGAGTCGCACGAGGCGCGGGTGTGCATCGCCGACGGCGAGATCCTGGGCAACAGCCGCCGCGTGCGCCGCTTCACCCGGGAACAGTACTTCAAGAGTGCCGGGCAGATGCGTTCGCTGTTCGCCGACGTGCCGTCCGCCGTGGCCAACACGCTGGAGATCGCCAGGCGCTGCAACCTCACGCTCACGCTGGGCAAGCCGAAGTTGCCCGACTTCCCCACGCCGCTGGTGAATGGCGTGCCCATGCCCATGGCCGATTTCTTCCGGCAGTCGTCGTTCGAGGGCCTGGAGGAGCGGCTGGCCCATCTGTACCCCGACGAAACCCAGCGTGGCGCCGAACGCCCGCGCTACGTGGAGCGCCTGGAGTTCGAGATCAACACCATCCTGGACATGGGGTTCCCGGGCTACTTCCTCATCGTGGCCGACTTCATCAACTGGGCCAAGAACAACGGCTGTCCCGTGGGCCCCGGCCGGGGATCGGGTGCCGGCTCGCTGGT
>CAZFOT010000118.1:0-10477 GCA_964520365.1 uncultured Hydrogenophaga sp.
AAAGCGGCGCGCCAGAGAGGGGGGAAGCCGCGAAGCGGCGCAGGGGGGTGTTCTCCATCAATCCGTCATCAGCGCCGCAGGGTCTTCCGCGGTCAGCACGCTTTGTGCCCAGGCCTGCAGCCGGATGGTGTCGCAACGCAGGATCTGCTGCTTGACCGCCAGGATCTGGGACGGGTGCATGGAGAAGCTGCGCAGGCCCAGCCCCAGCAGCAAACGCGTCATGGTCACGTCGCCCGCCATCTCGCCGCACAGGCTCACGCCCTTACCCAACGCGTGGCACTGGGCGATGGTGCTGGCGATGAGCTGCAGCACGGCCGGGTGCACCGGGTCGTACAGGTGCGCGACGGCCTCGTCGGTGCGGTCGATCGCCAGCGTGTACTGGATCAGGTCGTTGGTGCCGATGGACAGGAAGTCGAAGTGGCGCAGGAACAGCGGAATGGTCAGCGCGGCGGCGGGCACCTCGATCATGGCGCCGATGCGCAAGGGGCCATAGACCACGCCGCGCGCATCCAGCTGCTCGCGCGCCTTGCCCACCAGGGCAAGCGTCTGCCGAATCTCGCCGGCATGCGCCAGCATGGGGATCAGCAGGTTGACCGAGCCGTGCGCCGCGGCCCGCAGGATGGCGCGCAGCTGGGCCAGGAACATCGCGGGTTCCGCCAGGCTCCAGCGGATGGCACGCAGGCCCAGGGCCGGGTTGAGGTGGTCATCGACCGGGCGCGTGCCCCGGTCCAGCGGCTTGTCGGCGCCCACGTCCACCGTCCGGATGGTCACCGGCAGGCCCTGCATGCCTTCGGCGGCGCGCCGGTAGGCCTGGTACTGCTCCTCCTCGTCGGGCAGCTTGCCGTTGCGCCCCATGAACAGGAATTCGCTGCGGAACAGGCCCACGCCCACGGCGCCGGCTTTGAGCGCGCCCACGGCGTCCTCGGGCTGCTCAATGTTGGCCAGCAGCTCGATCTTCTGTCCGTCCAGCGTGAGGGCGGGCGTGTTCTTCAGGCGCGAGAGCCGCTCGCGCTCGATCTCGCCTTGGCGCTGCTTGGCGCCGTATTCGGCCAGCAGGACCGGCGAAGGGTCCACCACCACCACGCCGGCGTCGCCGTCGATGATGACCCAGTCGTCCTGGCGGATGACGTGGCTGGCCGAGCGCGCGCCCACCACGGCGGGAATGTCCATGCTGCGCGCCACGATGGCGGTGTGGCTGGTCTTGCCGCCGACGTCGGTCACGAAGCCGGCGAACACGCTCTGCTTGAACTGCAGCATGTCGGCGGGCGAGAGGTCGTGGGCGATCAGCACCAGGGGCGCGTCGGCCGCCGGGTCCGGCTGCCCGCGCGGCTCGGCGCCCTGCGCGGGCGGCGCCACCACGGGCGAGGCCACGCCGCGCATCACCCGCAGCATGCGCTCGACGACCTGCTCAAGGTCGGCCTTGCGCTCGCGCAGGTAGGGGTCCTCCATTTCGTCGAACTGGCGCGCGATGATCTCCAGCTGTGCCGTCAACGCCCATTCCGCGTTGTAGTGACGATCCTGGATCCAGTGCTTGACGCCGCTGATGAGCTGCTCGTCCTGCAGCAGCATGAGGTGCACGTCGAGCAGCGCGGCGAGTTCGGGGTGGGCATCGTTGGAGCCGAGGTCGTGCAGGCTGTGCTGCACGCGCCCGATCTCGTCGGCCACGGCGTTGCGGGCGCTTCGCAGCCGCTCGATTTCAGCCTGGCATTGCTCGACCGGCACGAAGTAGTGCGCCACGTCCAGCCGGCTGGACGAGACGATGACGGCCCGGCCGATGGCAACGCCCCGGGACACCGCCAACCCATGCACGGCGAAGGTCATGGCAGGCCCCCGTGGGTGGCGCGGTCGGGCACAGGCAGCGCGTACACGCTCACTCTCCTTCGCCGAACCTGTCGTTGATGAGCGCGAGCAGCGCGTCCATGGCCGCCTGCTCGTCCTTGCCGTCGGTCTCGACCTCCACCGTGCAGCCCATGCCGGCCGCCAGCATCATGACGCCCATGATGCTCTTGGCGTTGACGCGGCGATCGCCGCGCGACATCCAGACCTCGCTGGCAAAGCCGGCGGCAAGCTTGGTGAGCTTGGCCGAGGCGCGCGCATGCAGTCCGAGCTTATTGCTGATGGTCGCGGTGGTCTTGATCATGGACGGATCGTCGGGGCTGGTTCTGGGGTGCGGTCACGGCCACCTGGATGATGCCTTGCGTGGCGCCGATCAGCGCGCGCGAGGCCAGCGCGTCCAGCGACTCGTGCCGGTACGACACCGTGCGCAGCAGCATGGGCAGGTTCACGCCCGCGATGAGCTTGGAGCGAACGCCGTCGACGAGCTTTTGCGCCACGTTGCAGGGCGTGGCGCCGAACACGTCGGTCACCACCAGCACCTGGGGCAGGCCGGACTGGCGCATCAGCGCGCGCGCTTGCGCCAGCGTCTCCTCGGGCGGCATGTTGGGCTGGACATCCAGCGCGGACACGGCGTCGGCCGCGTCCGGGAACACGTGCAGCACGCACTGGCGCAGGGCCGAAGCCAGCGGAGCGTGCGCGATGATGAAGACACCGTTCATGGGCGGAGTTTAGCGCCCGGCCAACCGGTCAACCCACGCGATGCCGCGTGCGCAGCCGATACGCGCGCAAGAACGCGAGATAGGCCAGCACGCAGCACAACCCAAAGCAGGCCATCGCCCCGCGAAAGCGCGCGGGCTCGCTCCAGCCCAGAGCTCCGAACGCGTCGATGAGCAGGCCGATGCCCCACTGCACCGCGAACACGCCGGCGAAGATGCCCAGGTTGAAGGCCGAAAGCGCGCGGCCGGCCGCTTCCGGGGGCAGGGCCAGCCCCACGGCGGGCTGCGACAGCGCGACGAAGGTGCTGCTCACGCAGAACAGCGCCCACATCGGCCAGCCCGCGCCCTCCCCCAGCCAGACCAGACAGGCCAGCACCACGAAGCTCGAAGGAAGGCCCCACGCGATGATGCGGTCCGGCGCCAACCCGTGCCGCGCCAGCCGGGGGTTGATCATGCCCCACAGCCAGAACGTCGTGAGCATGCAAAGGTTGATGCCGAACAGGCCCACCGCCGCCTGGTCGGCCGAGTAGCCCGCCACCTTCACCATCCAGGGGCCGGCCCATAAGGTCTGCACCGCCACCATGCCCCCATAGTTGACGAAGCCGATCGGAAGCATCTGGCGGAAGTAGGGGTGGCGCCAGATCAGGCCATAGCCTGCGGGCGGCGCGGCGGCTTCCCCGGTCCCCGCGCCGGTGGCCACGCCCGATGGCCGCCAGGCAGGCACCATGGCGGCGATGACGGCCATCGACAGCACGATCAGCACGGCCAGCGTCCAGAACAACCCGCGCCAGCCGGTCAAGGGCATCAGCCATTGCACCGGCAGGGTGGCGGCCACCATGCCCAGCGAACCGGTCATCAGCATCCAGGAGTTCGCTCTCAATTGCGTGGCCGGGCTCAGCCAGCGGCGGTACCCCGTGAGCGGCGCCATGAGACAGGCGCTCACCCCCATGCCGGTGAGCGCGCGCGCGGCCAACAACCCCGAGAAGCTGGTTGCCGTGGCGAAGGCCGCGCAGCCCAGAACGGCCACGCTCAGGAAACACAGGATCACCTTGCGCGGGCCGTATCGGTCGAGCCAGCGCCCCAGGGGCAACTGGGTCAGCGCGAACCCGAAGAAATAGCCGCCGGCCAGCAGGCCCAGGTCGCTGGCGTCGAGCGAAAGCTCGCTGCTGAGCGTGGGCGACAGGGTGGCCGTGATGGCCCTGACCAGCGCCGAGAGGAAGTAGGCCAGCGCAAATGCCAGAAACACGATCACGGCGGCGCGCTGGCCGAGTTGCTCGCTCCCGGTGTTCATGGCAGCCTCAGCCCCTCGAAGAAGGTGGCGAGCACGTCGTCGGACAGCCTCGTTCCATAGACCGCCGCCTGGAACACCTGCGGGCCGCTGGAGAAGAAGGCGGCGCGCATGTGCGCGTGCTGGCCGCCCGGACCCGTGCCCTCGGCCTGGACGCCGTGTTGCACCTTGGCGCCCGGCACCACGACAGGCCATTGCGTGCGCGCGTCGGCGGCCAGGGCGGCATCGACGTGCAGCGCGGCCAGGGCGCCGGCACGCCAGCCGGCCAGCGCGGCGGGCACCCGCGACGCATCGCTCACTTGCGCCCATGCCACGGCGAAGGTATGGCCACCGGCCTCGCAACTGTGCATGTGCATCGCGGTCGGGACGCCGTCCAGCGGCAGCGTGCGTTCGGCGGCCTCGGGCTTGCAGGGCATGAGCGCCAGCAGCGGCGTGCCCTGCGGACGCAGTTCGCGCCAGTTGAAGGTGGGGCTGCATGCGCCCAGGGCCAGCAGCCAGAGCAGTGTGACCCACGGCCAGCGCGGGCAAAGGATTCCGCAGGCAGCGGTCGGGACGGCAAGAGGCATGGGATTTTGGGAAGTGCGATCGACAAAGCCGCTGCGACAGCGAGGTCCGGCCGCGTCGAGCACAATCGGGGCTATGAACGCTCTGGATGGTATCCGCATACTCGATCTCTCGCGCGTGCTGGCCGGCCCGTGGTGCACGCAGACCCTGGCCGACCTCGGTGCCGACGTCGTCAAGGTCGAACGGCCGCCCGGCCCCAGGCACCCGGGCGGCGACGACACCCGGGGCTGGGGTCCGCCTTTTCTGCGCGGCCGCGATGGCGCCGACACCGCCGAGGCGGCCTACTACCTGGGCGCCAACCGGAACAAGCGCTCGATCACCTGCGACATCGCACAGCCCGAAGGCCAGGCGCTGATCCGCGAACTGGCCCGGCACGCGCACGTGTTCGTGGAGAACTACAAGGTGGGCGACATGGCCCGCTACGGCCTGGACTACGCGGCGCTGAGCGCCGTCAACCCGGCCCTGGTGTATTGCTCCATCACCGGCTTCGGCCAGACCGGCCCTTACAGGGACCGCGCGGGCTACGACTTCGCCATCCAGGCCATGGGCGGTCTCATGAGCGTGACCGGCGAGCGCGACGATCTGCCCGGCGGCGGCCCCCAGAAAGTCGGCGTGGCCGTGGCCGACCTGTTCACCGGCCTGTACGCCACCGTGGCCATCCAGGCCGCCCTGCGGCACGCCGAACGCACCGGGCAGGGCCAGCACATCGACATGGCGCTGCTGGACACGCAGGTCGCGATGCTGGCCAACCTGGGTGCCAACTACCTGGTGCGCGGCCGCGCGGACGGCAAGGTGCCCGGGCACGCGGGCAACGCCCACGCCAACATCGTGCCCTACCAGGTGTTCGAGGTGGCGCCCGACGCGGCCGGCCAGGCGCAGCACATCATCCTGGCGGTGGGCAACGACAGCCAGTTCGCCAAGTTCTGCGCCGTCGCAGGCCATCCCGAGCTGGCCACGGACGAGCGCTTTGCCCTCAACCAGAGCCGCGTGCGCAACCGCGCCGTGCTGGTGCCCTTGCTGGAGACCCTCCTGAAGACCAGGAGCAAGTCCGACTGGCTCGCGGCGCTGGAGGCAGCGAAGGTGCCTTGCGGCCCGATCAACAGCCTGGCCGAGGTGTTTGCGGACCCGCACGTGATCGCCCGCGACATGGTGACCCGCTGGCGCCATCCGCTGGCGGACGCGGTGGACCTGGTGGCCAGCCCCATGAAACTCAGCGCCACGCCGGTGCGCGCCGATCTTCCGCCGCCCCTGCTGGGGGAGCACACGTCCGAGGTTCTCGCGGACTGGCTCGGCGCGCCCGAGGAAACATGAGCACCGTCGCACCAACCCCGTCCGCCCGCCACCAGGGCCTGCCGAGCCCGGCCTCGCTCCAGGCCGCCGCAAGCGATGCCCGCCGCAAGGGCCAGCCGCTGGTGGTGATGACCACGCTGGACGGCTGCCCCTACTGCGACGTGGTGCGCGGCCACTACCTTCTGCCCATGCTCAGGGCCGGCGAGATCGACGCGGTGCAGATCGACGTGCGCGACAGCCGGCGCCATCTTCGGGGCTTCGATGGCGAACTCACCTCCCCGGCCGAGCAGGCGCGCGCGTGGAAGGCGCGGTTCACCCCCACCGTGCTGTTCTTCGACGCAGGTGGGCGCGAACTGGCCGAACGGCTGGTCGGGATGGCGGTACCCGACTTCTACGGGACTTACCTGGAGGCCCGCCTTGACGAAGCCCGGGCCAAGCTGAAGCCGAAGTGAATGCCGCAGCGCCATCGCGCCCCGAACTTTGTCCGGCATCCTGACTCACTACACCAGCCCCTTCCCACGAACGCCCAGACACCCCCATGCGCCAGCCTTTCTTCCCCACTGCGAACCGCGGACCCACACGCCGCGGCCTGCTGGCCATGGCAGCGGCGGCGGCGGCCGCCATCGGCCTGTCGGGCTGCGCCGGGAAAGATCCCGCGCCGCCCTCCAGCTTCGTGCTGATCGACGGCTCGACCACCTCCACCAGCGACTTCAAGGGCAAGGTCACGCTGGTGAATTTCTGGGCCACCACCTGCGTGACCTGCGTCAAGGAAATGCCCGACCTGGTGGCGACCTACAACAAGTACCAGGGCCAGGGGTTCGAGACCGTGGCCGTCGCCATGGAATACGACCCCCCGGCCTGGGTGCTCAACTTCGCTCAGACCCGCCAGCTTCCCTTCAAGGTGGCGCTGGACAACACCGGCGAAATCGCCACCGCCTGGGGCGACGTGAAGCTCACCCCCACCACCTACCTGGTCGACCGCCAAGGGCGCATCGTCAAGCGCTATGTCGGAGCGCCGGACTTCGCGGCCCTGCACCAGCTGATCGAAAAGCTGCTGAAGGAGGCCTGACCCTCCGTCGCTCCGGGGGGTTCACTTCTTGCGGTAGGTGTCGTGGCATGCCTTGCAGGACTGACCCACCGCACCGAACGCCGTCTTCACCGCATCCAGATCGCCGGTTTTCGCGGCCACCGCGAGCTTGGCGGTTTCGGCCTGGAGCTTGTCCGCGCCTTCCTTGAACTTGGCCTGCTCGGCCCAGATCTCGGGCTTGGCCCGCGTGTCGCCCTTGTCGGTACCGGCCACGAATCCCTCCCAGGGCAGCGCGCTCATGGTCTCCACGATGGCCGCGCTGTCGGCGGCTGCGGTGGCGTCGAACGGAACCCGCCCGTTGGCCATGGCGCCGATCCGCCCGAAATGAGAACCCATGACGGTGAACGCGGCCTTGCGGTACTTGACGGCGTCTTCCGCCTTCTGGAACTGGGCCATGGCCGGCGCGGACAATGAGGCCATCGCGGTGGCCACCGCGATCGAAGCGAGTGCTTTTTTCATCTTTTTTCCTCTGGTGTGGGGGTTGTCGGGAGCGTGAGACTCCCTGCCGCCAGAGTGTCGGCCAGCGCCAAAGTTCCACGGGAACCCTATTCCTGTGTATCGTCTCCATCGTCCTTGCCCTCCATTCCTGGCTGCGCCGACGCACACCGAGCACATGCATACCATCCGTGTCTGGGACCTCCCCACCCGCCTGTTCCATTGGTCGTTGGCTGTCTGCGTGGTCGGTCTCGTGGTCAGCGGCAGCGTCGGCGGCAACTGGATGAACTGGCATCTGCGCCTGGGCCACGCCGTGCTGGCCCTGCTGCTGTTCCGCGTGGTCTGGGGATTCGTCGGGGGCCACTGGTCGCGTTTCGGCAGCTTCCTGTTCGGGCCTCGCGCGCTGCTCGCCTACCTCCAGGGCCGGTCGGCGCCCGAGCACCGCGCCGGTCACACGCCCCTGGGCGCGCTTTCGGTGTTCGCCCTGCTCGCCGTGCTGCTGGCACAGGTCGGCACCGGCCTGGTCAGCGACGACGAAATCGCCTTCTTCGGTCCGCTGGTGCGGTTCGTATCGAACGACACGGTGTCCGCGGCCACCAGCTACCACAAGAACGTGGGCAAGTACCTCATCATCGGCCTGGTTGTCCTGCATCTGGCGGCCATTGCCTTCTACAAGATCGTCAGGAAGCAAGGGCTGGTGCGGCCCATGATCGTGGGCGACAAGGCGGTCGATGCACCTCTTGCCTCTTCCAGGGACACCGCGGGCTCCCGCGTGTTGGCGCTGGCGGTGCTGGTGCTGTGCGGTCTGGCCGTGAACGCGCTGGCCGGCCTGGGTTAGACTCCTTTCCCGCCGCCCATCCCACACACCCTCTCTTCGTGACTGCGAATCCGCACTTGAGCCTGAGACAGGCTCAAACACCCACCGACATCGACGCCGCACGGGCCTTGTTCGTCGACTACCAGGCGGACCTCGGCGTTGATCTGTGTTTTCAGGGTTTCGAATCCGAACTGGCGGCCCTGCCCGGCGAGTACAAGCAGCCTTCGGGCGCCCTGCTGATCGCATTCGTGGACGGCATGCCCGCCGGGTGCTGCGCCCTGCGGCCGCTGGTGCACAGCGACCATCTCGATGCCTGCGAAATGAAGCGACTGTTCGTGCGCCGCGCCTTCCGCGGGTTCGGCCTGGGACGCCAGCTCGTCGAGGAAATCATCTCCCTGGCCAGGCTGGCGGGCTACACGACCATGCTGCTCGACACGCTCAGCGACATGGAAACGGCCCGGGCGCTGTACCAGGAGGCGGGCTTCTACGAGGTTCCGCCCTACTACCACAACCCGATTCCGGGCGCGCACTACCTCAAGGTGGATCTGTAGGCGAGCGCCTTGCCTACAGGGCCTTGGCCTGGGCCAGCAGGGTGGCAGCGTCGCTCACCTCGAACTTGCCCGGGGCTTCGATGTTCAGGGTCTTGACCACGCCGTCGCGCACCAGCATCGAGTAGCGGTTGCTCCGCAAACCCATGCCGCGGCCGGCCAGGTCGAGCGTGAGACCCGTGGCCTTGGCGAAATCGGCACTGCCATCGGCCAGCATGCGGACCTTGTCACCGGTCTTCTGGTCCCGTGCCCAGGCGCCCATCACGAAAGCGTCGTTGACGCTCAGGCACCAGATCTCGTCGATGCCGGCGGCCTTGAATGCCTCGAACGATTCGACATAGCCGGGCACGTGCTTGGCGGAGCAGGTGGGGGTGAAGGCGCCAGGCAGGGCGAACACGGCGATGGTCTTTCCCGCGCTCGCTCCCTGCGTGTCCACCGGGTTGGGGCCGATGCTGCAGCCATTGCCCTCGACTTCGCTGTACTCCATCAGTGTGGTCGCCGGGATCTTGTCGCCAATTTGAATCATCTGCTGCTCCTCATGGTTGGGCCTTCGGGGCCTGTGCGAAGAACCCGGCCTGTCCGGGTCCGGAAAAAGAAAAAGCGACCGAGATTGTCGGTCGCTTTTCGGTATCGCGCTGAGCCCAGCGCAACAGGCTCAAACCAGTGCGGCTTTTTGCACCAGGCGGCTGGCCACCCAGTTCTTGGTCTTGGACAGCGGGCGGCTTTCGGTGATCTCGATCACGTCGCCCAGCTTGTACTCGCCCTTTTCGTCGTGCGCGTGGTACTTGCTCGACTTGGCCACGATCTTGTCGTAGAGCTCGTGCTTGACGCGGCGCTCCACCAGAACCGTCACGGTCTTGGCACGCTTGTCGCTGACCACCTTGCCAACCAAGGTGCGCTTGAGGGATGTTTTAGCTTCCGTCATGGTTTCGCTCCTTATTTGGCGGCGGCCGCGGCACGCTGCTGCTCGGCCAGGATGGTCTTGGCGCGGGCAATGGCACGGCGGGTGTCACCCAGCGTGGCGGTGTTGTTGAGTTGTTGCGTGGCTTTTTGCATGCGCAGGCCGAAATGGGCCTTTTGCAGCGACTTGACCTCGGCTTCCAGGCCGGCAACGTCTTTTTTGCGCAATTCAGCAGTTTTCATCTTGGGTTCTCCTGAATCACTGGCCCAGCAGGCGCGTCACGAACGCGGTGCGCAGGGGGAGTTTGGCCGCGGCCAGCGTGAACGCTTCGCGCGCCAGCTGTTCGGGCACGCCGACGATCTCGTAGAGCACCTTGCCGGGCTGGATCTCGGCCACGTAGTACTCCACCGAACCCTTGCCGTTGCCCATGCGGACTTCGGCCGGCTTGTTGGAGATCGGCTTGTCCGGGAACACGCGGATCCAGATGCGGCCGCCACGCTTGACGTGGCGGGAGATCGCACGGCGTGCGGCCTCGATCTGGCGGGCCGTCAGGCGGCCACGGTCGGTGGATTTCAGACCGAAGTCACCGAAAGCCACGGTCGCGCCACTGGTGGCGACACCCGTGTTGCGGCCTTTTTGCTCTTTACGGTACTTGCGACGAGCAGGTTGCAACATGTTTATTCTCCTTTGCCGTCCGCAGCTGCAGGTGCGGGTGCGTCTTTGCGAACGCGCTTAACGGCGGGTTTGGTTTCGGTGCCGGCGGTGGCTTCGGCAGGCTTGTCGCTGCCATCGGCCGGAGCGGCATTGGCGCCTGGGCGGCGAACCGCGGCGCGAGCAGGAGGGCCTGCCGGACGCTCACGGCGCGGGCCACGCGGACGACGCTCTTCTTCGGCACGCGGCTCGGCGGCCACGGGCGCATCGTTGCGGCCCAGGGTGTCGCCCTTGTAGACCCAGACCTTGACACCGATGATGCCGTAGGTGGTCTTGGCTTCGGA
>CAZFOT010000119.1:0-10458 GCA_964520365.1 uncultured Hydrogenophaga sp.
CCTCTCTTGCGCGCCCTTGGGGCGCTTGGAGGGGGGACGGCATCTCGGGCCGGCGGAGCCGGACCCTCGGTGCCTCTGGACGAAGACACTTCACGCGCTGCGGGTCTTTCTCCCTCTCCCGCTTGCGGGAGAGGGCTGCGGCCGAGCAGATTGCCCTCTGTTTCTCATGCGTTGCGGGTCGCGCTCCGGCGCGGTGGATAGCTGATATGGTTCGATGCTGAAAGCGCGCCATGGGCCGCGCCGAAGGGGGCTTCATGGACCGCCGCGACTGGCTGAAGACTGCATTCGCCGTGCCACCCTTGTGGTGGCTGAGCGGTTGCGCCTTGTTCGACAACACCACGTTCACCGATTTCCACGTGGCCGCCGACGGCAGCGACGCCAGCGGCGATGGCACGGCGGAACGGCCCTGGCGCCAGATCGACCACGCGCTGGCGCGCATTCCGTCCGAGGTGCGCTTTCCGCGCGTGCTGGTGGGTCCGGGCGAGTACGCCCGCCACCTGCGCATCCGCCGCGACGCGGTCATCAGCGGCGCCGGCCCGGAGCGCGTGCGCCTGCGCTCGCACCTGGCAGGCGAGCCGGTGGTCGACGTCACCGGTCCGGGGTTCAGCGTGCGCATCGAAAACGTGGCGCTCGACGGCGACCAGAACCGCAGCGGTGGCCTGGTCGCCCGCGCGGCCGGCCTGCGCCTGCGCAACGTGCAGGTGCTGCAGCCGCGCCTGTGCGGCATCTGGGTGGAGGACTGCCCGGTGTACCTGCTGGAAGACTGCGGCGTGAGCACGGGCGAGAACTTTCCCCTGTTCACCGACATGGGCCTCAACCTGGTGCGCTCGCAAGGCACGGTGAGCGGCCTGCGCGCCGGGGACCGCATCGACCACGTCGTCAACGTCATCGGCGGCGCCGCGACCATCGTGGGCGCGGAACTCACCGGCTCGCCTATCTGGTACGCCGATGGCATCCGCATCCAGTCGGCCGCGAACGTGACCGTGCGCGACTGCCGCATCGTGCGGCCGCCCGGCGGGGAAGTGGCGCCCGAGGGCCGCGTGCACAACCCGCCGTACGCCGGCATCGAGGTGGCCGCGCCTCGCGACGAGCGCCGCCGCGTGCTGATCGAGGACGTGCGCATCGCCGGCTTCGATGTCGGCGTCGGCGTCAACCTCACGGGCAATGCGCTGCGCCTGCGCCGGGTGCGGATCGATTCGGCGCGCGAAGCCTGCGTGCGGCTGGTCCAGGGCCAGCAGACGCACGGCGGCATCGGCCCGGCGCCCGCGATCGACCTGGGCCGCGCCGACGATCCTGGCGCCAACCATTTCGGCCGCGACGCACCCTATGCCCTGTACCATCAGGCCGCTTACGACGTGCCCGCCCACGGCAACGACTGGGACAGCCCCGCCGCCGACATCGAGCGCCGCATCCACGACCGGCTCGACGACCCCCGCCTGGGCCGGGTGCTGCGCTGAACCTTCCGGATTCCGCCACCTTGACCGCACCCGACCCTGCCGACGCCGACCGCACCCCCTGGGTGCGTCTGGCGCTGGCGCTCTCGCTGGGCGCGGCCGTGTCGCTGGGCATCACGCGCTTCGCCTACGGCCTGCTGCTGCCGCCGATGCGCGAGGACCTGGGCTGGAGCTACACCCTGGCCGGGGCCATGAACACCTTCAATGCCGTGGGCTACCTCGTCGGCGCCCTGGCCACGCCGTGGCTGATGCGGCGCGCCTCGCCCGCCGCGCTGCTGCTGGGGGGTTCGGTGCTGGCCTCGGTGTTCATGGCGCTCAGCGGCTTCTTCACCGCCGCCGCGCCCCTGCTGGCGCAGCGTCTGCTGGCCGGCGTGGCCAGCGCCTTCGTCTTCATCGCCGGCGGCCTGCTGGCCGCGCGCCTGGGGGCGCGGCAGCCGCACCGGGCAGGGTTCCTCATGGGCCTGTACTACGGCGGCACCGGGCTGGGCATCGCCGTCTCGGCCCTGGGCGTGCCTCCCGTGCTGGCGGCCGCGGCATCGCAGCCCCACGGGTGGGCCTGGGCGTGGTGGGCGCTGGCCGCCGTGTGCCTGCTGGCCACGGCCTGCATGGCGTGGCCGGCGCGGGTGCTGGCCCGGGCCGATGCCGCCGGCCCTGCCGTGGCCGACGCCGCATCGGCCCGGCGCGTGTTCCGCGTGCGCGACTTCGGTTTCGCGCTCGCGGGCTACACCGGCTTCGGCGTGGGCTACATCGGCTACATGACCTTCGTGATCGCGCTGCTGCGCGAGCAGGGCGCCAGCCCCGGCGCCATCACCGCGTTCTATGCGCTGCTGGGCGTGGCGGTGGTCGCGTCCTCGCGCATCTGGGCCGGCCTGCTGGATCGCCACCGGGACGGCCAGCCGCTGGCGCGCCTGAGCGCGCTGCTGGGCGCGGCGGCCATCGTGCCCGCGCTCACCGCCTGGTGGCCGCTGCTGCTGGCCTCCGGCCTGCTGTTCGGCGCGTTGTTCCTGTCGGTGGTGGCCTCCACCACCGCCCTGGTGCGCCACAACCTGCCGCCGGCGCAATGGGCCGCCGGCATCAGCGCCTTCACCATCGTCTTCGCCGCCGGGCAGATCGTCGGCCCCACCGTGGTCGGCTTCATCGCCGACGGGCCGGGAGGCCTGGCGCGCGGCCTGGTGTTTTCTGCGCTGGCTTTGTGGGTGGGGGCGGGGCTTGCGCTGCGGCAGCGGGCGCTGTGAAACGATCGCCGGCCAGCAGTTGCTGCACCGTCCACACGGGGCATCCATGTTCGCGCGCCATGGCGCCTGCCAGCGAGAGCAGGTCCAGATCGCCGGAAACCAGCGCATCGGCGCCCGCCGCCAGCGCCAGTTGCATGAACACCTCGTCGTGCGGATCGCGACAGCGCGGTACATCGGGCGGTGGATCGGGCATCTGGACCACTTGAACGAAGGGCACGAAGTCCGCCAGCAGCTCGCGTTGGTCGGCCGCTGTCAGTTTGAACTTGGGGTAGGCCAGCACGCGCATCAGCTCCCGGATCGTTGCCGTGCAGGCGCAGGGGTGCAGGCGGCCGCTTTGCCAGGCCTGGCGCAGTTGCCGGGATGCGGGGCTGTTGAAGACCAGTGCCGACAACACCACGTTGGTGTCGAGCACGACGCGCAATGGCCTTGCCGTGCTTTCCGGGGCCGGGTTCATGTGGGAGAGCCGGGTTTCCTGTTGCGTCGGGTGGTGGTCTTGTAGCGCGGCGTGGGTTCGGCGGTTTGCGCTGCGGGCTGCATGGTGGCGCGTGCCCATGAGATGGCTTGCACGACATCGTCTTGGCCGAGGCCGAGCTGTGCCAGCTTGGCCCGGACCTCGTCGTCGCGCTGGATGCGCACGGGCGTCAGCACGATCTGGCCGTCGCGTGTCTGCACATCCACGTAGTCGGGCGAGCCCAGTTGCGTCATCACGCTCTTGGGCAGCGTGAGCTGGTTTTTGGCGGTGATCTTGGCAAGCATCTGGATTTTCCGTGAACAAGGATTCCTTACTTTATCAAACGCAGCGCCCCAAGGCCAGCGCCGCACCGGGGTGGATGGCGGTATCGGGGGTGAATTGGCCTTACATGGAGGCTTTTTCCGGCGTATCGTCCGGTTCCCTATCAGACCGGGCGCATGGGGCGCCCGGTGCCGCCCCTGCAAAGGACCGCTCCATGGCCCTGGGACAGTTCGCCTACGCCAACCACACCAACCGTTTCCTGGCCGCGCCGCCGCTGGCGGAGCAGCCGTTCGCCGTGGCCGGCGTGCCGTTCGACGGCGTGGTGACCAACCGGCCCGGCGCGCGCTTCGGTCCACAGGCGATCCGCGCCGCCAGCCTGATGCTGTGCGACGGCATCCACCCGGTGTTCGACGTGTCGCCGCTGGATCACGTGGGCGACGCGTTGGACATGCGCCTGCCCAACGCCTCGCCCCTGCCCGAGGTGCGGCGCCACATCGAGGCGCAGGCGGCGGCGCTGATGGCGAAGCACCACTGCGTGTTCCTGGGCGGCGACCATTCCGTCACGCTCTCGCTGCTGCGCGCCGCCCAGGCGCAATACGGCGGCGGCGAACCGCTGGCCTGCGTGCATTTCGACGCGCACTGCGACACCTGGAGCGACCATTTCGGCGAACCGTCAGGCCACGGCACCTGGACCTTCGAAGCACTACAGGAAGGGTTGATCGGCCCGGCGCACACGGTGCAGATCGGCATCCGCTCCAGCGGTGAGCGCGCCGCGCGCGAGTACGTGGCCGATCAGGGCGGGCAGATCTTCACGGCGCGCGCGCTGCGCGGGCTCGATGGCGCCGGCCTCGAACCCGCCATCGATGCGATCCGCGCGCGCATCGGCCAGCGGCCGTGTTACCTCACGCTCGACATCGACGTGCTCGACCCGGCCTTCGCGCCGGGCACCGGCACGCCCGAGCCCGGTGGGCTCACCAGCTCGCAGGTGTTGAGCTTTGTGGAAGAACTGGCGGACCTGAACTGGATCGGCATGGACTGCGTGGAGGTGGCCCCGGCCTACGACCATGCCGAGCTGACCAGCAACGCCGCCGCCACTTTCGTGTGGACCTATCTCAGCGGCCAGGTGGCGCGCCGCCTGGGCCGTCTGCCGGCGCGGGGGGACTGAGCCGTGGCGCAGCAGCGTTCCCTGCTGGGTTCGGACACCCAGTTGAACCAGAAGAGCTATTACGAAGCCAGCGTGCAGCGCCCGGCGACGCGCCCGCCGCTGCAGGGCTCGGAGCAGGCCGACGTGCTGGTGATCGGTGGCGGTTTTTCGGGCCTGTCGGCGGCGCTGGAGATGGCGCAGCGCGGCCTGAGCGTGGTGCTGCTGGAGGCCGACCGCATCGGCAGCGGCGCCAGCGGGCGCAACGGCGGCCAGGCCATCGTGGGCTATGCCTGCGGCATGGGGCCGTTCGAGCAGCAGCTCGGCACGCAGGATGCGCAGCGCGCCTGGGACATGTCGCTGCAGGCGCTGGACCTGATCGAGCAGCGCATTGCCGAGTACGGCATCGATTGCGACTGGGTCAAGGGCTATATCTATGTGGCCGAAAACGCGCGCAAGGCGCGGGCGCTGCGCGAAGAGATCGACGGTTTGATCCAGGGTGGCGTCAACTGCGACTGGGCCGAAGGGGACGACGTGCGCCGGCTGATCAATAGCCCGCGTTACGCGGCCGCGGCGTATGAAAACCGCTCGGGCCACCTGCACCCGCTCAAGTACGCGCTGGGCCTGGCCCGCGCGGCGCAGGCCGCTGGCGTGCGCATCTGCGAGCACTCACCGGTGACGGCGCTGCAGCGCGGCCCCACGCTGGTGGCGAGCACGGCGCAGGGTCAGGTGACGGCCCGTTTCGGCGTGCTCGCGGGCAACTGCACGCTGGCCGAGTTCGGGCCGCGGGTGGCGCCCGAGATCGCGCCGCGCATCATGCCCGTGGGTACCTACATCGTGGGCACGCCGCCGCTCGACCCGGCTCTGTGCGCGCGGCTCATTCCTTCGAACGCGGCGGTGTGCGACAACAATTTCGTGCTCGACTACTTCCGCTTCAGCGCCGACCACCGCATGCTCTTCGGCGGCCGCGTGAGCTACACCACGCGTACCCCGGCCGATCTGGAAGCGACCATGCAAAAGCGCATGGGGCAGGTGTTTCCCGATCTGGCCCGGACACCGATCGACCACGTGTGGGGCGGCTTCGTGGACATCAGCATGAACCGCGCGCCCGACTTCGGGCGGCTGGGCGACAACCTCTACTACCTCCAGGGCTTCAGCGGCCACGGCGTGGCGCTCACCGGCCTGGCGGGCCGGCTGGTGGCCGAATCGGTGGCGGGGCAGGCCGGGCGGTTCGATGTGTTTGCCCGCTTGCAGCACCACCGCTTCCCGGGCGGCGAGTGGCTGCGCACGCCCAGCCTCGCGCTGGGCATGTGGTGGCACCGCATGCGCGACGCGCTGTAGGATTCCAAGAGTAAAATTACAAATTTGAAATTCAATTTCGAATTTGTATGATGATCCCGCGTTCAGCGACTCCCACCCTGCAGCGGCTTGCCAAGGGGTTTCCGATCGTGGCGCTCACGGGTCCGCGCCAGTCCGGCAAGACCACCCTGGCGCGCAAGGTGTTTGCCGACAAGCCCTATGTTTCGCTGGAGAATCCGGAGGAGCGCGAGTTTGCCGAACAGGACCCGCGCCGGTTCCTGGCGCGGTTTGCGCACGGTGCCATCCTTGACGAGGTGCAGCGCTGCCCCGGCCTGCTGTCCTGGCTGCAGGGGTTGGTGGACGAGCGCCGACGCATGGGTGATTTCGTTCTCACGGGTTCCGCCCAGTTCGATCTGATGGCCGGCATTTCACAGTCGTTGGCCGGCCGGGTCGGGCGGGTCGAACTGCTGCCCTTGTCGGGTGCCGAACTCGGCACCGTGCGCGCGCCCGCCACGCTGGACGACATGCTCCTGAAAGGCGCTTACCCGGCGCTCTACGACCGGGCGCTGGAGCCTGCCGACTGGTTCGCCAACTATGTGAGCACTTATGTGGAACGCGATGTGCGCCAGCTCATCGCGGTGCGAGATCTCGGGCAGTTCCAGCGGTTCATCCGCATGTGCGCCGCCCGTTCGGGCCAGTTGCTCAACCTCTCCGCGCTGGGTGCCGACTGCGGCATTTCGTCCAATACCGCACGCGACTGGATCTCGGTGCTGGAGACGAGCTATCTGGTCACCCGTTTGCTGCCGCACCACCGCAACTTCGGCAAGCGCCTGGTCAAGACACCGAAGCTGTACTTTCTGGACGTGGGGCTCATGGCCTGGCTGCTCGGCATTCGCGACGCGCGGACCCTGGAGACCCATGTCGCGCGGGGAGCCCTGTTCGAGACCTGGGTGGTGACCGAGTTGATCAAACAGCGCTTCAATGCCGGGCAGAGCGCCGACCTGTACTTCTGGCGCGACAGCCTGGGCCACGAGGTGGACGTGGTGTTCGAGACGCCGGAGGGCCTGCAGGCGATCGAAATCAAGTCGGGCAGCACGCTGGCGTCCGACTGGACGGACGGCCCGCGCCAATGGCAGGCGTTTGCCGAACGCGAACGGACGCCGCTGCGCACGCCCGGCCTGGTGTTCGGCGGCTCGGGGCGCTACGAGCGCCAGGGGTGCGAAGTGCTGGGGTGGCGCGAGTTCGCCGGCATCGCGTGATATCTGGTCCCTGCCATTTTCTGACTTGGCGCAACTCGCCGGCTGCCGGCGGGTCGTAGCATCTTCACCTCGTCCACAGGAGCTTGCATGTTCGACTTGACCCTTCCCCATCTCCGCACAGCCCGCCGCGCCGCGCTGGCGGTGGCCTTCGCGTGCCTGGCCACGGGCATGGCCCAGGCCCAGCACGCCGGTCACGGCGCCGCGCACGGCAGTGGCGGCCACAACGCCGCCGCAGCAGCACCGGCGAACGCCTCCACGCAGGCCTACCAGGCGGCCAACGACAAGATGCACCGCGACATGGCGATTCCCTTCAGCGGCGATGCCGACAGCGATTTCCTGGCCGGCATGATCCCGCACCACCAGGGCGCGATCGACATGGCCGAGGTGGTGCTCAAGCACGGCAAGGACGAGCGGGTGCGCAAGCTGGCCGAGGAAGTGATCCGGGCCCAGAAGGCCGAGATCGAGCAGATGCGCGCCTGGCTGCGAGAGCTGGACGCTAAACGCTGAACGTTTGGCAAGCCTCGCGCAAAGAGGAAGGAAGCGGGCGAGGCAGCACAAAGCCAGGGGCACCGAGGGTCCGGCTTCGCCGGCCCAAGGGTGCCGTCCCCCCTCCAAGCGCCCCAAGGGCGCGCAAGAGAGGGGGCTGAGGGCCGCGGCTCCAAGCCTGCCTGCGCAGGCTTGGACGTGCCCGAAGAGCCGCCGCCTCTGGCGGTGGCACCGAGACGCGTCAGCGGCGCAGGGGGGTGTTCTCTTTCACTGCCGCCGCCAGCAGCGGCCCGCAGCGCGCGATGTCGGCCAGGGCGGCGTAACCGTACCCGATGACCAGTCCAGAGAGGTCGTTGCGCGCCAGGCAGTAGGCCGAGAGCGGCCGCACGGTGAGGCCTTGCTGGGCCAGGCGCTGGGCAATGGCGCGGTCGTCGATGCGCGCGGGCAGGCGCAGGCACAGGTGCAGGCCTTGTTCAGCGCCGCTGATGCGCGGGCCGTCTTCGGCGTCCGAAAGCACCGGCGCCAGGGCTTCGAGCAGGGTGTGGCGGCGTTCGGCGTAGGTCTGGCGGGCGCGGCGCAGGGCGCTGGCGAAGTGGCCCATTTCGATGAACTCGGCCAGTGCCGCCTGCACCGGCATCTGCCCGGGGCGGTTCAGGTCGTAGTGGGCCTGCTTGAAGGCGTCCACCAGGGGCCTGGGCACCACCAGGTAGCCCAGCTTCAGGCCGGGGTACATCACCTTGGAGAAGGTGCCCATGTAGAGCACGCGCCCGTCGGTGTCCAGGCCTTCGAGGCTGGAGATCGGCGGGCCGCTGAAGCGGTATTCGCTGTCGTAGTCGTCTTCCAGCACCCAGGCGCCGTGCTGGCGCGCGGTGGCCAGCAGCTGGTGGCGCCGCGGCAGCGACATCACCGCGCCCGTGGGGTACTGGTGCGAGGGCGTGACGTAGATCAGCCGGGGCGGGTGCGCGTCGTCGGCCGCGCCGGGGCAGATGCCTTGATCGTCCACCGGCACCGGGTGGATCGCCAGGCCGCTGGCCATGAAGGCCTTGGCCGCGCCCCAGTAGGCCGGGTCTTCCACCCACACGGTGTCGCCGTGGTCGGCCAGCAGGCGGGCGCAGAGTTCGAGCGACTGCTGCGTGCCGGTGGTCACGAGGACCTGGTCGGCATCGAGCTGCACGCCGCGGAACACGCGCAGGTAGTCGGCAATCGCGCGGCGCAGCGGCGCGTAGCCGCCCGAGGTGTTGTAGTCGAGCATGTCCGGGTAGGTCATGCGCCAGTGCTTGTGCTGCAGCCGCTGCCACAGCGTGAGGGGAAAAGCGCTGAAGTCGGCGATGCCGGGCGTGAAGGGCTGGACTTCGAGGTCGGTCGCGCAGAAGCTGCTGGCCAGCGCCAGGCCGCGGCTGGACAGGCGCCCGGGCGGGGCGGCGCTGGCGTGGCCGGTCGCGCGCCGGCCATTGCGCCCGGGCGCGGCGCGCGGCACGCTGTCGTTCACGTAGGTGCCGCTGCCGACCCGGCTGCTCAGGTAGCCTTCCACGCTGAGCTGGTTGATGGCGGCCACCACCGTGTTGCGCGAGATCCGCAGGTCCTGCGCCAGGTCGCGGCTGGAGGGCAGGCGCTCGCCGGCGCCGAGCTTGCCGTCGAGCATGGCGCGGCGCAGCGCCTCGTAGAGCTGGCGGTGCAGGGGCAGGGCGTCGCGCGTGCCCAGGCGGTTCATCTCCGCCAGCAGGAATTCAGAGAACATGAGGAAGAAGCGCTCCCGCCGCGGCTGGCGCGACCCTCGGTGCCCCGGGAAAGGGCGGCCTCGGGTGCGGCGGACCATTGAAATGGCACCATGATGTGGCGTCAACTGGCCCTTATTGTGATCCAATTGCCGCGTCAGAATCAAGCTTCATCACTGGAGATTTCATGGACAAGCCGCTGGTCTGGCTGCCGGCCGATCACCGCCTGCTGGGCGATCACGGGCACCAGATGCCTTTTCTCCTGCTGGGCGACAAATACGCCCGTGCGGTCAGGGAGGGCGCCGCGGCCCAGCCGGTGATGTTCCCGCTGGCCGATGCCGGGCAGATCGGCGAATTGCTGTCGCTGGTGGATGGCGTCATGCTCACGGGCTCGCCGTCGAACGTGCATCCCTCGCATTTCGATGAAGAGGTCGCCGACCCCAGCCTGCCGCTGGACACGGTGCGCGACTCGCTCACACTGGCGCTGG
Source organism: uncultured Hydrogenophaga sp. (assembly GCA_964520365.1). Lineage (GTDB taxonomy): Bacteria > Pseudomonadota > Gammaproteobacteria > Burkholderiales > Burkholderiaceae_C > Hydrogenophaga. The sequence goes on from CAZFOT010000119.1 coordinate 9,811, forward strand.
TGCGTGCCTGCGTGCACGAAGGCGTGCCTTTGCTGGGTATCTGCCGGGGTTTCCAGGAAATCAACGTCGCGCTGGGCGGCGCGCTGCACCAGCGCGTGCACGAGGTGCCGGGGATGATGGACCACCGCGAGCCCAAGACCGCGCCGCCCGACGAGCAGTACGCGCCGCGCCACGCGGTGCGCTTCGCGCCGGGCAGCCCGTTTGCCGGGTGGGCCGGGGCGGACCAGGCGCAGGTGAATTCGCTGCATGGCCAGGGCATCAACCGCCTGGCCGCCGGCCTGGAGGCGATGGCGCACGCGCCCGACGGCCTGGTGGAGGCGTTCGCTGTGCGCGGCGCGCGCACTTTTGCGTATGCTGTGCAGTGGCACCCCGAATGGCGCTGCCGCGACACGCCGTTCTATGCCGCGATCTTCGAGGCCTTCGGCCGTGCGTGCCGCCAGCGCATGAACCTGCGGCTGCAGGCGGCCGACCTGGCCCGGCACTGAAGCCGCCACCCGAGACAACACACCATGGAAGAACGGCGCATGAATGCCCCCCAAAACTTCAACGACCTGGAGCAGTGGCTCAACCGCAACCGCGTGACCGAGGTCGAGTGCCTGGTGCCCGACCTCACCGGCGTGGCGCGCGGCAAGATCCTGCCGCGCGAGA
>CAZFOT010000120.1:0-10406 GCA_964520365.1 uncultured Hydrogenophaga sp.
CACCTGCAGCAGCTGCACCGTGAACTCGATCTCGCGGATGCCGCCGCGCGAGAGCTTCACGTCGTGGGAGCGGCCCGGATGGCCGGCGGCGCGCCTGGACGCGTGCTCGCGGATCTGGCGGTGCAGGTTGCGCAGCGCGTCGAACACGCTGTAGTCCAGGTACTTGCGGAACACGAAGGGCAGCACCGCGCCGCGCAGGGCGTTGGCGCCGCCGTCGCGCACGCAGGCCCCGGGGGCGATCACGCGGCTCTTGAGCCAGGCGAAACGCTCCCACTCGCGGCCCTGCACCAGGAAATATTCTTCCAGCGCGCCCAGGGAAACGGCGGGCGGACCCGAGTTGCCGTTCGGGCGCAGGGCCAGGTCGACCCGGAACACGTTGCCGTGCTCGGTGGTCTCGCCCACGGTGTTGTAGATGTGCTTGACGGCCTTGCCGAAGTACTCGTGGTTGCTGATGCGGTTGCGGCCCTGTGCGTTGCCGGCGGTCTCGCCATCGGCGTCGTACACGTAGATCAGGTCGATGTCGCTGGAGACGTTGAGCTCGCGCGCGCCGAGCTTGCCCATGCCGACCACCCACATCATGGCCCGGCGCGGCGCTCCGGCGCCCGGTTCGCCCGACCCGGCCAGGGGCTCGCCGTGCAGGTCGTCGAGTTCGGCGAAAGCCAGCGCGCAGGCCGCGTCCAGCGCCAGCTCGGCCAGTTCGGTGACGGCGCGGGTGATCTCGTCCAGCGGGGCCGCCTGCTCGCAGTCCAGCACCACCAGGCGTTCGAGCACCAGCTGGCGCAGCACACGCAGCGCCGCCGGCAGGGCCAGGCCCCGATCGCGCAGCGCGGCCAGGCAGACCTGCATGGTGGCGTGCACCGGCGGCCCCGGGGGCAGGCAACCGAGTTCGCCGGCGTAGCGGCGGCGCACGCGCTGCACGAAGCGCGAGTGGTCGGCCCGTCGCTCGGCCGCCACCGATGGCGGGCAAACGTTCACGGAAGTGGGCGCGGAGGCATCCGCCGCGGAACCGAAGGATGGGCTGACCGTCATAATTTGAGTGGACATGAAACAAAGCCCGGCGTCGATCGCACCCGCCACGCGAACCTTCAGAATGCTCTCGGTGGCCGCACGGCTGCTGTTGTGGCTCGTGTTGGCTTCGTGGAGCCTGTTTGCACTGACCTGGGGGGCGCTCCACTGGTGGATTGTGCCGCGAATCGGCGAGTGGCGTCCCGAACTGGAGCGTTGGGCGAGCGCGGCGGTCGGCGTGCCCGTGAAGGTGGGCGCCATCCGTGCCGAATCGACCCCTGGCAAGCAGGGCCTGCTGCCGGCTTTCGTGCCGGTGGTCGAACTGCGCGACGTGAGGCTGCTCGATGCGCGGGGACAGTCCGCCCTGGAGCTGCCGCAGGTGCGCGTGGCGCTCTCGGTCGCCTCCGTCTGGCGCGGCGGCGTGGAGCAGGTGGTGATCGACCGCCCGGTGCTCGATGTGCGGCGCACCGCCGAAGGCCGCATCGAGGTGGCGGGGCTGGACCTGTCGGGGCCGCAGGCCGGTGACAACGATGCGGCCGACTGGTTCTTCTCCCAGCGCGAGTTCGCCATCCGCCAGGGCACGGTGCGCTGGACCGACGACCTGCGCGCCCAGCCGCCGCTGGCGCTGGGCGGGCTCGATTTCGTGGCGCGCAACAGCGCGCGCCAGCACGACTTCCGGCTCGACGCCACGCCGCCGCCCGAATGGGGCGAGCGGTTCAGCCTGCGCGCGCGCATGCGCCAGCCGCTGCTCTCGCTCGATCGGGGGCGAGGAGGCGCGCACGGGGCGCGCTGGCGCCACTGGGACGGCGAACTGTTCGCGGCATTCACCCGTGTCGACGTGGCCCGGCTGCGCGCCTACGTGGACCTGTCGCGGTGGGACGCGGAGGTGGCCGGCGGCCAGGGCGGCCTCAGGGCCTGGGGCGAGGTCCGTCGCGGCGAGATCGCCAGCGCCACGGCCGAGCTGGCCTTGCGCGGGGTGCGCGCGCGCCTGGGCCCGCAACTGCCCGAGCTGGCGCTGGACACGATCGACGGCACGATCGCCGCGCAGTGGAGCGATCGGGACTGGTCGATCAGCACCGGCGATCTGCGTTTCCAGACCGCCGAGGGCCAGGTCTGGCCCGGCGGGCGGGTGCAGGCGCGCCACACCCGTGCCCGCGACGGCGGCGCGGCAGCGCGGTTCGAGCTTGGCGCCGACCGGATCGACCTCGCCGCGTTCAGCGCGATCGCGACCCGGCTGCCGCTGGGCGAGCCGGCGCTGGGCGCGCTCGACAGCCTGCGGCCCACGGGGGTGGTGCAGGACCTGGATGCCCGCTGGCAGGATGGCTTCTATCAGGCCAAGGGCCGCGTGGTCGGCCTGTCCCTGCGGGGCGCACCCGGCGAACGGCGCTCGGCCCATGGCAACTACCCGCTGCCCGGGCGTCCCGGCGTCCAGGGGGCCGCGGTGGACTTCGACTTCAGCCGCGATGGCGGGCTGGCGAGCCTGTCGATCGAGAACGGCGCGCTGGAGCTGCCGGACGTTTTCGAGGAAAGCCTGCTGCCGGTCGCTTCGCTCAAGGCCGACGTGGTCTGGCGGGTGGATGGCGAGCGCATCGAAGTCGATGTGGATCGGCTGAGCCTGTCGAACGAGGACGCCGAGGGCACGGCCCGGGTCCGGTGGCGCACCGGCGAATCCCAGGCCGGCCGGACCCAGGGCAGGTTCCCCGGCGTGCTCGATCTCACCGCCAGGCTCACCCGCGCCGACGCCACGCGCGTGCACCGCTACCTGCCGCTGAGCGTGGGCGAGAGCGCGCGCCGCTACGTGCGCGAGGCCTTGCTCGCGGGCCGTTCCGACCAGGTCGATTTCCGCGTGCGCGGCGCGGTGGCCGAGGTGCCTTTCAACCTGCCCGGCGAGGTGGGCGATTTCCGCATCGCGGCGCGCGTTCTCGACGCCGAACTCGCCTACGTGCCGGCCTACCTGCGCCCGGACGGGCAAGTGCCCTGGCCCCACTTGCGCCAGGTCTCGGGCAGCCTCGTGCTCGACCGCGCCGCGCTGCGCATCGGCGGCATCGGCGCCGGCGTCGCCGACCACCCGGAGATCCGGCTCAGCGACGGCAGCGTGCGCATCGGCGACGTGACCGGGGACCGGCCCAGGCTGGAGGTCAAGTCCCGCGTGCGGGGGCCGGCGCAGGGCGTGCTGGAGGTGATCAAGGCTTCGCCGCTGCACGGCATGACCGGCGAGGCGCTGGCGCTGGCGCGCATGAGCGGCGCGGCCGACCTGTCGTTCGGCCTCGCCCTGCCGCTGTCCGGCGGCGGGGCGGGCGACGACGTGCAAGTGGACGGCGCGGTGGTCTTCGCCGGCAACGACGTGCGGATCACCCCCGACTCGCCGCTGCTGGGCGCTGCCTCGGGCACGCTGCGGTTCAGCCAGAGCGGCTTCGAGATCGCCGATGCGCGGGCCAGGCTGTACGGCGGCGACGTGCGATTCGGTGGCGGCATGCGCCCCGGGGCCGACGCGCAGCCGCCGGTGCTTCGGTTCCGCGGCCAGGGCAATGCCACCGCCGAAGGCCTGCGGCAGGCCGACCTCGGTTTCGTCTCGCGCCTGCTCCAGGGCAGCCGGGGCAGCGCCGACTACACCGCCCAGCTGACGTTCAAGGGGGGCGTGCCCGAGCTGATCGTCGCCAGCAATCTGCAGGGGCTGGCGCTGGACCTGCCCGCCCCCTTGAACAAGCCGGCGGACGAAAGCCTTCCCCTGCGGTTCGAGAACACGGTGCTGTCGGTGGTGGAGCAGCAGGCCCGCACCGATCGCCTGCTGGTGGAACTCGGCGCCCCCGACGCGCCGCTGGTGGCCCTGCAGTACGAACGCGACCTGCGCGGCGCCGAACCCACGGTGTTGCGCGGCAGCGTGGCCGCGGGGCTGGCCGCGGGCGAGTCCGCACCCTTGCCGGCCCAGGGCGTGCTGGCCAACCTGCGGCTGGGCGAGCTCGACGTCGATGCCTGGAAACGCAGCTTCTCGGAGGCCACTGGCGTGCCGATCGGGCAGGGCGAGGCGCCCTCGGCGGCGGCCGCCGCCGCCCGCGACCCGAGCCTGGGCTACCTGCCCACCGTGCTCGCCGTGCGCGCGCAGCGCATCCACGCCGACGGGCGCAGTTTCAACGGCGTGGTCGTGGGCGGGTCGCGCGAGGGCACGCTCTGGCGGGCCAACGTGAACGCCGATGAGCTCGACGGCTATGTCGAATACCGGCAGTCCGACGGCGGCTCGGCCGGCAGCGTCTACGCCCGGCTGGCCCGGCTCGACCTGCCCCCCAGCGCCGCCACCGACGTGGAGGAACTGCTGCAGCAGCCCCGCAGCGTGCCGGCGCTGGACATCGCGGTGCAGGACCTGGTGCTGGCGGGCCGGCGCCTGGGTGCGGTGGAAATCGAGGCCGTCAACGTCGGCGGGGCCGGCCGTCGGCGCGAATGGCGCCTGGGCCGGCTGGCGATGCGCGTGCCCGAGGCCCGGCTCAACGCCACGGGAACCTGGGCGGCGCCGGACGGCGCCGAGGCGTCGCGGGGCATGACGCTCGATTTCCGGCTCGACATCCAGGACGCCGGCAGATTGCTGGAGCGCTTCGGACGCGCAGGCGCGGTGCGCGGCGGGCAAGGACACATCACCGGGCGCATCGGCTGGCTGGGCTCGCCGCTGGCGCTGGACTACCCCAGCCTGTCGGGCCAGTTGCAGGCCGACGTGGCCAGCGGCCAGTTCCTGCAGGTCGAGCCGGGCGCGGCCAAGCTGCTGGGCGTGCTCAATCTGCAGGCCTTGCCCCGGCGCCTGGCGCTGGATTTCCGCGACGTGTTCTCGCAGGGTTTCGCGTTCGACTTCGTGCGCGGCGACGCGCTCATCGACAAGGGCGTGCTCTCGACCAACAACCTGCAGATGCAAGGGGTGAACGCGGCGGTGCTGATGGAGGGCACGGCCGACATCGGCCGCGAGGCCCAGGACCTCAAGGTCGTGGTGGTGCCCGAGATCAACGCCGGCACCGCCGCGCTGATCGCCACCGCCATCAATCCGGCGGTCGGCCTGGGCACCTTCCTGGCCCAGTTCCTGCTGCGCGAGCCGCTGCAAAGCGCCACCACCCAGGAGTTCCGCATCACCGGCAACTGGGCCGACCCGCAGGTGGAGAAGGTCGCGCGCCGCGCGCCCGCGCCCGAGAACCCGCAACCGCCTGGCGTCGAGTAAGCTCGGGCGGAATCCGGGCGCCCGCCGCGTCCGGACGGGAAAGAACCGCGTGAGGAACCGCCATGAAAGTCGCCGCCATCCAGATGGTCTCGGGCATCAGCCTGGACGCCAACCTCAGCGAGGCCCTGCGCCTGTTGCGCCTGGCCGCCGGTGCCGGTGCCGAACTGGCGGTGCTGCCCGAGTACTTCTGCTTCATGGGGCAGAAAGACGAGGACAAGCTCGTGATCGCCGAAACGCCGGGGCTGGGCACGGTGCAGGACTTCCTCTCGGACGCCGCGCGCGACCTCAAACTGTGCATCGTGGGCGGCACGCTGCCCATGGCCACCGATGATCCGGCCCATGCCGCCAATGCTTCGCTGACCTTCAACGCCAAGGGCATCCAGATCAGCCGCTACGACAAGATCCACCTGTTCCGCTACGACAACGGACGCGAAAGCTACGACGAGGCGGCCGTGCTGCGCGCGGGCGACACCCCCACCACCTTCGACCTGCGCTCGCGCGATGGCCACGACTGGCGCATCGGTCAAAGCGTGTGCTACGACCTGCGGTTCGCCGAGCTCTACCGCGTGCTCGCCGCCGACGTGCTGCTGGTGCCGGCCGCGTTCACCCACACCACCGGCCAGGCCCACTGGGAGGTGCTGCTGCGCGCGCGCGCCATCGAGAACCAGAGCTATGTGATCGCCAGCGCTCAGGGCGGACGGCACGAGAACGGGCGCCGCACCTGGGGGCACAGCATGGTCATCGACCCCTGGGGCGAGGTCATGGCGATGCAGTCCGAGGGGTCGGGCGTGGTGCTGGCCGACCTCGACATCGAGCGCCTGCGCGGTGTGCGCGAACAACTGCCGGCACTACAGCACCGCAAGCTCTGACCGTGGGCACGTCTGCCCAACCGCTTCACAGCGCGCCCGCCCGAACGCGCAGTCCCTTGCGCTCGCGCCGCTGGCTGCTCTGGGGCGCCTTGCTGCTGCTGGTGGCGCTGATGCTGGGTGTGCTGGTGTTCCTGGCGCGCGAGTACGAGGAAGGGCGCGAACAGGCGGCGCTGGACCGCGATGCCGCGGCAGCGGCCAGCGACATCCGCAGCGCCCTGGTGCGCAACGTGCAGACCCTGCAGTCGCTGCAGAGCATGGTGCCCACGCCCGACTCCTGGATCCCCCTGGCCGCCGAGGCGCTCGGCCGCCACCGCGAGATGGTGCGGCTGGAGTGGCGCGACAACGCCGGCGGCCTGATCGTCTCTCGCGACACGCCCTATCTGGCCGAGCCTTTCGGCATCATGGCCCGCACCGATGCGCTGCCCGACGTGCGCCAGGCCTGCGAGGCCGCGAGCCGCCTGTCCGGCCCGGCGTTTTCCACCAGCTACTTCTGGCCCCTGCGCGAGGGCATGGGCATGGAGTTCATGGAGATGTGCCTGCCCGTGGCGCGCGCGGGCGTGCCCAATGGCTTCCTGGTGGCCACCTACACCTTGCCGGGCATCCTGAGCGAGATCGGCAACAAGGGTATGCCGCGCGGGCACAGCCTGGCCTTCACCGAAGCCGACGGCACGCGCCTGGCGATTCACAACTCGGTGCAGTCCGGGCGGCGGGTGCTGCGCGCCAGCACCGTGTTGGACCTGCCCGGGCACACCCTGATGCTGCAGATGGAGAGCCCGCGCGTGAGCCGCGCCGGCTTCTACGGGCTGTTTCCCAACCTGCTCACGGCAGTGGTGGGCGCGCTCTCGCTGACGCTGCTGGCGGTGATGGCCATGCTCGGGCGCGACATGCGCCTGCGCCAGCGTGCCGAGCACAACCTGGCCGACGCGCTGGCCTTTCGCAACGCCATGGAGAACTCGCTCGTCACCGGCCTGCGCGCGCGCGACATGCACGGCCGCGTCACCTACGTCAACCCGGCGTTCTGCCAGATGGTGGGCTTCTCGCCCGAAGAGCTCATCGGCACCGGCCTGCCCGCGCCCTGGTGGCCGCCCGAGCTGGTCGACGAATACCAGCAGCGCCAGGCGGTGCGGCTGGCCGGGCAGACCCTGCCGCGAGAGGGCTACGAGTCGATGTTCCAGCGCAAGGACGGCACGCGCTTTCCGGTGCTGATCATCGAAGCCCCGCTGATCGACGCCCAGGGCGCGCAGACCGGCTACATGAGCGCCATCCTGGACATGACCGAGCAGCGCCGGGTCGAGGACCTCAACCGCGCCTCGCAGGAACGCCTGCAGGCCACGGCGCGGCTGGCCACCATGGGCGAGATGGCCTCGCTGCTCAGCCACGAACTCAACCAGCCGCTGGCGGCCATCTCCAGCTACGCCACCGGCACGCGCAACCTGCTCGACGGGCCGCTGGCCAGCCTGCCGCAGGCCGAGCTGAGGCAGGCCGTGCAGCGCATCGGCGAGCAGGCCGACCGCGCCGGCCGCGTCATCAAGAGCGTGGCCGACTTCGTGCGCCGGCGCGAGCACGTGCGCGAGGCGGTGGCGCCCGGGGCGCTGGTGGACGCCATCCAGCCCTTGCTGGGGCTGCAGGCCAAGAAGCAGTCCATCCGGCTGCGGATCTCGGTGGCCGCCGACTGCCCGCCGGTGCTGTGCGATCGCACCATGGTCGAGCAGGTGCTGCTCAACCTGGCGCGCAACGGCATGCAGGCCATGCCCGACGGCAATCCGCCTTCGCAAGGCGGCCTGCGCGTGCTGACGCTGCGCGTGGCCGCGCTGCGCCAGCCGGCGGGGCAGCGCGCGCACAGGACCTGGGTGGAGTTCAGCGTGACCGATCACGGCGAAGGCCTCAGCGAGGACGTGCAGGCCAAGCTGTTCACGCCGTTCTTCACCACCAAATCCGAGGGCATGGGCCTGGGCCTGAGCCTGTGCCGCACCGTGATCGAGCAGCACGGCGGCGCCCTGGTTCACGAAGCGGCGCAGCCGCGCGGAACGGTGTTCCGGTTCACCCTGCCGGCCGGGTGAGGCGGCTTGCCCGTCCACTATCATCCGCCCATGACCGAGTACCCCGACGCCCGCATCTTTCTCGTCGATGACGACGTCGGCGTGCGGGACGCCCTGTCCTGGCTGCTGCGCACCCGGCGCCTGCTCAGCGAGGGCTATGCCAGCGCGGAGGACTTCCTGGCCGAGATCGACAACTGGTCCGATGCGCCGGCGGCGCCTTCGTGCGTGCTGCTGGACGTGCGCATGCCCGGCATGAGCGGGCTGGCGCTGTTCGAGCATCTGCTGACCCTGCCCTGGCAGGCGGCCATGCCGGTGATCTTTCTCTCGGGCCATGCCGACGTGCCCACGGCGGTGGACGCGGTCAAGCGCGGCGCCTTCGATTTCTGCGAGAAGCCGTTTTCCGACAATGCGCTGGTCGATCGCATCGAGCAGGCCCTGGCGCGGTCGGCGCAGGTGCTGGCCCAGCGGCGCCTGCAGCAGGAAATGCAGGCCCGCCTGGGCAACCTGACCGAGCGCGAGCGCGACGTCATGCGGCTGGTGGTCGAAGGCCTGCCCAACAAGCTGGTGGCGGACCAGCTCAACATCAGCGTGCGCACGGTGGAGGTCCACCGCTCGCGCGTGTTCGACAAGATGGGCGTGAAGTCGGCCGTGGAGCTGGCCAACGTCCTGAGGATGAAATGAACGCCCCCTTGCGCCGCTGCGCGGCCCTCAGCCCCCTCTCTGGCGCGCCCTTCGGGCGCTTGGAGGGGGGACGGCATCTCGGGCCGGCGGAGCCGGACCCTTGCTGCCCCTGGACGAAGGCACGTCTTGCCTGCGCTCCCTCTCCCGCAGGCGGGAGAGGGTTGGGGTGAGGGTGGGCGGCGCTTCGATGGGGTGGCTCAGGTGCCTGGCGGCGGGCGGCCATCGCCGGCCTTCTCCTTCTCCTGCTCAACCTCGGCCGGCAGTTCGCCCCGCTTGCGCCCGGAAAACATCGTCCACCACACAATGAAGACAAGCAACACCAGCGCCGCGAGCGCTTCCAGCAACAAAAGGATCATGGATGGGATTTCCTGGGGGCGCCTGGGCGCCGTGGCCCTGATTGTAGGAAGCCTGGGCGCTTGCGGGCTGCTGTCCGAGCCGGCGCCCCTGCCGCCGCCCAGGGCGCCCGAGGCCGCTCCCGGGCCGGTGGTGGATGGCTCCGAACCCCTGCCCGCACCGATGCAGCGCGCCAGGAGCCGCTGGACCCCGGTGCGCTGGGCCGAACTGCCCGGCTGGGGGCAGGACAGCCTGCACGAAGTCTGGAACGCCTGGGTGCGCGGCTGCGAACGGCCCGCGCCCGGCCAGGCGGCCCTGTGCGGCGAAGTGCGGCAGCTGTCCATCGCCACGCCGGCCGAGCAGCAGGCCTGGGTGGTCCGGCGCTTCGTGCCCTACCGCGTGAGCGAACCCGACGGCAGCGTGCCCGAAGGCCTGCTCACCGGCTACTACGAACCGATTCTTCCGGCCACGCGCGTGCCCACCGCCACCCACCGCGTGCCGCTCTACGCGCCGCCGCCGGGCCTGCGTTCGGGCGAGACCTGGTACAGCCGGCGCGACATCGACACCCTGCCCGCGGCGCAGGCGGCCCTGCAGGGCCGCGCCATCGCCTGGCTGGCCGACCCGATCGACGCGCTGATCCTGCAGATCCAGGGCTCGGGGCGCCTGAACGTCACCGAGGCCGACGGCAGCCAGCGCCAGGTGCGCGTGGCCTACGCCGCCCACAACGGCCACACCTACCAGAGCGTGGGCCGCTGGCTGCTCGACCAGCGCGCGATCCGGGAAGCCTCGTGGGATGCCATCAAGGCCTGGGCGGCGCGCAACCCGCACCGCCTCAACGAAATGCTCTGGAGCAATCCGCGCACCGTGTTCTTCCGCGAGGAAGCCTTGAGCGAACTCGATGCCCGGTTCGGCCCGCGCGGCGCCCAGGGCGTTCCGCTCACGCCGGGGCGTTCGATCGCGGTCGATCCGCAGAGCATTCCCTACGGCACGCCGGTCTGGCTGGCCACGCAGGGGCCGACCCTGAACCTGCAGAAACTGGTCATGGCCCAGGACACGGGCGGCGCCATCCTGGGCGCGGTGCGCGCCGACCTGTTCACCGGCTGGGGCGGCTGGACCGACGAGGCCTACCTGTCGGCCGCGGCGCTCAAGCAGCCGCTGCAGATGTGGGTGCTCTGGCCGAGGTAGAGGGCTCCCCCCTGCGCCGCTGACGCGGCTCGGTGCCACCGCCGGAGGCGGTGGCTCTTCGGGCACGTCCAAGCCTGCGCAGGCAGGCTTGGAGCCGCG
>CAZFOT010000121.1:0-3719 GCA_964520365.1 uncultured Hydrogenophaga sp.
GATGACGCTGGCCAACCAGAAGCGCGGCGTGCAGCTCAACATGGCCTACCACGGCAAGCAGGTCATGCTCACCTACGACATGCCGCTGGGCGAGATCGTGCTGGACTTCTTCGACAAGCTCAAGTCGGTCAGCCGGGGCTATGCGTCCATGGACTACGAATTCAAGGAGTACCGGCCGTCGGACGTGGTCAAGGTGGACATCCTGCTCAACGGCGAGAAGGTCGATGCGCTCTCGATCATCGTGCACCGGTCGCAGTCGCAGTACCGGGGGCGGGCCGTTGCTGCCAAGATGCGCGAGATCATCAGCCGCCAGATGTTCGACGTGGCGATCCAGGCCGCCATCGGCGGCAACGTGATCGCGCGCGAGACCATCAAGGCATTGCGCAAGAATGTGCTGGCAAAATGCTACGGCGGCGACATCACCCGCAAACGCAAGCTCCTCGAAAAACAGAAGGCAGGCAAGAAGCGCATGAAGCAAATAGGTTCCGTCGAAGTGCCTCAGGAGGCATTCCTGGCCATCTTGCAGGTGCAGGACTGATGCGCACCGCCGCAATGAGCGCGATGACCGCGCTGGTGCTCACGGCGTTCGTCGCTTACACGGGAGCCTGGTACATCGGCCTGGTCGAGGGCAATTTCGCGTTGCTGTTGATGATGGCCACCTTCGTCACGGGCGTTTACTGGATCGTCGAGAAGCTGGTCTTCCTGCCGGAGCGCAAGAAGGCCGCAGAGTTGCTGCTGGCGGAGCACAATGCGCGCAAGGCCGCCTTGCTGTCGCAGGGGTTCAGCCAGATCGAGGGCGACATCGAATCGGCCCGGCAGAAGATTCTGGCGCAGCCCTGGTGGCTGGACTGGACCGCGGGCCTGTTCCCGGTGATCCTGGCGGTGTTCGTGCTGCGCTCGTTCCTGTTCGAGCCGTTCAAGATTCCCTCGGGCTCGATGATCCCCACGCTTCGGGTCGGGGACCTGATCCTGGTGAACAAATTCCACTACGGCATCCGCCTGCCGGTGTTCAACACCAAGATTCTGGCGAACAACGAACCCCGGCGCGGCGACGTCATGGTGTTTCGCTATCCCCCGCAGCCCAGCCTCGACTACATCAAGCGCGTGGTGGGGCTGCCCGGCGATGAGGTGGCCTACCTGAACAAGACGCTCACGGTCAATGGGCAAGCCGTGGCCAAGGTCGCGCAGCCGGATTTCTTCGACAATGACAGCATGCGCTACGCGCGGCAGTTCCGCGAGACGCTGGGGTCGCGCGCATACAACACCCTCAACGACGATGACCGGCCCGCCTTCATTCCGGGTGCGACCGAATTTCCTTTCAACGACCGTTGCCGTTACTCTGTTGAAGGCGTCGTGTGCAAGGTGCCCGATGGGCACTATTTCATGATGGGCGACAATCGGGACAATTCACTCGATTCGCGCTACTGGGGGTTCGTGCCCGAATCCAACATCGTGGGCAGAGCCTTTTTCGTGTGGATGAACTTTGGCGATCTGGGGCGCATCGGCGCCTTCGAATGAGTTGGCTTTCTTTCGCTTATCTGGAGATCAGGCAATGAAAATGAAAAAACAGCAGCGAGGGCTCACTTTTTTTGGACTCCTGATTGTCGGCATCCTGCTGGCCCTGGCCGGCGTGGTCACGGCGCAGGTGGTGCCCACCTACATCGAATACCTGGCGGTGCAGAAGGCGGTGGTGAAGGCATCGGCCGGAACCACGGTGGCCGAAGTGCGCAGCATCTTCGACAAGGCGGCACAGATCGACGACATCCGCACCATCGCCGGCAAGGACCTCGTGATCGGGAAGGAAGGCGACCGCGTCGTGGTCTCGTTCGCCTACGACCGCGAAATCCATCTGACAGGTCCGGCCTACCTGCTGATGAGGTACGAGGGACGCTCGCGATGAAGCGTCGAAACGGGAGACGGTGCCCACGCGGGCACGTGGTTTCTTGAGCGCGGCCCTGGCAGCGCTGCAGCAGCGCCTGGATCACGCCTTCGGGAATCCGAAACTCCTGGAGCGCGCGCTGACCCACCGCAGCTTCTCGGCCGACCACAACGAGCGGCTGGAGTTCCTGGGCGACTCCGTGCTGAACCTGGCCGTCTCGGGCCTGCTGTTCGAGAAGCTCAGCCAGTTGCCCGAGGGCGACTTGTCCCGGGTCCGGGCGAATCTGGTCAAGCAGGATGCCTTGTTCAAGATGGCGAGCGCCCTGGGCCTGGCCACCGTGATTCGGCTGGGTGAGGGCGAGAAGCGTTCCGGAGGGCACAAGCGCCCGTCCATCCTGGCCGATGCCCTGGAGGCCGTCATCGGCGCCGTGTACCTGGACGCGGGATTCGACGTCGCGGCCGCCATGGTGCGCCGCCTGTACGCCGACGTCGAGCTGAGCAGCCAGATGGGCGCGATGGGCAAGGACGCCAAGACCGAATTGCAGGAGTGGCTGCAGGCGCGCAAAATGAAGCTGCCCGTGTACCGGGTGGTGGCCACGCTGGGCGAGGCGCACAAGCAGACCTTCGACGTGGAGTGCTCGGTGGCGGAAATCGCGCTCGCCGAGCGCGGCATCGGGGCTTCCCGCCGCGCCGGGGAGCAGGCCGCGGCCGCGGCGATGCTGCAGCACCTCCAGGGCCGCACGGACGCGCGCGAGGCCTGAAAATCCTTCCTGTCTCCAGTGTCCGTGGCACTTGCCTCCACGCTCTCCCGATCCCAAGAATGGCCAAAAAACCGACTCCTTCTCCTGCGTCTTCCGCCGCTCCTGCGGACCCGGGTCCCAACCCGGAGCTCGATGCCATGCTGGCGCGGGCCTTGGGCAAGGCCGACCACGACGCAGGCGCGCACGCGCCGCCCGAACCTTTGCCCTCCGAGACGGTGGTGGAGCCGGCGGCGCAGCGCTGCGGCTACGTGGCCATCGTGGGCAAGCCCAATGTCGGCAAGTCCACCTTGCTCAATGCGTTGGTGGGCCAGAAGGTCAGCATCACGTCGCGCAAGGCACAGACCACGCGCCACCGCATCACCGGCATGCGCACCCTGGGGGCGACCCAGTTCGTGTTTGTCGACACGCCGGGGTTCCAGACCCGGCATGGCAATGCGCTGAACCGGGCGCTCAACAAGACGGTGCTGGGCGCGGTCAGCGATGTCGACCTGATCCTGTTCGTGGTGGAGGCCGGGCACTTCAATCTGGCCGATGCGAAGGTGTTGTCGCTGCTGCCCGCGAACGTGCCCGTGATGCTGGTGGCGAACAAGTTCGACCTGGTGCATCGCCGCGGCGAGCTCGCCCCCTGGCTGCGCTCGATGCAAGAGCGCCATCCGTTTGCCGAGTTCGTGCCGATGTCGGCCAAGGCGCCCAAGGACATCCAGCGGCTGTTCTCGATCTGCGAGAAATACCTTCCCCTGCAGCCGTGGATGCACGACCCCGAAGACCTGACGGACCGCAGCGAGCGGTTCATGGCCAGCGAGATGGTGCGCGAGAAGCTGTTCCGGCTGACCGGCGACGAACTGCCCTACACCTCGACGGTGATCATCGACAAGTTCGAGGAAGAAGGCCGGCTCAAGCGGATCGCCGCCACCATCGTGGTGGAGCGGGAAGGGCACAAGGGCATGGTCATCGGCGACAAGGGCGAGAAGCTCAAGCGCATCGGCACCGAGGCGCGCCAGGAACTGGAAAAGCTCTGGGACTGCAAGGTCTTTCTGGAGCTGTGGGTGAAGGTGCGCTCGGGCTGGGCCGACGACGATG
>CAZFOT010000121.1:3729-10374 GCA_964520365.1 uncultured Hydrogenophaga sp.
CAGGGTGCGCTCCTTCGGCTATGAGTGAAGAGGAAACACCCCCTGCGCCGCTTCGCGTCTTCCCCCTCTCCTTCGGGAGGGGGACGGCATCTCGGGCCGGCGGAGCCGGACCCTCGGTGCCCCTGATCGGAGGCATTTCGTTCGTTGCGGGTGGCGCTCCGGCGCGATGAAAAGCTGACATGGCGCCGCGCCGTTTCGCCGACGAACCCGCATTTGTCCTGCACCGGTACGACTGGAGCGAGTCGAGCCTGGTGCTGGAGGTGTTCACCCGCCACCATGGCCGGATCGCGCTGGTGGCGAAGGGGGTCAAGCGGCCGACATCGCAGTTCCGCCCCGTCCTGCTGCCCTTGCAGCCGCTGCTGCTGAGCTGGGGCGGAGACGCCGAGGTGCGCACCCTCAAGGCCGCGCAATGGAAGGGGGGCCATGTCATGCCGACCGGCGAGGCCTTGCTGTCGGGCAGCTACCTCAACGAACTGCTGATGCGCCTTCTGGCCCGGGACGATGCGCACGAGCGCCTGTTCGATCATTACGCGATGGCGGTGCAGTTGCTCGCCGAGCGCAGCGACGCGCAGCAACTCGTGCTGAGGGCTTTTGAGCTGCTGCTGCTGAGGGAGATCGGTTTCTTGCCCGACCTGTCCCGCGACGGCAGCGCCATGACGGCCGTCGATCCGGCGGCTTCCTATGTGCTCGTGGCCGAGAGCGGCCTGCGCCTGGCCGCGGCGAGCGACCACCGCCCCTTGTCCGGCGCACAGTACCTGAGCCTGCAGCGTGCCATGGAAGGCGAAGATCCGTTTCTGGCGACGCTGCGGGCCTGCGCGCCCTGCATGACGGCCCTGCGCATCCCCTTGCGCGGATTGCTGCACTACCATAGCGGCGTGCGCGTGTTCAAGACCCGTCAACTGATGATCGACATCCAGGCCATGAACCGCACAGGCGCAGCTTCCGCGCCTGACATCGACCCTGCCCGGAAACCCTCCTTGTCCACACCATGACCGCAACCAGGTTGCCAGACGCTTCGAGAACGGCCTTGTCGGTCAATCTGAACAAGGTGGCGCTGGTGCGCAACACCCGCCACCTGAGCATACCATCCGTCACGCGTGCCGCCGACCAGTGCCTGGCGGCCGGGGCGCAGGGCATCACGGTGCATCCTCGGCCCGATGAACGTCACATCCGCCTGCGCGATGTGTTTGATCTGGGCGAGCTGATGCGATCCTGGCCAGACCGTGAATTCAACATCGAGGGCAATCCGTTCCACAACCTGATGGATGTGGCGCGGCGGGTGAAGGACAAAGGCCTGCCGCTTCATCAGCTGACGTTCGTGCCCGACAGCGAAGGGCAGTTCACCAGCGACCATGGGTGGTGTTTTCCGCAGGACGCCGAGCGGCTGCAGGCTGTGGTGGCACAGGCCCAGGCCATGGGGGCCCGCGTGAGCCTGTTCATGGACGCCGATCCCGCTGCCATGGGCGCGGCGCGCCGGGTGGGAGCGGACCGGGTGGAACTCTACACCGAGCCCTTTGCCGCGGCCTGGCATGCTCCAGCGCAGCGCGCCGTGCAGCTCGAGCGTTTCCGTGCCGCCGCGCAGGCCGCGCAGGCCGCCGGATTGGGTGTGAACGCCGGCCACGATCTCAACCGGGACAACCTCGGGGCGTTTCTGCGCCACGTGCCCGGCGTCCGCGAGGTTTCCATCGGCCACGCCTTGATCGCCGATGCGCTCGAACTGGGCTATGCCGCGACGGTGGCTGCTTACCGCCGGGTCATGGACGAGGTTTGAGCCGCACCATGATCTACGGCATCGGGACCGACGTTTGCGACATCCGCCGCATCGAAGCCACCTGGAAGCGCCAGGGCGAACGCTTTGCTCAACGTGTGCTGTCGGACACGGAATTTTCGGTCTGGCAGAAGCGCAGCGTGCGCTGGCCCCAGCGGGGTCTGCGCTACCTGGCCACCCGGTTCTCTGCCAAGGAGGCTTTTTCGAAGGCCGTGGGCATGGGCATGCGCATGCCCATGACGTGGAAGAACTGTGAAATCCGGAACCTTCCGAGCGGCCAGCCGGTGATCGTGTTGCACGGCGAATTGAAGGCCTGGTTCGATGGCGAGGGGCTGCGTGCCCATGTGAGCGTCACCGACGAGACGGATTACGCCGCGAGCTTCGTGGTGGTGGAGCGGTCATGAGCGCCGCGCCGGGCCGCCCCAAGCAAGCTCGCACCGCAGGCGAAGCCGAAGGTACACCCATGAGTGTGCATGCGCCCCTGATCATCGACGTGGCCGGACTCGGCCTGGACACCGCCGACCGCCGCCGCCTGGCCCACCCACTGGTGGGGGGCGTCATCCTGTTCGGCCGCAACTGGCGCGATCGCGCGCAGCTCACGGCGCTGTGCCGGCAGATCAAGGGCGTGCGCAGCGATCTCCTGATCGCGGTCGATCACGAAGGCGGGCGGGTGCAGCGCTTCCGCACCGATGGCTTCACCCACCTGCCGCCGATGGCCGCCCTGGGCGCGATGTGGACGGCCCCGGAGCGCAAGGGTGAGCGCGAGGGCGCCGCGGCATTGCGGGCCACCAACGCGGCGGTGGCCGTGGGCCATGTGCTGGGTGCCGAGCTGCGATCGTGCGGCGTGGACCTGAGCTTCACGCCGGTGCTCGACCTCGATCACGGTGGCAGTTCGGTCATCGGCGACCGGGCCTTTGCCCGCGATCCGCGGGTCGTGAGCCTGCTGGCGCAGAGCCTGATGCATGGCTTGCTGCAAAGCGGCATGGCCAACTGCGGCAAGCACTTTCCCGGCCATGGCTTCGTCCGGGCCGACTCCCACCTGGACGTGGCGGTCGATCGGCGCAGCCTCAAGTCGATCCTGGCCGACGATGCCGCGCCCTATGGATGGCTGTCCGCAAGTTTGCAGGCGGTCATGCCGGCCCATGTGATCTACCCCAAAGTGGATTCGCGGCCGGCGGGTTTTTCGGCGCGCTGGCTCCAGGATGTGCTGCGCCGGCAACTCGGATTCACCGGCGCGATCTTCAGCGACGACCTGAGCATGGCGGCGGCGCGGCACATCGGCGGGCGCCAGGTGAGTTTCACCGAGGCGGCGCTGGCGGCGCTGGCTGCAGGCGCCGACATGGTGCTGCTGTGCAATCAGTCGGTGGTCGATGGCGGCGCGCCGATCGATGACGCCATCGAGGCCATGTCCAGGGCACAGGTGACGGGCCTGTGGGCACAGAACCTGGCCAGCGAGGAGCGGAGGCAGGCCTTGTTGCCCCGGTTCAAGGCGCTGGATTGGGACGAGCTGATGGTGAGCGAGCCTTACATGCAGGCCTTGGGCCTGCTGCCCTAGCCCCCATCAAGCCCCAGCTTGTCGAGCAGGTCCGACACCAGTTCCAGCCGCAGCAGGGGGTTGTCCAGCGTCATCAACCGCTGCTTGAGTTCCGCCGGGGCGGGCAGCAGTTCGGCCCACCGGTTGGCCACCCAGCCGCTGTCTTCCCAGTGATAGGGCGGCTGAAGGGGCAGGTCATGCAACTGGTCGGGAGCCCGCTCTTCCAGATTCTTCAGCAGGCGCTGCAATGCGTCGCGGGCGTTGGCCAGGTGGTCGGGGACGGGAATCACCGGCTCGGCCTCGTCCAGTTGCACGTCGGCCACCCACAGGCCATGCGGGAGTTGCTGGCGGCGCGTGACGTGGAAGCGCTGCGTGCCGCTGCACCGGATGAGCATCAGCCCCGGCTGCGGCCGCTCCATCTGTTCGATGTGGGCCATGGTTCCCACCGGGTGGAACACTTCCCTGGCGAACCCGTCGCCGGTCGGAGGGGCGTCCGGGTCGATGCGGCGCACTTCACTTCCCTCGCTCAGGCACACGACGCCGAACGGCGCGCCGGTTTTTTTGCACCGGCCGATCATGTCCAGGTAGCGCACCTCGAAAATGCGCAGCGACATCCAGCCGCCCGGGAACAGCACGGTCTGAAGGGGAAACAGGGGCAACTGGGACAGTGTGAGCGCCTCAGCCGCTGGCCGGGGGGATGTCAATCGGTGACCACCGCATCGGCACTCTGGCGCTGCAGCATCGCCAGGATGTTGGCCACCTGGCTGCGCAGCTCGCGCCGGTCACAGATGAAATCGACGGCGCCCTTGGTCTGCAGGAACTCGGCCCGCTGGAAGCCCTCGGGCAGTTTCACCCTCACGGTGTTCTCGATCACGCGAGGTCCCGCGAAGCCGATCAACGCCCTGGGTTCCGCGATCACCACGTCGCCGACGAAGGCGAAAC
Organism: uncultured Hydrogenophaga sp.; assembly: GCA_964520365.1. Classification (GTDB taxonomy): domain Bacteria; phylum Pseudomonadota; class Gammaproteobacteria; order Burkholderiales; family Burkholderiaceae_C; genus Hydrogenophaga. The sequence goes on from CAZFOT010000121.1 coordinate 7,974, forward strand.
CCGCCGAGACCCCGCCCATTGTGGGGTCGGTGAGCACGCTGACGTAGGGCAGGCCCTTCTTGGCCAGGCGGGTCAATGCGGCGTTGGTCTTGGCCATCTGCATCAGGGACAACAGGCCTTCCTGCATGCGGGCCCCGCCGGTGGCGGTGAAGCAGACGAACGGCACCTTCTGTGCAATGGCTTCTTCCACGCCGCGCACGAAACGCTCGCCCACCACCGAGCCCATGGAGCCGCCCATGAAGTCGAACTCGAAACACGTGGCCACCAGACTGATGCCATGCACCGCGCCGCCCATGACGATGAGCGCGTCGGTCTCACCGGTGGTCTCCAGCGCCTCCTTGAGGCGCTCGGGGTATTTGCGGCTGTCCTTGAACTTGAGCGCATCGACCGGCAGCACTTCCTGCGCCAGCTCGTAGCGGCCCTCGGCGTCGAGGAATGCGTTGAGGCGCGCGCGCGCACCGATGCGGTGGTGGTGGCTGCAGTGGGGGCAGACGTTCTGGTTCTTTTCGAGGTCGTTCTTGTAGAGCACCGCCTCGCAGCTGGGGCATTTGATCCAGAGCCCCTCGGGCACGCTGCGGCGTTCTGTGGGGTCGGTGGGGGTGATCTTGGGAGGCAGCAGTTTTTCGAGCCAGGACATGTTCTCTCTCCTTGCGGGCAGACGAAGCGGAATTAAACCATGCGGGGGCGGAGGCGGGCTTGCCGCCGGGGCCGCCCCCGAGGCAGGCCCAACCCCCCGTGGGGGGCAGCGAGCCGCGCAGCGGTGGAGCGTGGAGGCACCCCGTTATGCGTCGAGTGCTTTCCGGATGGTGCGAAGGAAATGGGTGGCCACCGGACCCACTTTCTCGAACGGCTCGTTCTCGATCAACTGAATGATCTTGCTGCCGATCACCACCGCGTCGGCGGTCTGGCCGATGGCCCTGGCGGTCTGCGCGTCGCGGATGCCGAAACCGACACCAACGGGAATGCGGACATGCCGGCGGATGCGCGGCAGCATCGCCTCGACCTGCCCGACGTCCAGCGTACCGGCCCCGGTCACGCCCTTGAGCGACACATAGTAGACGTAGCCACTGGCCACGCGGGCCACCTGCGCCATGCGCTCGTCGGTGGAGGTGGGGGCCAGCAGGAAGATCAGGTCCAGGCCCGCGGCGCGCAGCGCGGCGGCGAAGTCCTCGCATTCTTCGGGCGGGTAGTCCACCACCAGCACGCCGTCCACGCCGGCCTCGGCCGCGTCGCGCACGAAGGCGCCGGCGCCGTGCTTCTGGTCGTAGCGTTCGATCGGGTTGGCATAGCCCATCAGCACCACGGGCGTGCGGTCGTTCTCCTTGCGGAATTCGCGCACCATAGCCAGCACCTGGGTCATGCCGATGCCGAGCGCGAGGGCACGGTCGCCGGCCTTCTGGATCACGGGGCCGTCGGCCGAGGGGTCGGAAAACGGCACGCCCAGCTCGATGATGTCGGCGCCGCCTTCGACCATGCCGTGCATCAGCCCGGGCGTGATGTCGGCGTAGGGAAAGCCGGCCGTGACGTAGGGGATCAGCGCCTTGCGGTTCTGCGCCTTCAGGGCGGCAAGGGTTTCTTCGATGCGGCTCATGCTTGACTCCCCTTGACCGTGTGGCCGCGCATGGAGGGGCGGTCGTAGAAGTCGGCGCCGGAGAGGTCGGCCACGGTGCCGATGTCCTTGTCGCCGCGGCCCGAGAGGTTGATCAGGATCGATTCGGTGGGTTTCATGGTTCGGGCCAGCTTCATGCCGTGGGCCACCGCGTGGCTGGATTCGAGCGCGGGGATGATGCCCTCGGTGCGGCAAAGGTAGTGGAACGCTTCGAGCGCCTCGGCGTCGGTGACGCCCACGTATTCGGCGCGGCCGATGTCCTTGAGGAACGCGTGCTCGGGGCCGACGCCAGGGTAGTCGAGGCCGGCGCTGATGCTGTGCGTCTCGGTGACCTGCCCGTCGTCGTCCTGCAGGATGTAGGTTCGGTTGCCGTGCAGCACACCGGGGCTGCCTTTTTGCAGCGACGCAGAGTGCTTGCCGCTATCGAGCCCAACGCCTGCGGCCTCGACCCCGATCAGGCGCGTGTTGGCGTGGTCGATGTAGGGGTAGAAGATGCCCATGGCGTTGCTGCCGCCGCCCACGCAGGCCACCACCGCGTCGGGTTGCTCGCCGGTGCAGCCGGCCTCCCGGAGCATCTCGGGCATCTGCTTGAGGCATTCCTCGCCGATCACGCTCTGGAAGTCGCGCACCATCATGGGGTAGGGGTGGGGGCCGGCCACGGTGCCGATGATGTAGAAGGTGTTGTCCACGTTGGCGACCCAGTCGCGCATGGCCTCGTTGAGCGCGTCCTTCAGCGTCTTGCTGCCGCTCTCCACCGGCACCACCGTCGCGCCGAGCAGCTTCATGCGGTAG
>CAZFOT010000122.1:0-10360 GCA_964520365.1 uncultured Hydrogenophaga sp.
CCCTTGAACTCCGGGTTCAGCAGCTCGGCCCAGCTGTCGATCGGGCGCTTGATCAGGTCGGGGCGGATGCCCAGCGTGTCGGCGTTGTAGACGGTCGGGATCAGCGACATGAACTGCGTCGGCGCCTTCGCGAACACCTTGCTCTTTTCGCCCTCGAGGTAGATCACCTTCTTCGGCGCGGTGCCCTGGTCGCCGACCGCCTTGCCCGCGACCATGCCGGTCGTGAACAGCGTCGTGATCTTGTCGGCGTTCTTGATCTTCTTGACGTCGATGCCCTTGAGGTTGCCGGTCGGCACGATCTTCTTCAGCGAGAAGTACTCGGTGTCGATCAGGTCGAAGCTGTTGGGCGCGGTGACGGCGCGCTTGGTCACGTCGTCGGTGGTCACGGCCACGTACTGGATCTCGATGCCGGTGTCGGCCTTGAATTTCTCGGCGATGGCCTTGTCCTGGTTCACCGCGGTGCCCAGGTAGCGCAGCACGATCTTCTCCTGCGCATGCACGGCCGGCGCCATGCCGGCGGCGAGGATGCCGGCCAGGCCGGCGGTGCCCTGCAGCAGGCTGCGGCGGCTCAGTCCGGTCGGGGCGGGGGTGGCGGACTCGTGATCGTGATCGGTGTGCGACATGGCGGATCTCCTGCTGTGCGGATGGTTGGGGGAGGGGGAAGGGAAGAAAGACCGGGCGTGCTTCAGGCGGCCCGGGCGGGGGGGAAGCTGTGGGCCTGCCATGCGGCCCAGGTCATGCTGACCCTGTCGCCGGGCGCGTAGGGCTGCTGGGCGAAGCTGGCTTCGGGCAGCATCACCGAGATGTTCTCGCCCGCCTGGCCCTCGGCCAGGCGCAGTCCGAGCAGCACGTAAGTGCCCTGGTATTCGACGTCGTGCACGGTGGCGGGCCAGCCGCCCTCGCCTTGCGACAGCGGCGCGAGCCGGATGTGGTCGTTGCGCACGGCGACCTTGCCCTGCGTGGTCTCCAGCACGTTGTGTCCGCCCATGAAGCGGGCCACGAACTCGCTGGCGGGCCGGTTGTAGACCTCGTGCGGCGGACCCACCTGCTCGATGCGGCCGTGGTCCATCACCACCATGGTGTCGGCCAGCGCCATCGCTTCCTCCTGCGAGTGCGTGACGTGGATGAAGGTCAGGCCCAGATCCTTCTGCCAGCGGCGCAGCTCGGCGCGCATCTGGATGCGCAGGAAGGGGTCGAGCGCGGAGAGCGGTTCGTCGAGCAGCAGCACGCGCGGCTGCGTGATGAGCGCGCGCGCCAGCGCCACGCGCTGTTGCTGGCCGCCCGAGAGCTCGCCCGGCTTGCGCGCGCTGAGGTGGCCCATGGCCACGCGCTCCAGCAGGTCCTGCGCCTGCCGGTGGCGCACACCCTTGGCCACGCCCTTCATCTTCAGGCTGAAGGCCACGTTGTCCAGCGCCGAGAGATGGGGGAAGAGCGCGAAGCTCTGGAACATCATGGCCGTTCCGCGCTCGGCCGCCGGCAGGTTGGTGATGTTGCGGTTCTCCAGCAGGATGTCGCCGCTGGTGGTGCTCTCGTGGCCCGCGATCATGCGCAGCGTGGTGCTCTTGCCGCAGCCCGAGGGACCGAGCAGGCAGCAGTAGCTGCCGCTGGCGATGGACAGGTCGATGCGGTCCACCGCCACGCTGCCGGCGGCGTATTGCTTGGTCAGCGCGATCAGTTCGATGCCGGCGGGCTGGGCGGGGGGTGCGTTCATGCCACCGTGAACTGCATAACCCGTGCCAGGCCCGCGCCGCCTGTTGTGTACGCAATATCCCGTGGATTGCATACAAAATTGCACCCGATTTGTGCACAAGCAGTTCCTTCGAGCAGGCGGTGCGACCATGGCGGTGCGCATGCACCCGGGCGAGGCGCACCCGTCTGCGGCGCGGCGTGCATCGCGCTGGGCGGATAATCGGCCGCATGCACATCCGATTCACCAAGATGCAGGGCGCCGGGAACGATTTCGTCGTGCTCGACGAGACGCGCGCGCGCCTGGGTCTGAGCGCCGCGCAGTACCGTTTCCTGGCGGACCGGCATTTCGGCGTCGGCGCCGACCAGATCCTGAGCGTGCGGCCCTCGCCCGGCGCGGGGCTGGACTTCGAGTACGTCATCCACAACGCCGACGGCGGCGAGGTCGAGCACTGCGGCAACGGTGCGCGCTGCTTCGTGCGCTACGTGCGCGACAAGGGACTCACCGACCGCAACCCGGTGCGCGTGAAGGTGCAGAAGGGCGAGCTCAGCCTGCTGCTCGATGGCGATGGGCGCGTCACCGTGGACATGGGTCCACCGGTGTTCGAGCCGGACCGCGTTCCGTTCGACGCCCAGGGGCTGGCACCGCAGGCCCTGGGCGGCTGGGAATGCTGGCCGCTGGAGCTGGGCGATGGCAACCGGGCGCCGGTGTCCGTGCTGTCCATGGGCAACCCGCACGCGGTGCTGTTGGTGGACGACGTGGATGCCGCGCCGGTCCTCGACTGGGGACCGCGCATCGAGAACCACCCCCGTTTCCCGGCGCGCGCCAATGCCGGCTTCCTGCAGGTGGTGGACCGGGGCCGCGTGCGCCTGCGGGTGTTCGAGCGCGGCGTCGGCGAAACCCTGGCCTGCGGCACCGGTGCCTGCGCCGCGGTGGTGGCCGGCATCCGCATCGGCCTGCTCGATGCGCGCGTGGACGTGCACACGCGCGGTGGCGTGCTCACCATCGCATGGCAGGATGGTGCCACCCACTCCGCGCCGGTGCACATGACCGGCGCCGCCACCACCGTGTTCGAGGGCGAGATCGACGTGCCCGACCTCGATTGACCGATCCATCACAGGGAATCCCATGACGCACAACCCCATTCCGCCGATCACCGAAGACGACATCGCCGACTACCTGTCCAACACGCCGGACTTCTTCGAGCGCCATGCCGGCCTGCTGGCGGCGGTCCAGTTGACCAGCCCGCACGGCCAGCGCGCGGTGAGCCTGCAGGAGCGCCAGGCCGAGATGCTGCGCGAGAAGATCCGCGGCCTGGAGCTCAAGGCTGCCGAGATGATCCGGCACGGCCAGGAGAACACCGCCATCGCCGACAAGCTGCAGAGCTGGACCCGAGAACTCCTGCTGACCCGCGAGCCGCGCGACCTGCCGGAGGTGATCTCGCGCGAGATCGCGCAGCAGTTCCTGGTGCCGCAGGTGGCCATCAAGGTCTGGGCGGTGTCGCCCGAGTTCGAGCACGAATCGTTCGCCCAGGGGGCCAGCGAGGACGTGATGGCCTTCGCTTCGTCATTGAGCCTTCCCTACTGCGGAGCCAACCCCGGGCTGGAGGCGGCGCAGTGGCTGGTGGACCCCTCGTCGGCCGCGTCGCTGGCGCTGATCCCGCTGCGCGCGGGCATCGCGCCGCAGGCCTTCGGCCTGCTGGTGCTGGCTTCGTCCGATGCGCAGCGCTTTGCATCCGACATGGGCACCGATTTCCTGGAACGCATCGGCGAACTCACCAGCGCGGCGCTGTCCAGGCTGCGGCCCGTGGTGGACCCGCTGCAGGAGTGAGCGTGGACGGCGACGCGCAACTGGTGCAGGCCTATCTGAGCCACGTGCGCGTCGAAAAACGCCTGGCCGATCGCACGCTCGCGCTCTACACGCTGGATCTCGAAAAACTGTCCGCCAGGGTGGCGGAGGCAGGACTGTCCTTGGCAACGGTGCAGAACGCCCACATCCGGCGCTGGGTGGCACAGATGCACGGCGCCGGGCGCAGCCCGCGCGGCATCGCGCTGATCCTCTCGGGCTGGCGGGGCCTGTACCGCTGGCTGGGACGGCAGGGCCTGGTGGACCACAACCCGGTGCAGGACGTGCGCGCGCCCAAGGCGGGCAAGCCGCTGCCCAAGGCCCTGGGGGTGGACGAATCGGTGCAACTGGCGTCCCATGCGGAGGCGGCCGACCCGCCGGCGCTGGAAGCGCGCGACCGCTGCATCACCGAACTGCTCTACGGCTGTGGCCTGCGCATCGGCGAGCTGGTGGGGCTTGACGTGCGGGCCAGCGAGGACGCCAGGGGCTGGATCGACCTGGCCGCCGGCGAGGCCCACGTGCTGGGCAAGGGCGCCAAGCGCCGCAGCGTGCCGGTGGGCAGCGCCGCGCTGCAGGCGTTGGCGCAGTGGCTGCAGGAGCGCCCATCCCTGCTCGGCGTGCGCGCGGCCAGCACCGCGGCGCTGTTCGTGAGCGCCAGGGGCGAGCGCCTCACGCCACAGCACATCCGCGTGCGCCTCAAGCGCCGCTCCCGACTCGCCGGCCTGGCCACGCCGGTGCATCCGCACATGCTGCGCCATTCCTTTGCCAGCCACGTGCTGCAGTCCAGCGGCGACCTGCGGGCGGTGCAGGAACTGCTGGGCCACGCGAGCATCAGCACCACGCAGGTGTACACCCGGCTGGATTTCCAGCACCTGGCCAAGGTGTATGACGCTGCGCACCCCCGGGCGCTCGCCCGTGCCGAGGGGCAGGCCACACCCGAACCCGGCGCGGCCGGGCCGGATCCGGTGCCTCCCGCGCCGGCGAGCGGGGGTAATCCCCCTGGGTGACGACCCCATCGCGGCAGAAAATCACTGCATAAGCATTTTCTTTTTATTGGAGGTTTCCATGCGCGGACCGAGCATTGCCCTTCGGGCTTTTTTCTTCCTTCTTCTTTTCGCTGCCGTGCTTGGCGTGCCGGCGCCGGCCCTGGCGCAGACCGCCGCGGCCGGACCCATCAAGGTCGTCTACCACATGAGCGATGGCATTCCCCAGGCTTCGCGCGCGATCGCCAACATCCGCAACCACCTGGCCGCCGATCCGACCGCGAAGATCGTGGTGGTCACGCACGGCCCCGGGATCGACTTCCTGCTCGATGGCGCCACCAACCAGTCGAACCAGTCGTTCGCCGGCGCCATCGGCGATCTGGCTGCCAAGGGGGTGGACTTCCTCGTGTGCAACAACACCCTGGTCGCGCGCCAGATCGACGCCTCGAAGGTGGCCATGGAAGCCAGGGTGGTCCCCTCCGGCGTGGCCGAGGTGGCGCGCCTGCAGGCGCGCGAAGGGTTTGTCTACCTGCGGCCGTGACGGAGGTACGGCGCGTCGCGCAATCCGTGCATCACGCCGAAGCAGATTACCGGGTGGGCCGCACCCGAAGGGGCCATGCCACTTGCTTGGCATGGCCTCCACGGCCCATCAGTCGTGCACCTTCTCCTGCAGCCATATCTTGATGAGCGACTGGTAGGGCACATCCCGTGCATTGGCCGCCACCTTGATGGCGTCGAGCAGGTGCTGCGGCAACCGGAGCGAGATCGTGCGGGTGCTGGGTTTGAGGTTGGGCAGCACTGCGCGCTGGGCTTTCGACCAGTCGAGGTATTCGCTGGAGTCGTGCGCTTCCCAGAACGCCCGCTCCTGCGCTTCGCTGGCGAACGCGGGAATGATTTTTTTTACTGGTTGTCGGTTTGTTCATAGAAGGCTCGCTCCTTTCGTTGCATGTCCCTGGCGGAAATCAAACGAATCAGGCTACCCGACTGACGCAGGGTAAAAGTCATGTGAAACAATCGCCCGGCATCGGTCTTGCCGAGCGCGTGATACTTGGCTTCCTGCCGGCTGTGCTTGGCATCGCCCAGCAGCAACAGCGGCGTGTTGAAGAACACCTGTTCGGCCTCGGCCGACGTAACGCCGTGCTTGTTGTCGTTCTTGCGGATGTTTCCATCGTCCCAGTCGAAACCGGTGATGCCGTTCAGGTCAATCATTTATCTGTCTGTCGAAGCCCCCGCTTGACAGCCCCGCTACACTGTGGAAGGTAAACCCCGTCCACGGTGGGCGGGGTTCTTGCTTTCAGGTTTGGAAAGACAGACTGCCCATGGCCCTGATTCCCGCCACCATCCTCACCGGCTTCCTCGGCTCGGGCAAGACCACGCTGCTCAAGCGCGTGCTCACCGAGGCGCACGGCCAGAAGATCGCCGTCGTGGAAAACGAGTTCGGCGAGGAGAACATCGACAACGACATCCTCGTGGCCGACACGAGCGAGAACATCATCCAGATGAGCAATGGCTGCATCTGCTGCACCATCCGCGACGATCTGCGCGCCACGCTGGCCGACCTGGCGCAGAAGAAGCGCAAGGGCGAGCTGGACTTCGACCGGGTGGTGATCGAGACCACCGGCCTGGCCGACCCCGGCCCGGTGGCGCAGACCTTCTTCATGGACGACGAGGTGGCCGAGCAGTACCTGCTGGACGCCATCGTTACCCTGGTGGACGCCAAGCACGCCGCCCAGCAGCTCGACGACCGCCAGGAGGCGCGCCGCCAGGTCGGTTTCGCCGACCAGATCTTCATCAGCAAGGCCGATCTCGTGAACACCGGGGAAGTCGATGCGCTGGTCCATCGCCTCAAGCACATGAACCCGCGCGCGCCCATGCGGCCGGCCCACTTCGGCGAAGTGGCCATCCAGGAGGTGTTCGATCTGCGCGGCTTCAACCTGAACGCCAAGCTCGACATCGATCCCGACTTCCTCCAGGCCGACGAGCATCACGACCACAACCACGGGCATGGCCACGACCACCATGACCACGAGCATGGGGAGCACTGCAACCACCCCTCGCACCAGCACGGCCACGAGGGACATGGCCACCACCACCATCACGACGACGATGTGAAGAGCTTCGTCTACCGGGCCACCCGGCCGTTCAACCCCGTCAAGCTCGAGGATTTCCTGGGCGCCATCGTGCAGGTGTACGGACCGCGCATGCTGCGCTACAAGGGCGTGCTCGACATGGAGGGCACCGACCGCAAGGTCATCTTCCAGGGGGTGCACCAGCTCATGGGCAGCGATCTCGGACCCGCCTGGGCCGAAGGCGAGCCCCGCACGAGCAAGATGGTGTTCATCGGTATCGACCTTCCCAAGGACATTCTTGTCCAGGGACTCGACCAATCCCTGGCTTGAAGAGACGGATGTTCTCGATCTTCGCCACATGAACCGGGGTTGACCGTGCTCTTTGTCTCGCTTCTCCAACGCTTGGGTTTCCCCTCGGGCAAGCCGGCGACCGCGCCCGACGCGGCTTCGTTACAATCGCGGCCCAAGTTTGCAGACCCGTCTGGTCGGGTGGCGCCGGCCAACAAGCGCCATCCCAAAGCAGGTATAACGACGACAACGCCGGCTCGTCCGGTCCGAAGCGTGGCGCGAAAGACCCCGGTCCTGTCGCCAGTGCAACCCGAAGTCCATGCCCCGTCTGGACCTGAGAGGAGACCCGTTGTGAAAGCCGCCCCGGCCACCAGGACCGCCAAAACCGCCGCGCCGCAGGCCAAGGGCCGTTCGTCCGCCGCCGTGTCCAAGGGCAAGCCTGCTGCCAAGGCAGCGTCTCCCGCCAAGACGAAGCCCGCCCAGCCACGCATCGCCTCGGCCGCCAAGAGCGCGCCTGCATCCAGGCGGGCGGTCGCGGCGAAGACCCCGGCGGCAAAACCGGCGCCCAAGGCGGTGCCCAAGTCTCCTCCCAAGGCAGCGGCCAAGGCAACCGCCAGGACCACGGCGGCCAGGCCCGTGCCCAAGGCGCCGGCCAAGGCCCCGGTCAAGGCCCCGGTCAAGGCGCCGGTCAAGGCCGTGGCCGCGCCCAAACCCTCCACGCCACCCCGGCCGCTTGCTGTCCCTTCATCGCCCCCCAGGCGCGCTGCCGCGCCGGCCAAAGCCGCAGCGCCCGCGCCGATCGAACCCACGCCCCGTCCCCTGGGTAAGCGCGCCGCCAAGAAGGTGATGATGGAACAGATGACCCAGGCCGCGGTGGTCCCCACCCACGCGCCCGATGCCGCGAAAGCGACTTTCTCCACCATGAACGAACGTGCAGTGATGACTCCTCCCGTGCCCTCCTCCATCCAGAAAGACCCGAAACGGGCCAACAACTGGAAGAACCTGCCTGTCGAGAAATTGACGGACCAGGACGTGCAGGCCATGCCCGACAGCGAGTACATGAACGATGTGCAGCTCGCTTTCTTCCGGCTCAAGCTTTCCCAGCTCAAGGCCGACATGCTCGCCAACGCCGGTGAAACCACCGAGCACTTGCGCGAGGACACTGTGGTCGTGCCCGATCCGGCTGACCGCGCCACCATCGAGGAAGAACATGCGCTGGAACTGCGCACCCGCGACCGAGAGCGCAAGCTGCTCAAGAAGATCGAACAGGCCATCGCGCGCATCGACGCGGGCGACTATGGCTATTGCGAGGAGACGGGCGAGGCCATCGGCGTGGGCCGCCTGATGGCCCGGCCCACCGCCAGCCTCTCGCTGGAGGCCCAACAAAGGCGCGAGCTCAAGCAGAAAATGTTCGGCGATTAACGAGATGAGACTCCCCCCTGCGCCGCTTCGCGGCTTCCCCCCTCCCTGGCGCGCCCTTCGGGCGCTTGGATGGGGGACGGCACCATCGGGCCGGCGGAGCCGGACCTTCGGCGCCCCTGGGCGGCGCTGTTTCATGGATTGCGGGTCGCGCTCCGGCGCCATGGAAAACTGAGATGGCCAAGGACGAATCCAACGGCGGCTTCCTGTCCAAGGTGGTGAAATTCGTGCGGCATCCGACCACCAGCTGGTCGGATCTGGACACGCGGTCGGCCGACCGCGAAAGCGAGTACAGCAAGGCCGCGCTCAAGGAAATGATCGAGCGCAAGCGCCGCAACGATTTCGTGCGCAGGCGCGAGTTCGACATGCTGCGCAAGATCCGCAGCCGCGAGGCTTCCGGCGCCGAAGGCCCTGGCGTGCGTCCCTCCTTCTTCCAGAGCAGCCTGCCGTCCAAGCCGGATGACCGGGCCATGACCCTGAAGAAGATCGACGAGATCGAAGCCCAGATGTCGATGCAATGGTGGAAGACCAAAGGCCCCGACTCCCTGGCCACGGGTTCGAGCATCAGCAGCGGCGGCAATGCCCTCCATACCGCGCCCTCGGAACCCGAAGCCAGGCGCGGGCCGGACCCGGAGGAGATTCGCCGGCGCCAGCAATACAAGGAAACCGAACCCGCTCACCTCGCACCTCCGAAGGAAGATGTCGAACCGGCGAACGCGGTCGCGATGCCACCGCCGTCGCCGCCGCCTCCTTCTCCCGCCGAGCTTGCGGCGGCGCCGAGGCAGGCGACCCGGGACAGCGAAACCATCGAGAGTGCCCGTTCGGCGCTCACCGGCCCGTCGCCGGCGCGCACCGGGCTGATGGCGCCGGCCAAGTCGAATGGCGGCTCGGGGTCGGGTTCGTCGTTCTCGGCATCGCATTTCTTCGCGCTCGACGTGAACGAAATCGTCCAGGACCCGGAAGTGGAGGAGGCGGCCATCCGGTTCGCCAACGGCGACGATGCCGGCGCCGAGCAGGGTTTGCTGGAGGTGCTCAGCGAGGGCGGCGCGCGCGTCGAACAGCAGGAGGACTGGCTGGCGCTGTTCGACCTGTACCGGGCCACCGGCCAGTTGGCGCCTTTCGAGAGCCATGCCGTGGACTTCGTGAACCGCTTCGACCGCTCGGCGCCCCAGTGGTACGACATGCCCGACCTGGTGAGCAAGCTCTCGGGAAAGAAATTCACGCCGTCGGCCAGCTCCGGCCGGGCGGCCTGGGTCTGTGACGCGGAGGTCGATGCCCATGCCGTGGGCACCCTGCAGAACGTGCTGCTGCGGGTGCCGCAGCCCTGGGTGCTGGACTGGTCCCACATCGAGAGCATCGATGCCAAGGCGGCCAAGGCCTTGCTGGGCGTGTTCACGCTCTGGGGGGACCAGGAGGTGGAGTTGCGCTTCCTGGGGGCTTCGAGCCTGCGCGACCTGCTCAAGACCCTCACGCCGTCGAGCCGCCGTGACGTCGAGCAGCTCTGGTGGGAACTGCGCCTGGCCATCCTGCGGGTGATGAACCGGGCCGACGAGTTCGAGCTCACGGCGCTGGATTTCTGCGTCACCTACGAGGTGTCGCCTCCCGGGTGGGAGCAGCCGCTGTGCCATTTCCGTTCGCTGGTGAGCCAGCAGGCCAGCGAATCCGGCCAGTCGGTGCTGGGCGAGGTCCTGATGGAGCAGGTAGCGTCCGGGTATCCGGGCGATTCGGCCCAGGACAGCCAGAGCTCGGAGTTCAATCAGTTGGGCCTGGTCGAGCTCTCCGGCGAGATCCGCGGCGATCCCCAGACCACCCTGGAGACGCTGGAGCGGCGCCTGAAAGGCGCCGACGTGATGATCATTTCGTGCCGCAACCTCATCCGGGTGGATTTCTCCGCCGCCGGCACCTTGCTGAACTGGGTCTCCGGCCACCACGCGCAAGGACGCACGGTCCAGTTCGTCGATGCGCATCGGCTGGTTTCCGCGTTCTTCCACGTGATCGGCATCACCGAGTACGCCAAAGTCGTCCTTCGGAATGATTGACTCCCCCCTGCGCCGCTGACGCGGCTTCCC